>CAOKNO010000142.1 GCA_948470065.1 uncultured Eubacterium sp. | reverse complement strand
CTTTTTCCTTATCCTTGTCCTTTTCTTCCTTCTTGTCTTTTTCCTTATCCTTGTCTTTTTTCTTATCCTTGTCCTTTTCTTCCTTCTTGTCTTTCTCTTCCTTACCGTCCTCCTCAGCGTCTGCTTGCTGTTCGGTTGGGGTATAAGAAGCTTTCCAATCACGGATGGCTGTCGCAACGGCGCCTACCATCCCTTTCACATCCCCATCCTCTTCTATGACTTTTTCATACTCGCTTTCAAATGCATGAAGAAGCTGGATAACGTCTTGCCCTTCCTGGAACACCTGGATCATCTCTTCTACCGCAGGATCCGTCTCCTTCTCCTTCATCTCACGGTTAAACGAACTATAGAGGTTGTCAATATAGAGCTTCCCATCTTCATCTGTCCGGATATAGAAAAACTCCATACCTGGGACAGGAACCTCTACATTGTGGAACTTCATATCGAATGTAGTGGACGTCATATAAGAACCAGCTTCCAGCCCTGCCTTCGTGTAGCAGGTAATATTATCATAGCTTTCCACATAATCGTTCATCATCTTGATATAGCTTCTCTCCATATCGGAAAGCGGCTTTGCAACTGTTTTTAATTTCTTCACCTTCCCAGATGCAATCCAATTGTAATAATCAGATACCAGCGCCTTCACTTCCGGCACATCTACTTCATATCCCTTTTCTTCTCCTGCGTCCTCCTCTTTGGCTTGTCCTGGATCTCCGTTCGATTCCTCCCCATCTTCCTTAGTAACAGCCTTCCCTGGATCTTCCACATCCTTCTTGCCATCCTTCCCAGGGATTGTAACTGCAAGCACCACCAGCAACGCGGCGGTCAGTACGCCTGCCGAGAGATATTTCACGTTCTTCTTACAGAAAGCAGTAATCTTATCTATACCAGTACCAGAACCGGTTCTCCTACCATTTTTAAAATTGCTCATATGTGCTCCTTATTCCATTCCTCTATGTAATTATTGCCATGGCCTTGCTAAGCAATGCCATGGCGATTTCATGTTCCAATACACCCAGAGGGAATCGAACCCCCAGCACCAGAACCGGAATCTGGCGTTTTATCCGTTAAACTATGGGTGCCTTTGCAATTTCACTTACTTCATCCTACAGACATATGGCAGTTAAAAACCTAGCTACAAATCATATTATCTCTTGTAGCTAGGTTAGTATAACATACTTTTCGTAAAAAATCAAAACTATTTTTATTAATTTTCTATTATTTTTCCGATTTCATGAAAAAATCCCTAACCGTCCTATGTTATCCCCATTTTTTTGTGCAATTTAGGCAAGGACGGCTGTTACTGCCTTAACTCCCCAGATATTCTTGCAGGATATGCATACATTCTTTTAAATCAATCGGCTTAGCAATATGGGCGTCCATACCGACCTCCAGGCAATGCTGGGCATCATCAGAAAAGGCGTCCGCCGTCATTGCAATAATCGGCAGCTTGCTATCTGGGCGTTTCAATGCACGGATTGCAGTCGTCGCATCGTAACCATTCATGACAGGCATACGGATATCCATTAAGATTGCATCGTAAAAACCAACCTCTGACTGCTCAAATTTTTCCAGGCATTCCTTTCCATTTTCTGCACGTTCCAGCACCAGGCCGACCGAAGTAAGGATTTCACTGATAAACTCCCAGTTCAAGTCAATATCTTCTGCAAGCAGGACATTCTTCCCTTCAAAATGAACCTCGTGCTCATCTTCGCCTTCATCCTCGTTGCCGCCTTCCATATATTGTTTGAGATATAAGAACAACGTGGATTTGAACAAAGGCTTTGAAATAAAACCTTCGATCTCACATGCGTCTACTTCCTCCTCCACTTCGCTCCAGTCATAAGCAGAGATCAGGAATGCCGGCACCCGCTTTTGCCCTAACACATTCCTCATTTCCCGGATAACTTCAATGCCGTTCATCACAGGCATTTTCCAATCTACTAATACAAAATCATAATCATCGTCCTGCAAATGGCGGTCTGTAATCATTCGGATCGCATCCCTTCCATCCGTTGTCCATTCTGTATAAATGCCAAGTTCCTGTAAATTTGATACGGCGCTGATGCAAAGCTGCTCGTTGTCGTCTATCACAAGGATCTTCCAGCGTGGGAGCATCATATCCTTCTCATCTATGTCTGATTTCTTCAAATCCAATGTAACATGGAAGGTACTGCCCTCATCCTGCACGCTTTTCACGCCAATGCTCCCACCCATCAAATCTATAATCGCTTTCGTAATGGACATACCAAGGCCCGTCCCGATTGTCTTAGCCACCTGCTCATTGCCTTCGCGTTCAAAGCTGACAAAGATTTTCCTCTGAAATTCCTCAGACATCCCAATACCTGTATCCGCTACAACGAAATGGGTCCTGACGTACTCTTCCCCTCTTGGGGAATCCTCCTGATAGAGATGCACGTCAATCCGTCCCTCTTCCGGCGTAAACTTAATCGCGTTGGACAAAAGGTTCAGCAAGACCTGGTTTAGGCGCACCGAATCGCAATATACATTTTCTGACTGGATGGACTGGATAAAAATATCAAAGTATTGTTTCCTGTCCTTTATCTGCGGCTGCATAATATTCACAATATCATCCATCGCGTCCCGAAGGGACATCTGGTTGATATTCAGCGTCATCTTCCCGCTTTCAATCTTGGACATATCCAGCACATCGTTAATCAGCCCCAGCAGATGCTTGCTGGA
>CAOKNO010000141.1 GCA_948470065.1 uncultured Eubacterium sp. | reverse complement strand
TTGGAAGCCAAGGGCTTTTCCGACGTGGCGGTAAATCTCACTGGGGAAACGGCGGACGTGGTGGTTCCCGACAGCAATATCGACGACGCCAAGCGCGCGCAGATCGAAGATATTGTCAAGCGAAAAACGGGCATTGCGCCGGAGAATATTGTAATTTCCCCATTGGGCGAGACAGAATAAAGACTGTCGGCCGCAAAAGAAAAGCGGGAACGAATCCGGTGCGGGGTGATTTGGCCTTGACAGCCGAAACATACCTATAATAGAATACACATGTATCACAGCAGGTACTGAAAAAGGATAGGTAGGAGGTTTATCGTGTCAGGGTATACGAAAGAAATAGAGAAAAGGCGTACATTTGCGATCATCTCCCATCCCGACGCTGGAAAGACCACGTTGACGGAAAAGTTTCTTCTCTACGGCGGAGCCATCAATTTGGCCGGTTCCGTGAAGGGAAAGGCCACGGCCCGTCACGCGGTATCCGACTGGATGGAGATTGAGAAGGAGCGGGGGATCTCCATTACTTCCTCCGTATTGCAATTCCATTACGATGGCTATTGTATTAACATATTGGATACACCGGGACACCAGGATTTCTCAGAAGACACATATCGTACGTTGATGGCGGCGGATTCCGCGGTAATGGTCATCGACGGTTCCAAGGGAGTAGAGGCGCAGACCAGAAAACTTTTTAAAGTTTGTGTGATGCGCCATATTCCCATTTTTACGTTCATCAATAAGATGGATCGGGACGCCAACGACACCTTCGCATTGTTGGATGAAATCGAAAAAGAGCTGGGAATCGCCACCTGTCCGGTCAACTGGCCCATCGGCTCGGGGAAAGCCTTCCGGGGCGTTTATGACAGGAATACCCAAAAGGTGCTCACGTTTTCGGACACCCAAAAGGGGACGAAGGAGGGCGTCTGGGAGGAAATCGGCGTCGACGAAAAACGGCTGGAGGAAGTGATTTCCCCGGAGCAAAAAGAGACGCTTTTGGAGGAGATTGAGCTGTTGGATGGAGCCAGCGCGCCCTTTGACCAGGCGATGGTGGACAAAGGGGAGCTGACGCCGGTTTTTTTCGGCTCGGCTTTAACGAATTTTGGCGTGGAAACCTTCCTTCGGCATTTCCTGCAGATGACGACCTCGCCGTTGCCAAGGAAGGCGGATGTGGGCGTGATTGATCCGTTTTCTGAAGATTTTTCCGCGTTTGTATTTAAGATCCAGGCCAATATGAATAAGGCGCACCGTGACCGCATTGCCTTCCTGCGCATCTGTTCTGGCAAATTTGAGGCGGGCATGGAGGTCACCCATATCCAAGGGGATAAGAAAATGCGCCTTTCCCAACCGCAGCAGATGATGGCGCAGGAGCGCAAAATCATTGAAGAGGCTTACGCAGGGGATATTATCGGCGTGTTTGATCCGGGCATTTTTTCGATTGGCGATACGATTACCAATGCATCTGGGAAGTTTGCCTTTGAGGGCATCCCGACCTTTGCCCCGGAGCATTTTGCGCGGGTGCGCCAGCTGGATACCATGAAGCGCAAGCAGTTTGTAAAGGGGATTAACCAGATTGCACAGGAAGGCGCCATCCAGATATTCCAGGAATACAATACGGGAATGGAGGAAATCATTGTCGGCGTGGTGGGCGTGCTGCAGTTTGACGTCCTAAAGTACCGCCTGGAAAATGAGTATAAGGTAGATATCCGGCTGGATACGCTTCCCTATGAGCATATCCGTTGGATTGAGAATGAAGATATTGATATGGACAGGCTGACGGGGACTTCGGATATGAAGAAAATTCAGGATCTGAAGGGGAATCCGCTGCTGCTGTTTATCAATAGCTGGAGCGTGGGGATGACGCTTGAGCGGAATGAGGGGCTGGTATTGTCAGAGTTTGGGAGGAACTAGAAACGGGGCGGAAATGTGCTTCCTCCATTTCCGCCCTACAGGCAATCGCTACTCAAATAACTTAAATACATATCCCTGCGCACGCGCCTGGTCGATAAAGTCCCCTAATATATTCGCGTTTGTCTCTGATTCTGCGTGTACCAGGTAGAGCGCTCCCGGGTGCAGGCTGTTCACCAGTTTCTGCAGGCTTTCTGCCGGGTCCGGCTGGTTCTCCACGTCATAATCCAAATAGGCAAAACTCCAGAATACGCTCTTATAGTTCAGGTTATTTAAGAGCGCGGCCGACTGCTCGCTGAAGATGCCCGCCGGGTAGCGGAACAGGTGCATTTCATAGCCGAAGTTCTCTTTGATGTAGTTGTGCATGCCCATAACCTCATTGGTCTGTTCCTCAATGCTCTGGGAGGATACGCCCTGGGAGGGATGGGTTACACTATGGTTGCCCAGCTCATGGCCGTCATCGATGATCCGCTGTACCAGGTCAGGATTGTCCCGGGCATAGCTTTGGGTGACGAAAAAGACGGCAGGGACGTTTTTCTCTTTCAGGATATCCAAAAACTGCGGCGTATAGCCGTTCTCATATCCTTCGTCAATTGTGAGGTAGATAACCTTTTTCTCAGGGTTGTCCACGATAAAATAGGCGTTGTATTTGCCATATTTTTCCTGGTACTGCATGCAGCCGGCGGGGCGGTTCCATTCATCCAGGTCCCCGCCTTGCCCCCAGTCCAGCCTTGTGGTATCCAGGCCATTGATGTCGACCTGCTGGTTTTCCAGGGTAAAGCCCTGTGCGGCAGGGCGTTCGTCAAAGCCTTCTGGGTTGTCCAGGTCAGCCAGGGAGAATGGTTTTTCTTCTTCCTGGGGCTGCGACGTATCTTCAGGTTTTGCATCTGTCCCGTCGGCGCCTGTCCCTTCCGTGCCTGTTTCTGCGGAACTGTCCGG
>CAOKNO010000140.1 GCA_948470065.1 uncultured Eubacterium sp. | reverse complement strand
GCCGTGGTTCGACTATGAAATCCCATTTACCCAGGCGGCGGAAATCGGCACGCAGAAGGTGATAAGGGAGCATTCCAATATTGGGATTGTGGTCACTACAGATGGATCCATCACGGAACTGCCCAGGGAAGCCTACCTCCCGGCGGAAGAAAAAACGGTCGCAGGGCTTAAGAAGCTAGGGAAGCCCTTTATCCTGCTTTTGAATACCCAAAAGCCTTATGGGGCCGAGAGCCAGAAGCTTGCAGAGGAACTCTCGGCAAAATATGGGGTTACGGCGCTTCCTGTGAATTGCGAGCAGCTTAGGAAGGACGATATCTTCCATATCTTAGAGAGTATCTTGTATGAGTTCCCGATTGAACGGGTGGATTTCTATCTGCCAAAATGGGTGGAAATGCTAGAAGCTTCCCATCGGATCAAAGAAAACGTGATCCAGAATGCCATGCAGATCTTAAAGCAGTTCACGTACGCCAAGGATCTGCACCAGACAGATCTTGTGCCAGAAGGCGAGTATATCCGCAAGATCAAGCTGGAAAAGATCGAGCTTTCCAGAGGATGCGTCCAGATCCTGTTTGATATCGACCAGAAATACTACTATGAGAATATGAGCGAGTTAACGGGCGTCCCGATCCTTGGCGAATACCAGCTTATCTCTATGATTAAGGAACTGTCTGGCATGAAAAAGGAATACGATAAGGTCGGCAGCGCCATGGAGGCCGTCAAGCAGAAGGGGTATGGCGTCGTGACGCCTCAGCTTACGGATATTGAGATTGAGGAGCCGGTCCTTATCCGCCACGGGAATAAGTTCGGGGTAAAGATCAAAGCCCAGTCCCCATCCATCCATATGATCAAAGCAAATGTAGAAACGGAAATTGCCCCGATTATCGGGAGCGAAGAACAGGCGCAGGATCTGATTGGGTATATCAAGGAATCCAGGGAGCAGGAAGAGGGCATCTGGCAGACGAATATTTTTGGGAAATCCATCGGGGAGCTGGTGGAGGATGGCATACGGAGCAAGATCACAATGATGGATGATGAAAGCCAGGTGAAGCTGCAAGATACCATGCAGAAAATCGTCAATGACAGCAACGGCGGGCTCGTATGTATTATTATCTGAAAATCATAATTGAAAAAGCAGGCTTTCTATGATAGACTAACTAAGGAACCATCGGGACAGGAGGGCTTAAGATAAAATGGAACAATACAAGGAAGAATTTATTGGGTTTATGGTGGACTGCCAAGTCCTGAAATTTGGCGAATTTATTTTAAAGAGTGGGAGGAAATCCCCGTTTTTCATGAATGCAGGCGCGTATGTGACGGGCGTGCAGTTAAAGAAGCTGGGAGAATATTATGCCAGGGCGATCCATTCGCATTATGGGGATGAGTTCGACGTGCTGTTTGGGCCGGCTTACAAGGGGATCCCATTGAGCGTGGCTACGGTAATGGCGTACAGCGGCTTGTATGGGAAGGAAATCCGCTACTGCTCTAACCGCAAAGAGGCAAAGGATCATGGGGAATCCGGGATTTTGCTGGGGAGCAAGCTGCGCGACGGGGATAAGGTTGTGATTATTGAAGATGTGACGACTTCCGGCAAGTCGATGGAAGAAACCGTCCCAATCATCCGCGCGCAGGCAGATATTGAGGTAAAAGGGCTGATGGTATCCTTAAACCGCATGGAAAAGGGCAAAGGGGAGAAGAGTGCGTTAGAAGAGATTACAGAACTGTATGGATTTGCGGCAAATGCCATTGTAACTATGCAGGATGTCGTGGATTATCTGTATAATAAACCATATAAAGGACATATTTATATTGATGATGGGATGAAGGCTGCGATTGATCGGTATTATGGACAGTACGGGGCGAATTAGGCAGGGGCGTCCCCCCTGTTTGTCCCCGGCGCGTATAGGGCGCAGAAGGCAAAGCGCACGGAATGGAGGAAGCGATGAATGAGAAGACATATAAGATATTTGCATCCATAGGGATTGGGAACATTGTGCTCGGCATTGTGATACTGGCAGGCGGCATTGCATGCGGGGTTTTGGCAATCGTGAACGGTGCAAGGGTTTTGAAGCGCAAGGCAGATATTATTATCTAAGGGCGAAGGAAGTGAAAAGGGATTATAAGCGGATACTCCGGATATGTAGTAAAATCATGTTCGGAGTCTATATTATATGCCTGGCATATTTCCTGTTTTTTGCAGAGAGCGCCGGGCGCACGTTTGAGGGAAGGACGTATCATTACAACCTGGAGTTGTTTAAAGAGATCCGGCGTTTTATCGTCCATCGCCGTACGCTTGGCTTCTGGGCGGTTATGCTGAACCTCGTTGGGAATGTTGTGGCATTTTTCCCGTTTGGTTTTTTCCTTCCGGTGCTGTATCCAAAATGCAGGTCGTTTTTGTATACGGTGTTTTTTAGTTTTGAGTGCAGCCTCCTGGTAGAAACCATCCAGCTTGTGTCAAAGGTGGGGAGTTTTGATGTGGACGATATGCTGTTAAATACCATTGGCGGGGCGATTGGATGCCTGGTCTTTTTTTGGATGGATCGGGTAAGGAGGGCTTATGAAACGAAAGAAAAAGGTTAGCTATAAATTTGCAGGGAAGAAACATTCTAGGCGGGGGAAGATATCCCTGGGGATGGCCGTTGCATCGGCGCTTGCCGGGGCTTTCATGGTGGCAATTTCCATGAAGGAGCGAGGCAATGCGGATGTCTATATCGGCAGCGCAGGGCTCTTGTCGCTGCTTTTAGCGGCAGTATCCCTTGTGGTGGGGGTTTCAAGCTTCCGGGAAGAAAGCTATAAATTATTCCCGGCATTGGGCAGTATTTGTTCCGGCCTGGTACTGGCAGGCTGGGTAGCC
>CAOKNO010000139.1 GCA_948470065.1 uncultured Eubacterium sp. | reverse complement strand
ATCAGGAATTCAGCCATAGAGCCACCATGCCCTTTCTTAAAATGGAGTATATAATCTATTACCATGGGTGTAAGTGTCCTAGGGGGCAAATACCACGCCTCTTGGAGCGGGAGGAACAAGCTAGGCCATGCCCCGTAGCTTGCTGGAGGTATTGGGGCAGGGATGGCAAAGCATTATATCCGGAAATTCTTAAGCTCCCTTAAATAAGCGGCCATCAGAAGGCGCGTGTCTGGCAGCCTGCCAGTTCGTACTTCTGCGCCTCAAGGTTGGTAATGGCCTGCGATATGCCGTCCCCAGAACATATATGCCCTTTGGTTTATTATACCCTGGAATTTTAGCTAACGCAAGCTAAAATGCGTTCCTTTATTCCAGATCTGCCAGGCATTAGGAGCCAGGGTTAGACAGCGCGCTACGCGGTATGGCTATAAGGCAACTTTAATCCGCCGTTGCGCTTACAGGACGGGTTAGGGTAGAGTTTTCCTTATCGCTACGATTCATGGCTGTAAGGCGAAATGCTGCCATTACATTAACAAAACGGGCTTGGGTACAGCTTTTCTCATAGATTCACATGGAAAAATACCTGGTCTATGTCATCCTGATCAATCCCCAGATAGCGTTTTGTGACCTGGAAGGAAGAATGGTTGAAGATATTCATCAGGATGGCTGGCTGCACGCCTCTTTTCCATGCGTGGTAGCCAAAGGTTTTACGTAAGGTATGGCAGCCAATCTCTGTTTCCAGGTGCAACGCCTGCCCGGCGGCATTCAGGATACGGAAGGCCTGCGAACGGCTTAAAGCGCTTTTCCTGCCCTGCCTTGGAAACAGGACGTCCGAACCTTTTACATCTGGAAGGCTGTCTTTGTAGAGCGCGAGCGCTTTTTCTGCATTCTGGTTCAGGGCGGTATGCGCACGTTTTTTTGTTTTCTTTTCGATAATAGGGATGTGCCTAAGAAAGCGTCGGTTGGTAAAATCATAGATGTCCGCCCAGGTCAGGGACAGTAAGTCGCCAATCCGCAAAGCTGTGTTAATGCCTAGGCATAATAAGGCGTAGTTGCGTAGGTTTGGCTTGTCATAAAGGAAATAATGTTTCAGTGCTTCAATATCTTCGACTTTGCGGATTGGCTGAGTTGTGCTCATGATGAACCCCCTGTTCTTATCTTATGTATGTTTTGCTTGTCCAGAAGCCTCCTTGCTTCTTTCCTGCCCTCCTGGCAGGCGTACCATTTTAATGCTTAAAAATAACATTGCCGTATCTTGGAAATGGATCCGGCAGCGTCTTGTCCTTTCGGCAAAGAAATAAGCCTACCTCTATGATTCTTTGATTCAGGTAAGCTTGTTTGCCAGAATCCAAAAAGCAACCGTTTGGGTATCCTATCCCTTTTACTCTCCGAGTATAGCATAGCGGTATTTTGGATGCAAGCGTTATTGGAAAAGCCAAAAAAGGATGCCAAACACTCTGGCATCCTTTCCAAAAATATATCAATAATTACTGAAGCAGCGACAATACGCCCTGTGTTGCCTGGTTTGCCTGTGCAAGCATGGACTGCCCTGCCTGGGCAAGGATATTGTTCTTGCTGTATTCTACCATCATCTCTGCCATATCGGTATCACGGATACGTGATTCAGCAGCCGTGGTGTTCTCAACGATGTTATCCAGGTTCGCAATCGTATGCTCCAAACGGTTCTGGACCGCACCAAGGGCGGAACGCTGTGCAGATACCTTAGAAATCGCGTCTGCGATAGCGTCGATGGCGTACGTTGCGGAATTGCCGCTGTCGTCAGAGATATCCAGGCCCTTGATCCCAAGGCCTGCCGCATCCATTGCGTCGATATCAATCGTAATCTTGTTGGTCATGTCCGCATCTGAGCCTACGTGAAGGTTAAACGTTAATACCTCTTTCGCTTCCACAGTACCTTGTGTGATCGTGTACTTGCCGTTCCCATCGTTTGTTACGGTAGCCGCCACATCCGTACCAATGCTAGAAGCCTTCTGCAATTCTTCTGCAATCATGTCGTAAGCTTTTTTCGCGCTGATTACTTTTTCGTTGCTTTCTGGAAGGGCGATATCGCCGATAACGGTTTGGTCTGCCCCACCATTCACACTAATTTTATCCCCATCGTGGATCTTGGATAAGATAGCATCCTTTGTGAGTTTAAATGCTGCTTCATCTACATCTGCTTCATCAGCAATCGTATAAACAATCTTATCTGCGCCACTTCCAACTGCTACAGTGTTTCCAACAACTAATGCATCTATAGCGTCATAAATATCTTTTGCAGGCGCTGGAGCTGCCTCTGTTGCTTTTGTGGTAACGCCGCCGATTGTAACGCTATCTCCCGTTGTAAGTACTGCTCCTGTAGCCCCTCCTGTTCCTGCTCCAGCTTTCGCAAGGGTTTCCACATCTACATTCTTTAATTGAGCCGCACTCACTTCACCTTCTGCCAGAGATGCAACAATAATTGTAGAAGTGGTAATTGCCGTATCTGCTGTAGTGGCAGAAGCTTTGTCTGTAACATCCGTATGGAATTTATTACTTGTAACTTGTTTCCCTTCTGCCAGCGCATCCTCGATCAATTTTTCTACATTACCCAAACCAACGGTTCCAGTAGTCGCATTTGTAGTAGTCGCCGGCCCATTTCCTGTAGCAATGGTATAAACTGTTTCACCAATCGTTACGGTATCAGTAGCCGCCCAATTGATATCGCTTGCTGCTATCTTATCTGTCAAGGTATACGTATTGCCATTATATGTTACACTATCTCCTGCAGTCAGAGCCTGTGTTTTAAAAATCGCATCTGTAGAAACTTTATACCCATCCGCAGAAGCATTCAATTCCCCAGCTTCAATATGGTTTGCTGACGTGCCAATCGTAAACTCTTTCCCCGCAATTGTAATCTTAT
>CAOKNO010000138.1 GCA_948470065.1 uncultured Eubacterium sp. | reverse complement strand
TCTGGAGCCCGCTTTTGTATGGATTGGACAGACGCGTCTGTCCCAGAGAGGGTTTCGCAATTACCTAAATTTCTATAATAGAAAAAGGAGCCAGAATCATGAAAAGCTTATTTACAAGGAATCAATCCTTTTATTTCCAAACGGAAGAATCGCTGTTATTATTAGGCGATTCTTTTCGACTCCTGACAAAAATCAAACCAGAATCCGTGGATATGATATTTGCTGATCCACCATACTTTTTAAGCAATGACGGCATTACCTGCCAGAGCGGAAAAATGGTCTCTGTAAACAAAGGCTCTTGGGACAAGCTTTCTTCGCGTGAAACTGGCGTCAAGGAAAAACACGCATTTAATAGAAAATGGATTAAATTATGCAAAAGGGCCTTAAAGCCAAATGGTACGATTTGGATATCTGGGACATTACACAATATCTATTCCATTGGTATGGCATTAGAACAAGAAGGCTTTAAGATCATCAACAACATCACATGGCAAAAAACAAATCCGCCCCCAAACTTATCATGCCGGTGCTTCACTCATTCTACGGAAACCATTTTATGGGCAAAAAAGGATGAAAAGAACGCACGGCATTTTTTTGATTACCCCAAAATGAAGGAACTGAACCACGGCAAGCAGATGAAAGACGTATGGACAGGCTCCCTTACAAAGCCTTCCGAAAAAACAGAGGGAAAGCATCCCACGCAAAAACCAGAATACTTACTTGAACGGATTGTGTTGGCGTCAACCGAACCAGAGCAGATTATTTTCGATCCGTTCTGCGGTTCTGGGACGACCGGGGTGGCAGCAATAAGATTAAACCGGAAATTTATCGGAATTGATATCAGCGAAGAATATCTGGAATTATCCAAAAAGAGAATCGTAAAAGAACGTAGCTTACGAAACAGCGACGAAAATAAAACCTGAAATAAAATTTTTAATTTTGTGATATATCTGCATCGTAATTCGTTTTCTTAATATAAGGGAGGTGAAGGATGATGAAGTACACAGAAGAAAGCAGGGTCCTGGAATGTTACCAGAACCATAAGGATACGGTATTTAAACTAGCCTATTCTTACTGTAAGGATAAAAGCCAGGCAGAAGACGTGTTCCAGGATGTGTTCTGCAAATTTATGTCAAACTGCCCTACGTTCCGTACATGGGAGCATGAAAAAGCCTGGTTTATCCGGACCACAATTAATGTATGTAAGGATCTTCTCAAATCAAAATGGTATCGCGACGTCGTCCAATTAGAAGAGTGGGACAGCGGCCACGCGTTCCAGGAAGGCCCTGGCGATATTTTCGACGCATTACGGGAAGCCATACTAGCCCTGCCGGAAAGATACCGTATCCCCATACATCTTTATTACTATGAAGAATATTCCGTACGGGAAATCGCAAAGATCCTGCACCGGAGCGAAACCACTGTCCAGACGCAATTAAAGCGTGGACGGGACAAAATCAAGCTTACCATGGAAAGGAGCGGAGATTATGAAATTGAATCACGATATTTACAAAGAAGCAATGGAGAATGTTAGATTAACGGATGACGTCGGGATAGAATTGTTACGCCGCGCCGCACAGCAGAACACATTGCAGGAAACACAACGCAGGAAATGGAAACCGCAGGCCGCCGTCGCTGCAATCGCCTGCATCCTGTTCATCAGCTTCAGCATCAATAGCATCTGTTATGCACAGACTGGGAAAAATGTCTGGGAGATGTTCACAAGCTTCTATGGGGACTCCTCTTCTAACGAGCTCGCTCCCATTGTACAAAAGACGGAATACTCTGGTAAGACCTTTACGTACCGGAACTTTAAGTTTACTTTAGAAGATTATTGGTATGACCGGGAAAATGCATCTGCATATTATGCAATCCGGACGTCTACCTTAGACAAGACGCCAATCGCAATGCAATTCGATTGGGAGGCTTATGCCGAATCCCTGGGATTACATTTATATGAAGATAGCCTCCCCATACCGGAAGCGCTGGCAGATACTTATGAAGGCTATAGCTTCCGGCCACGGAATATCTACGGCGGCAGTACTTCAAGTTCAGAACCACGGATAAGCGAAGACGGCACTTCCGTTGTCCAATACTATTTCAACAATGAACTCTACAATAAATCAGGGCAGCCGCTGGATAACCTGGAAATAGAAATCTATTGCTCCTACGATAAAGACGATGAGGTTGTAGAAGATACGATCGGAACCTTCCATTTGGCTCCTACTGGGAAAATGGAAGCACGCACCATTGACTGTTCTTCGATGAAATATGGGACGGATAACTGTAAGATTACCGGAGCAGGAATCAGCTTATATTTTGACGGGATCTTCCAGGATCTTTTGGAACACAACCCAGATCCTTTGGATACCTCTCGTGATATTCCTTTCAATAAGTTAGAAATTGTCATGTCAAACGGGGACGTCTACCGCAGCGACTACATGGGCTATTCCAGAGATACCATACCCATCTATGATTCCGACGGCAATATCTTAAATGCAGACCAAATGTCGCCAGAGGAAGTGGAACGTGCAAAAAAAGCGCCAAACGGGACGCACCCTCATGCATACGATATACCAGAACACCTCCATCTGTTCCATGGGAACTGGACGAATAACAATTACGACGAGGAGAAAAACAACGAATGGAGCGTTTTCAGCGGGACATTTGAGGACTTCATTGATATCAGCCAGATTGTCGCCGTCTATATCGACGGCAAAGAAATGCCCCTGAAGTAGACGATGTCCTCGGGTTTTCTGCTCAAAATATGCAAAAACACCTCATAAAACAGAGATGAATGGGCAGCAACTATGAGCAATATCCACTGTAACAATTTTTTTCAAAAAACACTTGCCAAAGCGGTTGAATTATGTTATCATTCTATTTGTTATTGGCGCTGCTGCTTCTACCGTGGCAGCAGCGCAGACTGGCTCCTTGGTCAAGCGGTTAAGACATCGCCCTTTCACGGCGGTAACACGGGTTCGATTCCCGTAGGAGTCATTAAAAATCCTCTTGACGGATACCTGAGTATTTGTTATAATATAATTCGTTAAGGCGCAGTAGCCAAGTGGTAAGGCGTGGGTCTGCAACACCCTGATTCACC
>CAOKNO010000137.1 GCA_948470065.1 uncultured Eubacterium sp. | reverse complement strand
CGTAAAAACTGCGCCACAGCCCTGGCAGGCCATCGCGCAGCGATTTTGTTCAATCCCAATTTACCACTGGCTCTATTATACCGTAATGGCTTTCTAGATGGAATAGGCTCTACAAAATTTTCATTCATGTTACCCTACCTGTAGAAATGAAAGACCGCCGCATATGGGAAAACCCCATGGCGACGGTTCTCTTTTGTATATTTTTATCCTAATGACTTTAGATTCCTTCTGTCTTCCACCATTCCTTCCTCGCTTATCACATCGAGTCTACCGATAATGCGACAGCCCCATATCAGCAGAATACTATTCTTACGAAACTGCTTGAAATATTTACTTTAAACATTGCTCGCGGAAATAAACCCCAAAGAGTGCAGCGTAAAAAACCCAGGATACTGCCTACAGCCATACTCCATCCGTCCATACATCCAAGTAATACAAGCTTGGGCGTCCTCAAACGCAGCCTCATCCGCTGGACGATGGAAGATCTCACGCCAGACGCTTTCTACCGTATCGCCCACCAACGCAGCCTTAGAATCAAAATAATTGTAAATGGCTCCCACTGAAACCCTGCAGGCTGCCGCAACAGAACGGATGTTGATTGCCGGCCATCCCTGCCGCTGGACAAGTTCCCGGCTGGCTTTCAAAATATCTTCCTTTGATGTTATAATTGTATTCATTATTAATCACCTCAATATGAACAATGTTCAGTATGACGGCTTACAATTGGATTTTCAAGTATTGAAAATTATTCTTGCATTTTCATCCAACATGCATTATAATACTACTTATTAACATGAATGTTAATATTCATGTTAATAGAAATTTTATATCATTGTCACCATTCTTTAAATGCAATCTATAGTTTTCTGTTAGGCGATTGCAAAACTCCCTTTCTAGAAACAACGGATGTTCAATCTGTACAAAAAAAGGGCGACTTGCGACGGCATCTGGAGCCCGCTTTTGTATGGATTGGGCAGACGCGTCTGTCCCAGAGAGGGTTTCGCAATTACCTAATAGTTTTCTGTTTTAGAAAGGAGAGTTGTTATGAGATTAATGGATATCTTAGTAACTTATGTAAAAGGCGCGTTCCATTTGGTTTCCTCTGATGAGCTTGTAAACGTTAGCGTATTCCATGGTTACCAGCCAGCACAGGCCAGCGGAGCCGTCGGTTCTGCAGTAAGGCTTGGGCTTATTGAAGTGAAAGATACAAAAACGATTCATGGAAGAAAAATCAACTTTTTCCGTTAGGAGGGACGCAATGGAACAAATTACTGCAAACGAATTGCTGTTAGAAGCGAAGGAAGAGCTAAAAAAGGTGCGGCCTGGAGAATCATTCATCGTCAAAGACCTTTTCCAAGGAATCCGATGGAACCGCTTTCCCAGAAGTGAAAGGCTCCTTCTTGGGACATTATTCCTGAATTATGTAAAAACTGAAAGGACTGATATTATCCCCAACGGCAAAAATCCCTCTAGCCAACAAAAATATACGATGAAATAATGCCCAAACGCAAAAGGGTTGCTGCAAAACAACTGCTTCCAACAATCTATGGTATCCATATGCTTCCTTTTATCCCATATATTGTTCGATTGCGTTCATTTGCAACAACCCTTTTTCTTCTATTGCTTTCCATCCAAAACAATGATTCTATAACAATGATTCTGCCCTCATCTATATACGTTCTTAACTTCAATCTTCGTAATGTCGCCCTTAATAGCCTTTAACATTTCAAAAACCCCTTTCCATTTTGTCCATAGTTAGGCGTTTGCAAAACTTAATATCTAGGAACAGCGATTGTTCTATCCATACAAAAGAAGGGCGACTTGCGGCGGCATCCGGAGCCCGCTTTTGTATGGATGGAATAAACGCGTCTGTTGCAGAGAACATTTCGCAATTCCCTATTGTCCATTGTATCATCAAACCAGCTATTTTACAATTATGTCTCTGTTGGAATAAAGTTGAAACCACTTAGGAAAAATGGCGCAAAAGAATGGCACAGCATTAATTCAATGCCCGAAATAAGCTAAGAAAGCTGGTAGATGAATTCAGAAGCATACGGTTCCAAAGACAGGATAAACCACTTCGTATCTCCTGCCATTATTCAATGGGTATATTCTCAGGGCGGATGCAAAGGTATGCGCAGATCCGCAACAACTCGTCGGCGTCCAGGCGCTGGCCTGATCCGACACGCATATTCTCCTGCGGGATCCCCAGGACGCTGGCCACTACCTCTATCGGTATATGCTTTTCTTCCATTTGGCTTTCCAACCACCGTTTTGCCTGCTCCCTCATACCGATCCTCCGCTTTCTTGATCTAATTGTTCTTGTTTTCCTTATTATATTCTTTCCAAAAGAGAATTTCAACAAAATATTTTTCCACTTTCAGGGAATTTCTTTAATTTTATTGACGCAATATTACCTGTAGTCTATGATGGAGAGGAGGTGAAACAAATGAAAAATCCGAATATTTCCAAGGTCTTAAAAGCATATCGGAAACTCAACCATTATTCTGTCAACGACCTGGTAATAAAATTAGAAGAGCATAAGTTACCTGTTGCGCCAAAAACAATTTATGGATGGGAAAGCGGGCAGACTCAGCCTGATGCAGACACCTTGCTAATTCTTTGCAAAATCTACCATATTGAAAATATTTTGGGTACATTCGGATATACCAGTTCTATGGATGATTTTAATCTTTCAGAGGATGAACGGAAGCTTGTACTTCATTATCGTGTATATCCAGATATGCATAAGGCAGTAAAGAAGTTACTGGATATAAAATAATTCTAGAACGCCAGCTACCGCCCTGGCAAACAGGAAATTACTGCGATTGGAACCGCCAGGCAATTCATCACGTGCGCAATCAGATAACATGGGGCTTTGGATCTTTGCCTTTTCCCAAAGAATGCCAAAGCCCCAGTTCCGATAGACAATTATTGACTTATCGGGTGATGTCATTAATGAAATTGCACAGAAATATGAGAATGCTGCAGATAGGGAAATTAACAATTGAAGAAATCGCAGAATACTCTGACCTTAGTATTGCAGAAGTAGAACAGCTTGCTGAATTACAAACTGTGTAATAATCGTCTTATAAGATCGGGTAGGAGGCTACCCATTAGTTGAGTAGCCGACCTCCCACACCACTGTA
>CAOKNO010000136.1 GCA_948470065.1 uncultured Eubacterium sp. | reverse complement strand
GATAAAATGAAGCTGCCGCTTCACGAATTTTCATTCGTTAAAGCGACAGCCCCATCTTCTTCCTAACTCTATTTTACTGTCTGTACAATAATTACTGAAGCAGCGATAATACGCCCTGGGTAGCCTGGTTCGCCTGTGCAAGCATAGACTGGCCAGCCTGTGCAAGAATCTGGTTCTTGCTGTACTCAACCATTTCAGAAGCCATATCTGTATCACGGATACGGGATTCTGCCGCCTGTGTATTCTCAGAAACATTGTCAAGGTTTGCAACGGTATGCTCCAACCTATTCTGCAGCGCACCAAGTGCAGAACGCTGTATCGATACTTTATTAATTGCATCCTGGACTTTTACAATTGTTTTATTCGCAACCGCATAATCATCCACACGAGCCGCGTACCTAAGTTCACCTGTAGTACCTGTAACGCTATCCACAGAAGACGTCATAACATATTTCTGGAAATCATCCGCAATTGCTTTAGTAGCGATATTTTTCTGATCTGCTACATAACTCTTCATTGCGGTGCTAGCTGCTGCAAATCTCTTCTCTTTCCCACTGATCGTAGCCTTGTAATAAATCGATCCAGTAGTAGAGTCATACTGAGCCGTAAACTGAGCGCTCTGCGCCATTTTAGTGCTCAGACCCTTTTTAACAGCACATACGAAACATGCTTTATTCTTGCTTATTGCGTTCGTCGGCTTATAGGATAAAGAAACACCGTTATATACTATTTTCTTCGGTGACGTCCCTGCCTGTTTTGTATATTCCTTAGCTAATCCCAAAGCATCTGCATTCATACTGTCAATTGAGATAGAAATCTTCTGGTTTGCATTTGCGCCAACATGAAGGTTCTTGTCTTTGAAATTCCCATCCAATAAGTTCTGTTTGTTGAACTGCGTGGTCTGGGAAATCCTGTCTAACTCATCCGTCAATGCCGCTAATTCTTCATTAATAGCGTCACGGTCAATATCCTGGTTCGGATCGTTCGCGCCCTGTACTGCT
The DNA here is from genome assembly GCA_948470065.1 of uncultured Eubacterium sp. Lineage (GTDB taxonomy): Bacteria > Bacillota > Clostridia > Lachnospirales > Lachnospiraceae > Petralouisia. The sequence continues at coordinate 2,221 of CAOKNO010000136.1, read as the reverse complement.
AATTCGTTCATACGCTGCAGGATGCTATGCGCTTCATTTAAAGCGCCCTCAGCCGTCTGGATCAAGGAAATACCATCCTGTGCATTTGTGGAAGCCCTATTTAACCCGCGGATCTGGCTCCTCATTTTTTCAGAAATCTTTAAACCTGCAGCATCATCGCCCGCACGGTTAATTTTATAACCAGAAGACAATTTCTCCGCTGATTTTGCCTGCCCGCTTGTGATAACGCCCAACTGCCTGTTGGAGTTCATTGCTGTAAGGTTGTGCTGTACTACCATTGCCATAATTATTTCCTCCTTGTTATTTAAAATTTCCGCAAATCCTTTTGCGTTATGGCTTGTGTGCCGTTTGGCACGGATTACCTATAAATTTATATAAAAACCCAGGCCCCTAGGTTAGCCCGGGCTTTATACCGAATGGATTAACCGTATTTCCTTTGCGGCTCCTTAGCTGCACGCTCTTCCCGTATCCGCTTTTTCTCGCTCCTCAGAATAGCGTTGATTTTCTGCTTTGCTTCCAGTGAGATCCCCGGATCTTTATGATGTACGACTTCGTTCCCTGGATCCGCCGCCATCCCATATTTTTCCAGAACGCCGCTCCTTACGATATTCATGGATTTGGGGGCGTCTACCAAGATATGGGCGTTTTCGCTGCTGCCGCCTGTATAGACCACTTTTACCTGATCCCCAATTAACACATATTCCCCTGCTTTTACTGTGAGCTTTAACATATCCCAGCCTCCTTGCTTCCTGCATAAAAAACATGCGCTTCCTAGCCTTATGGCATTCAACATTCTTATCAAAATGTAGCATGCTTAATTTTTTCAAGTAAAAAAGCAGTCAATTTCATCCGTTCCCCATAAAAATTCTGCTGTCTGTTTCCCACATTTTTTAGGATATCTACTATATTAACTGCCAGGCTAATTTTCCATATGTCTGTTTCCTATCCAACGCTGGTCTGGAACCAACTGTATTTTCTATTGGTCTTTTCGTAAGCTTAATTGTCCGTACCGATAACCCATCGTCGATTTTTCTCATTATAAGTATTTCCCTACCGCAAGCTGCGCGTCATCCCAGAGGATTTTTGTTCTATAGGACGCACTTTCCTATAAAATAAGAAAGATTCCTGCCTTTTCCAGAGGACAGATGAATATCCCAAGCATTCCATTTCCAAAAACAGAAATATAAAAATTTTAAAAAGGGTTAAGTATCAGAAAGAACATCCGATATTATAAATGCAAATAAGCATGCAACATTTTGATAAAAATGTTGCATGCTTATTTGCATTTCCTATGGAATTTTTATCTTTCCCCAAGCACGTCTGCTTTTAAAGATTTAAATCCAGAAATACCTGATCTTTATCGTCCTGATCCACGCCAATATATCGTTTCGTGACCTGGAACGAGGAATGGTTGTAGATCATCATAATGATAACCGGATGCACGCCGGATTTCCACGCATGATACCCGAACGTCTTCCGCAAGGAATGGCAGCTAATCTCATGTTCAAAATTCAATTCTCTTCCCGCGTCCCGGATCAGGCGGAAGGCCTGGGAGCGGCTCAAATGGCTTCCCGCATCCCTGCCAGTGAAAATATAATCCTCTGGCTTCAGTCCGGCAAGGGTATCCTTGTAAATAGCAAGCGCTTCCACAGCGCTTTTGTTCAGGGCAATTTGCGTATATTTCCCCGTCTTCTTTTCCGTCAAGGTAATGTGCCCCATAAAGCAATCCCCGGCAAAATCATAGACGTCTTTCCATTCCAAAGCCAGCAAATCGCTAATCCGCAACGCAGAATTAATACCCAGGCATATAAGCGCATAATTCCTCATATTGGATTTTTTTGTGAAAAAATAGTCTTTTAACTCCTCAATTTCCTCTAAAGACCGAATTGGTTGTTTCGTACTCATATTTACCTCTTGCTTTCTCTTTTGTAAGTCATAGATACAATGACTATTCTATACGGAATGCAAAGAGATTTGGAAATAAGGGGCAAATATCCTATTATTTTGTTTTTGCCTTACAGGAAATCCTTATTGGAACAGTTAGGCGGCACACATTCGCTGAACGCATTGCATGAAAAACCGCATAATATGACCTGTTCAACGAAGTATTCTGATAAAATGGAAGAACTTTTTCCCATCTTTTCATATAACTTATATTTTGAAAACGATAGGCGATTGCAAAACTCCCTTTCTAGAAACAGCGGATGTACAATCTGTACAA
>CAOKNO010000135.1 GCA_948470065.1 uncultured Eubacterium sp. | reverse complement strand
AAATTATTGAGGAGGTTCAAAAAAAGATGTCGGAAATGAGTTTTGAACAAATGTTAGAAGGATCATTAAAAACAATAAGGAACGGAGAGGTAGTGGAAGGTAACGTTATTGATGTGAAGCCAGACGAGATTATCTTGAACATTGGTTACAAGTCCGATGGTATTATTACCCGGAATGAATATACGAACGAACCGAATGTTGACCTCACCACCGTGGTATCTGTGGGTGATACGATGGAAGCAAAAGTTATGAAAGTAAACGATGGCGAAGGGCAGGTGATCCTGACTTACAAGCGTCTGGCAGCAGAGAAGGGCAGCAGGAAGCTGGAAGAGGCGTTTAACGAGCGCAGGGTGATGACTGCAAAGGTAACGCAGGTCTTAGAAGGCGGGCTTGGCGTTGTAATTGATGAGACAAGGATTTTTATTCCTGCAAGCCTGGTATCTGATACATATGAGAAGGATTTGGGCAAATACAAGGATCAGGAAATTGAATTTGTGATTACAGAGTTCAATCCGCGCAGGAGAAGGATTATCGGCGACAGGAAGCAGCTTTTGCTTGCGAAGAAGGCAGAACTGCAGAAGGCGTTGTTTGAGCGGATCCATGTCGGCGATGTGCTTGAAGGAACCGTGAAGAATGTGACAGATTTTGGCGCGTTTATTGATTTGGGCGGCGCAGACGGCCTGCTCCATATCTCTGAAATGTCCTGGGGCAGGGTAGAGAATCCGAAGAAGGTATTTAAGGTTGGAGAAGTTGTCCGGGTATTCATTAAGGATATCAAGGAACACAAGATTGCCCTTAGTATGAAGTTCGAAGATGAAAACCCATGGAAAGACGCGGCGACGAAGTATGCGGCAGGGACAGTGATCAAAGGCGTAGTTGCCAGGATGACGGATTTCGGCGCATTTGTGGAACTGGCTCCAGGCGTGGATGCGTTGTTACATGTATCACAGATTTCCAGGGAACACGTAGACCGTCCGGTTGACGTGCTGAACATTGGGCAGGAAATCGAAGCTAAAATTGTAGATTTCAATGAAGAAGAACGCAAGATCAGCTTGAGCATTAAGGCATTGCTGGCTTCTATGGAACATGCTGCCCCAGCAGAAGAGGAAGAAGTTCCGGCTGAGGAAGAAGTAGCAGAAACAGAAGGGCTATAAGAGGAAGCATAGGAATAGAGGGTTTTGCATGTTGATTGGCTATGAAGATTTCAAGAAGGATATTTTGGGATTGACGGGGATTGATTTGAACGCTTACCGGGAGAACCAGATGAAGCGGAGGATTGATACCCTGATATCCCGGAACCAAATCAACAGCTACCAGGAATATGTGGCGTTGATAAGGAATGACAAAGAGCGATACGAGCAGTTTGTAAATTTTCTGACGATCAATGTATCGGAGTTTTACCGTAACCCGGCGCAATGGGATGTATTAGAGCGGGAGGTCTTCCCGTCGTTGATCCGCCGGTTTGGGAAGAACTTAAAGATTTGGAGCGCTGCTTGTTCTACTGGGGATGAGCCTTACTCTTTGGTGATGGTGCTGTCGAAATACCTTCCATTGAAGCAGATTAAGGTGATTGCTACCGATATTGATAGGCAGGTGCTGGAAAAGGCACAGATTGGGCTGTACAATGAGAAGAGCATTGTGTCTGTCCCAGCCGATTTTAAACGGAAGTATTTTACGAAGTCCGGTAATTTCTTCCAGATTTCCGATGAAATCAAGCGTCAGGTCGAGTTTAGCCAGCATAACCTGCTGAAGGATCCTTATCCTGGCGGATGCCAATTAATTGTTTGCCGCAACGTGTTGATTTATTTTACAGAAGATGCAAAGAATACAATTTATCAGAAGTTCCATTCTGCTTTGGTAAACGGCGGCATACTGTTTATTGGAAGCACAGAGCAAATGATAGATTTCAAAAGGCTAGGTTACGAGCGTAAGAAAGCGTTCTTTTTCCAAAAAGGATGATACTTGGCGGAAAGAGGAGCGACGTAGGACGGGTATCCCAAAGGCGGCCGATTGCTGCCGCCGCTCTTGCCTGTAGGGCAAAGAGGGGGATGCCCACGGACGTTAGCCGTTTCCTGGTGGGGGCGGGTAGGTAATCCCAGGGGGCAATATGCTGTTATAATATGTGCTGCAGAAGATGCAGGGCATATTTTTTTTGGGAATCAGGAGAATCCAGGAAGGAGCCTTCCAATTCAAAGTAGAGTTCCTTGCCGCGGTAAGCCCGTTGGAAGCAAGGGGTGGACAGTTCTTGGTATTGTGGCAGGAAGCAGCCGTTTTTCTTGGCATAGCAGTTGCTGGCTTTTGCTGCCGTGCGGTAATCCTTATCGACGTAGGAGGCAACGCTTTTATGTATGGCTTTCCCTTCTGCTGGAAGGTAGTAATAATCCTTGTAGTTTGGATAAAAATGCAGGAGTTCCGCTTGGATTATGCGGACGGATAATTTGATCTGGCGTCCTTGCCCGGTCAGGTAAATGCCATCGGAACCATAGGAAATACGCTGGGGCAGCGGATAGTCGGTTTCTAAGGAAAAGATCAGTTCCTGGGCGTCCTTGCCTTCGAAATCCTGGTATGCGTTTTGTTCCACAGAGCATATCTGGAAATTTCCGGTGAATAGCTTCTGGTAGGAAAGGGCGGACAGCAGGCTTGCCATGGCGAGGACGTCTTCGTAATTGTGCTGTTTTAGGGAGGGGATGGGATCATCTGTTGCCGAGGAGCCTTCTGTGTGGGCGGTTGGGGCGGAGGGGGCAAGGGATTGGGAATAGAGTTCGATCAGTTCCTTGCCGGAATAAGGATCGTCCCGCTGCAGGCCTAGGAAGCGTTCTAGCGTTTTTTGTTTGAAATCTGGAAGTTTTAGAAGGTTTTTGTATTTGGATAGTTCGCGGAACAAATCCAGGTGCTTCATGTTGTCTAGGTTTCCCAAAAGGCAATGGTGCGCGTAGCGGTGGTTTAAGTAGGGGATATCGAAACCAAGGCCGTTGTAGGTAATGGATATGCCATAGTGGGAGAGCATCGAGGAAAATGCTTCTAGGATCTTTGGTTCTTCTTTTGGGGTTTCGGCGAAAAACTGGGTAATTTGGATGGCGTTATGGTTACGCGTGGCGCAGCCGATTAGGTATACGTGCGTATGGGCGGGCGAAAGGCCTGTCGTTTCGATGTCAAATAGGATGGTGGCTTCGGTAAAGTATTCGGTAGTTAGCGGGTGGGTGGGATGGAAGGGGAGCGTGTCTTTCCAGATTTTCATAGTGGCCTCCTTGGGATGTAAGAGTTAGAGCGTTTGTGGGTTTATAGCGGGGATCCGCCATGTAAGGGTTAGGAGCGTTTGTGGGTTTATAGCGGGGATCCGCCATGTAAGGGTTAGGAGCGTTTGT
>CAOKNO010000134.1 GCA_948470065.1 uncultured Eubacterium sp. | reverse complement strand
AAATTTATTCGTTGTACAGGTTTGGTTGTGGAATATATTCATGCGTTTGTCGTGTAGATTGTTTCCGGAAGGATTGACAGGAAAGCATAAAACTTTTATAATGGGGGAAGTCCGATTGGATCGGGACATGAGAAAAGAAAAGGGTGGGATCAGATTATGTTATATGGAAGTACAAGGAACCAAGGAGAACGGGTGCCTGCCTCCCAGGCGATTTTAAAGGGGCTTGCAGAGGATGGCGGGCTGTTTGTACCAGAGCAGATACCGGCATTGGACGTCCCCATTGAGAAGCTGGCTGAGATGGATTACCAGCAAGTGGCCTACGAAGTCATGAAACTGTTCCTTACGGATTTTACGGAAGAGGAATTAAAAGGCTGCATTGCGCGCGCTTACGACAGCAAATTTGAATCAGATGAGATTGCCCCGCTGAAGAAGGTGCAGGACGTTTATTTCCTGGAACTTTTTCACGGCGCGACGATTGCATTTAAAGATATGGCGCTTTCTATCCTGCCCCATTTGATGATTACAGCAGCCAGGAAGAACCAGGTAGGGCGTGAAATTGTCATCCTCACGGCTACATCGGGTGATACAGGAAAGGCCGCTTTGGCTGGGTTTGCAGGGGTAGAAGGGACCAGGATTATTGTATTCTATCCCAAGGATGGCGTCAGCCCAATCCAGGAGAAACAAATGGTGTCCCAGAAGGGCAGTAATACGTTTGTGGTAGGGATCCATGGGAACTTCGATCAGGCGCAGACGGGCGTAAAGCAGATGTTTGCTGATAAAGGGCTTGCGCAGGAGATGGCGGAGGCAGGGTTCCAGTTTTCTTCTGCTAACTCCATTAATATTGGAAGGCTGGTTCCCCAGATTGTGTATTATGTCTATGCTTATGCGAAGATGGTGGGGAACGGCGCGTTAAAAAACGGCGAGCCATTGAACGTGGCCGTGCCAACGGGTAATTTTGGGAATATCCTGGCAGCGTATTACGCGAAAGGCATGGGGCTGCCAGTTGGGAAGCTGATCTGCGCTTCCAATGAGAATAAGGTTTTGTATGATTTCTTTGCGACTGGTACGTATGACAAGAACCGGGAGTTCTTATTGACGTCCTCCCCGTCTATGGATATTTTGATTTCCAGCAATTTGGAACGTCTGATTTACCGGATTGCAGGGAATGATGCGGAGAAAAATAAGGATTTGATGAAATCCTTGCAGGAAGAGGGCAGGTATGAAATAACGCCGGAGATGAAAGGTAAACTAGAAGCGTTTTATGGGAATTATGCGAGTGAAGCGGAAACGGCTGCTATGATAAAGAAAACATATCAGGAAACAGGCTATGTTATGGATACCCATACGTCAGTGGCGGCTTCTGTGTACGAGAAATACCTGTCAGAAACGGGAGATACGGCCAAGACGGTAATCGCATCGACGGCAAGCCCATATAAATTCACTAAGAGCGTGATGTCAGCCATTGACAGCAAGTATGAGGGGCGTCCGGACTTTGAACTGGTGGACGAACTCGAAGCGATTTCTGGGGTAAAAATACCGCAGGCAATCGAGGAGATCCGCAATGCCCCAGTATTGCACAGGACTGTTTGTGAAGTGTCAGAAATGAAGGAATCCGTAAAGAAGTTTTTAGGGATATAAACAGATTGCCAAAGCAGTTCGGATGAAAACAATTATTGCACTGAAACAGAGGGCTGTTGCAAAGTAAACGCTTCCAACTCTATATGGCGCCGGTATCTTTCCGGTTCTCCCATATATTGCTAGGATGCGATGCTTTGCAACAGCCCCTTTTGTTTTGCGGAATAGATTCTATAGCACTGAAAAAATAAAATTAATTGTCCCAAACGAATACATAATTGGCAAAAGGTAAGCGGTTGCCTCAGTATCTAAGATAGAATCCTCTTGTAGGATGGGTGGTTCTAAGTGAAGCTCTACCGAAAAATCATTTGACATATTTACGGCGAAAAGCCCATTGTGCAGGTTCAAAAAGTCTGCAATTGAGGCCTGGACAAATTCATTGGCTTCCTGGAAATCTTTGTCCGCGTACCTGCTGCTGAATGCAAGCGCAGTATCCGTATCCATGTCCAGCGCCGATAAAAGGGAGAGCGGTCCTTTGATATCCTGCGATACGCTGTAATTCGTAGGGACCTCTGGTAAGGTAATGACCTTTAATGGCGTAAAGTCGTCCCCAATAAAACGGATCAGGCTGTTGAAAAAGAGCCGGATATAAAATAGGATATCCTGGAAATTCGGGATATCTTCTAAAAGATAATAATTTTCTAGGACCTTATCTACCATTTCCTTCTGTTCATCCAGTAAGTCCAGATCAGAGATTTCATATGTGTTCTTGTATTCAAACAAAATATTCTCAAATTGGATACGTGTCAGAATCCCTTTTTCCGTTAAGATCTGCCCAATCAGCATATAATCTGGAAGCTGCATCTCTAGCAGTTCATCCAGTTGGCTTTTGGTCAGGTATCCCAGTTCTATGGCAAGTTCCCCAAACCGTTTATCGCAGTGGGTCTGCATCGTGCAGACGTCTTCTACTTCATGGGCGGACATATAGCCTGCATGGATGGCCAAAGTCCCGATTTTCTTATGGGTAGAGTTCTGGATTTTCAATACTTCGACTAGTTGATCGGGGGTAATGACCCTTTTGTTCAATAAAAAGTTGCCAAAAAATTGTGTGTGCATCATAATCAATATCTCCCTTCAAAACGTCCTTTTAAAATTTCTACAATTGCAGTAGAAGAAAACGGCTTCTGTACAAAATCACGTGCGCCTTCTAGAATTGCAAGTTTTAGCTGCGTCTGGGTCCCGACGGAGGAAACGACTACAATATAGGCCTTGGGATCGGATTTGCGGATTTCACGGATCGCTTCTACGCCGCCTTTTTTTGGCATGACAATATCCATAAATACAAGCTGCGGATTGTGTTCTTGGTACAAATCTATAGCTTCTTGCCCGTTGGATGCTTCTATGAGGTTATGGTAGCCGCAGTTTTCGGCAATATCCTTTAATTGCTTACGTGCCAGGATGGAATCGTCGCAAATTAATATCTTTGGGTTCTCCATGTGCATTGCTCCTTGCTGATTACAGTATTTCTATGGTAACCCAGGCGTCCGCTGTCTTGTCCTGGGCTGTTTCAAATCCCTGTCTGCAGCCTGTTTTGCCAAAAAGGCTGGCTGCCGTCATAGATATAACATAATTTTACACCAAAAAAGAAGAAGTTTCAATCATTATATTTGCAATAATTTTGAAAGGATAGTATAATGTTACTGTCCATGGGGGATGTAGGGAGTGATATGGATGGAATAAACGCGTCTGTCCCAGAGAGGTTTTCGCAATTACCTATAATGTTATTCTTTAGGCGATTGCAAAACTCCCTTTCTAGAAACAGCGGATGTACAATCTGTA
>CAOKNO010000133.1 GCA_948470065.1 uncultured Eubacterium sp. | reverse complement strand
TGTATGGATTGGACAGACGCGTCTGTCCCAGAGAGGGTTTCGCAATTACCTACTATAATTTTATCAAATCCGAAGTTCTCCTACTCCCTGTTTGTTTTATCTGCTTTTCCATCACCGTGCGCTTTCTTTTCTTCAATTTTTTTGTAGGCTTCTAAAATTCCATTTTTAACCGCCCATTTAATCACAAAATATAATGCAACTAAAATCACAATTGCCGTTCCTGCGCTGATCCCCAATTCCTGCCACAACCCGGCCATCTTTTCGTTCATCCCAAAATTTTCCCACAAGTCCATGTTATGCCCTCCTGTTATTCCTTCCTGCTCTGTCCAAGCTTCGTTGTTAAATCCGAAGCAATCCGTACAGCCGAAGCCATTCCGCCATCTCCATAGGTAGGGCTTTTTAAAAAATCGTGCGATGACTGGCTTACTTCCTGATGGCTTGCTATTGCGTGAGCCACTTCATTTTCCCACTGGTATAGCCTTGAATTTGAAATAGCTTCTACGCCCAACAGTGCGTCCACCATATGCCCATGATAGCTATCCTTATGTTTTTCAATGATAAAACGCATAAGCCCAAGCCGTTTCTCCATGCTTTTTACATTAGACGAAGCAGGAGCCGTACGGTACTGAATCAGCGGTTTATCAACAATCCCAATCAAGGACTCCGGAGAAGTCTCTAACATACTTAAAAAGAAATCCCAATCTTCAAAGCCAGAACGCATGGATTCATCGTATCCCCCGCACTGTTCAAATACGTCCCGGCGGAGAATATGTGTCGCTGGGCAACAATTACGGGACAAAAAGGCATTTATCTTCCCTCCCAAAGGGCAAACAACCGAATCTAACGTCCCAAATGTATGCATCCACGAGGATGCTGCGACCATGGACGGATTGCCAAGGAGCATCTGGCTTACATACTCTATATATTCGGGCTTCAGCTTGTCGTCCCCATCTAACACCAATACCATTGGCGCCTGCGCTTTCTGAATACCAGCATTTCTTGCAGCGGATACTCCTCTATTTTCCTGGTATTGTATCATAACCGGAATTGGTAAACCAGCCTTGTTTTCAAGATTTTTTAATACACGGATGGAACCTTCATCGGTGGATCCATCGTCTACAATTATAATTTTTTGTGGCAATAATGTCTGGGCACATAAAGATTCAACGGCTTCAAGGATCATCGTTCCTTGGTTAAAACTGGTTATAACTGCCTCAATCCCTGTCCCACAACCATCTATGTTCTTATTCACTTTTTCCCCTCCGATTCCAATATTTTTTCTTCCCGTTACAGAATCTTCCTCTTTCTTTTCCGTCCATTAGAAACCGCCGATTTATCCATCTGCTGTGGGATACTTTCTAGACGCTGTGGCATGTCAGATATCCCTTGAACAATTACGTGGAATAATCAGCAACACATGAAGGATAAATACATTCTCCTTTGTTTCTATATTCATGGCGCCGCCATATTTTTCAGCTACCTTTTTTACATTTGACAGGCCCGTCCCTTTTCTGAACGCGCCTTTTTCATGGAAACTATTTTGGGTTTCCAACATAAGGAAATCTCCCTGGATACGCCCAGACACATGGATATACTTTTCTGTGCCAGAGCCTACATTTTTACATGCATGGATTGCATTATCCAAAGCATTTGACAGGACAATGCAGATATCAATATCCCGCAAGCCGCAGGGATATGGCAGAAGGAGAGAACAGTCCACACGGATCCCCATGCTCTTTGCAAGCCCTAGTTTATTTCCCACCAGGATATCCACTACCGGATTATTGGTGCTACAGGGGAACGACATTTTTTCTGCCATCTCATCCATGTCTTCCATATAGCTTACCGCCTGTTCCAATTTCCCTCCTTGCAAGAGTTCTTTTACGACTGCAATATGGTTCCTTATGTCATGGCGGAATGACTTCGTCTCATCGTAACGGGCTTTCGCTTCCTCCACATACTGGTTCAGGGAATGCTCTTCCTGTTCCAACAGGGATAATTCCGTGCTAAGGCGGAAGCTTTGCAGCAGCTTCTTATAAATAAACAAGAGACAGAACAGGCTGGCAAGCCCCAAAAGATGCATAGCTAGTAGCTGCCCATGATTAAACAGATACCCTGTGGGTCCTGCGCTCTCCACAATCTCGATGCTAAACTCAATGGTATTGATGTATTCACCCATAAGAAATATCATCAAAATAGGAATAAAAACCAAAAACATATATTGTATTTCAACAGCCGTATAACCGGAAAAATACCGGTATACCATATAATAACAAACCCAAGCCAGACCAAGCGACGCCAACTCGCTCAGCAACATAAATACAATTCCAAACAAACCACGGGAATTAACAGGTATCAGCAGATACAAAACGCTTGACAGATGCTTCACAATCCCATAGCAGAGCAGCATAATCTCAGTTACCAGCGTCGCATATAAAAGGGAAGACTTCACATCTGAATGGTAGATTAATATCCCGCCTGCCGTAAGCAAAAGGACAAATATCCCAAATCCAATGACTGATCCAACCGGAATAAAATAAGCGATTGCAACCGCGCATACTATAAACAGGATATCACCTGGGAACCATATGTTCCTCTTTAAAATCTTATGGAAGAAATAAAACTGGAAGAACGTTTCAACGGTTCCCATAATATATACATTAAAAAAATCGAGATACTCATCCATGCTACCTACCCCATCTGCCAAAAACTCCATATCTGCCTAACACCTTCACAGGCGCGCCCGTCCTCCTGTTTTGAACCATTACAAATATTTTATATGCTCCTCATATACTGCAAAACAACACTAGAAAACTCCTTGCTCCGCAGACGCGATACGGGAATCTCCCTGCCATTGTCCATAGATGCAATCCCATTCTTATAGCCTTTTAAATGCTTCAGGTTGATGAGATAACTCCTGTGGCACCGGAAAAAATGATCGTCTAGCTTCGTTTCCAGCTTTTCAATCTGTTCATAATAATCAACCACCTCTTCCGTCGCCAGGTTCAAATATATTTTCCGGTCTATAATCTCACAGAAAACAATTTCATCCTTCCGGATAATGCGGCTCTCATATCCCTTTTGCACAAGCAGGCTGTCTTCGCTTGCATTCCGCATAGAAACATAAAGGCGTTCCATTGTCCGCTCAAATTGTACCTCTTCGACTGGCTTTACCAGATAATCGTAAGCCTGCACCTCAAAAGACTGGAATACCATATCCTTAAGTACCGTAATAAAGATTAAAAATCCCCGGAACTTATCGCTCCTCAGCTTCCTGGCTGTTTCCATGCCGTCGATGTCCTTCATCTGGATATCCAAAAACAAGATATCGATCTGACCGTCGTATTTCAGCAGTTCTTCCCCACTGGAAAACAAATGTACGGCTGCCTCCCTGTTTTTTTTACGGAAAAAATTGCAGGCCATTGCCTTTATTTGGCCAGACATATATGTTTCGTCATCACAGATTGCAATATGGATCAATGCGCCACCTCCTAGTATAATAATGGTGTAGTCAATCAAGACTACTTGTTTAATAAGTT
>CAOKNO010000132.1 GCA_948470065.1 uncultured Eubacterium sp. | reverse complement strand
TTGTACAGATTGTACATCCGCTGTTTCTAGAAAGGGAGTTTTGCAATCGCCTAATAGAAATTTTAGGTATTTACAGAGGATGCGATACAATGAAATCATAGAGGTTTGCTGCCCGTTTCTCTGTAGCAATAATATAACACAAAAATCTCTAAATAATCTCTAAAAAATTTAAGACATTTTAGAGAAAGGTTAGAGAATGGTATGATATTCTTTTTTTGTCCATAAGCGACGGTTGCATTGTGGGATAGAAAGGTAGGCAATTGCGAAGCGCCTATCAATAGAAATTTTACAAGGAGGAAAGCATATGAAGGTTTGGGACTTATATTGGAACAGATGCCAAAAAAACAGAAACAGGTTACGTATTGCCACGTTATCCTTGGTGATGGCGCTCGTGTTAGGAAGCTTTACTGGGTGCAGCAACCCAAAAGATCCCACGAAAGGGGCGGCAGGAGAGGTAGGCAAAACAGAAGGAACCCAAGGCAGCAAGGAAGGCGGCGCAGGGAATGATGAAGACGGAGAAGTTGCAATGGGACGTTTCTTAGAGGAAGATGTAGAGCTTCCGGTTGTGTTCGGCGATATCTTTGACATGAAAAAGCTTGAGGATGGAACCATCCGGATTGCCGGGAGCAATGCGGACAATGGGGTTATAGGGGTCTGGGAATCCAAAGATAAAGGGGCAAGCTGGGAAGCGGTATACGACCTTCCGAAGGAAATCCAAGATTCGGAACAGGGGTATACGGACGATGGGGCGCTGTTTCCAGATGGGAAGCTTGTCTGCGTATTTAATGAAATTACAGACGGCGGGATAAAGCCTGTTTTGTACTTGTTGGATCAAGAGGGGAATGGAAAACGGGTTCCCTTTGAACTTCCGTCGGAAAAAGACGGCGGCGGTGCGTCGGATTCGTTTTCAACCAGACAGGATGTTGGTAGTCAGTCAGGAGAAGAGCATGCAACTAATAGCCAGTCAGGCGATATCCAGGTAAGCGAAGGCCAACTCGGCGGCAGCCAGGAAGGGGAAGGCCAGCCAGAAGGCAGCAGCCAGGAAGGGGAAGACGCTAGTGGACAGGAAGGGCGTTCCAATCTTTGCACGGATATTATTTGCCTAGGGAATGATCAGGCGCTTGTCCAGGATATCTATGATACCATTTACCAGGTGGGCATTTCCGATGGGAGTGTGAAACAGAAGTATGAATTTGAGGGGAACTATGATTCCCATCATGCATATGCAATTGGGAATAAGATGCTTGTGCTGAGTTCCTCTGAGGTATTGGCGTATGACTTAGAAACAGGGGAGCAGCTTGCTTCGGAAGAAATGCTGCAGGGAAGCTTGGCAGAAAATGGGAATATCACAGCAATGGATACAATTAATGAAGGAGAGAGCCTGTACTATCTGACGATGAAAGGGCTGTACCACTATAAATTTGGCGGGAGCGTGTTGGAGCAGTTGATCGATGGGGATATGAATAGCTTGGGTGCGCCTGCATTTTACCCGATTACCTTGGCTGCGGTAGATGAGCAGGAATTTTTGGTAGCGGCGAACGACCCGTATGTCAATGAAGCGGGAGGGATTGCGTTACTGCGGTATACGTATTCGGCGGATACGCCAGCTAAGCCAGATAAGGAAATCAAAGTGTATTCCTTGTACGACAACCGGGAACTAGGGCAGTCCATCAGCCGTTTCCAGAAGGAAAACACAGATATTTATCTCAATTACCAGGTTGCGTTATCCGAGGAGAATGGCGTGACGGTTTCGGATGCGCTTAAGACGCTGACGACGGAAATTATGGCTGGGAAAGGCCCGGATGTACTGGTGTTAGATGGGATGCCAGTGGAAACGTATATTGAAAAAGGGATCCTGCGGGATCTGTCATCCTTATTTACAGAGGGCAAAGAATCGTATTTTGAACATATTATAAATTCGTATCAAGACGGACAGGGGCAAATGTTTGCCGTTCCGGCAAGGTTTTTAATTCCGATGGCGCAGGGGAGCGGTTCCTATTATTCACCAGAGGATGATTTCGACACGTTTACATCGAGGAAGGATACCATGGTGAATATGGAGCCAAGTGAAGTGGTAGAAATGTTCTGGTATACCTGCGGGGCGGCATGGAAGAAAGAGGATGGGACATTTGACGCTGCAAAGGTTACGGATTTCCTTACAAAATTAAAACAGGCCTATGGAGAGTATGGCGCCAGCTTGGACGATGTAAATATAGGTATGGCCATAGGGGATGGAAGAGGGGTTGTAGAAGAACTGCGTAAGATTTCGTTTGAGGGCGGTCTGTATGGGCTGGCAAGCAAACGGCACAATACCTGTTTGGGGATGAGCGGACGTTGGGATTATGGCATGATGCAAGGAGTGGCAAGGCGGATTAAGGATTTGGATTACGGCTTGCTGCCAGGGCAGGCGGAACATGTATTTGTACCAGCTATGATCCTAGGCGTCAGCAGCAAAAGCAGCCAGCCGGAAACTGCGGAGCAATTTGTAAAACATCTGTTTTCGAAAGACGCCCAAAAGATTTCACAGAGCGGAGGATATCCAGTAGAACGCGAAGCATTCCGCAGCGTGGTGGACGGGCATCAATTTGAAGGGAAAGAAAACCTAGTGGCTGTTACCGCGATGGAGGAAGGCGATGAAAGCGGCGAATTGTTCGATTACGCCATGGAGCCGACACCGGAAGCAGAGATAAAGAAGCTGACAGATCTTGTGGAGTCGCTAAAAACCCCGGCGCTTCGGGATGATGTGATCAAAGAGGCAGTAATAGAACAAGGGGAAAAGGTATTAAAGGGTGAGATCCGCCCGGAAGAAGCTACCGATGCGATTATGCAGAAGGTGAATATTTACTTGGCAGAATAAAAGGGGACGGCGTATGCAGGATGGTACAAAAAAGGGAATCAAAGGGTTTTTGTGGATATTGCCAAGCTTTCTGGGCGTATTGGTGTTTTACTTGCTGCCATATGCAGACGTCGTACGCCGTTCCTTTTTGGGGGCGGTCGACAACCGCTTTGTGGGATTGGAGAATTTTAAGACGGCGCTGGGCAATACGGCATTCCTTCTGGCGGTGAAAAACACGTTGCGCTTTACGGTGTTCTGTATCCCGGTGTTGATCTTTGCAGCGCTTGTATGCGCAGTCATCCTGTACCGCAGCAAATATGGGGGGATGATAAAAAGCGCTTTTCTGATGCCGATGGCGTTGCCAGCGGTTTCAGTGGCGCTGATGTGGCGGCTGTTTTTCCATTCCCAGGGGCTTGTCAACCACTGGCTGGCACAGCTTGGGATTTTGGGGAGCGATTGGATGAATGGGCCAGGTGCGTTTTGGATTCTGGTAGGAAGCTATATCTGGAAGAACCTGGGGTATGGGATTGTGCTATGGATGGCAGGGCTGTCTGGTATTTCAGAAAATATTTACGAGGCGGCGAAGGTAGATGGCGCCGGGGAGTGGCAATGCTTTGTGAAAATCACGCTGCCAAGCTTAAAGCCGTCCCTGTATACGATTACGGTGCTGTCATTTTTAAATTCCTTTAAGGTGTTCCGGGAGGCTTACCTTGTGGCAGGGGATTATCCGCATGAGAGCATTTATATGATGCAGCATTTGTTCAATAACTGGTTCCGTAATTTTTCCTTGGATAAGATGGCGGCGGCAGCGGTGTTAGAAAGTATGGTATTGTTGGCGGTGATTTTGCTGTTGCAAAGGACTTGGGACAATAGGTAATTGCGAAACCCTTTCTGGGACAGACGCGTCTGTCCAATCCATACAAA
>CAOKNO010000131.1 GCA_948470065.1 uncultured Eubacterium sp. | reverse complement strand
CGGCATCTGGAGCCCGCTTTTGTATGGATTGGACAGACGCGTCTGTCCCAGAGAACGTTTCGCAATTACCTATTTAAAATGCTGCATCGCTTAAGGTGCTTGCCCTTACTGCAAGCTTTGCCGTCAATTCCACATGCGACACGTCCGTACCTGCCCCTTCTTTCATCTTTAGCAGCAGATGTTCTATCGCCAGGCGCGCCATTTCTCCAATCGGCTGGCTGACGCTTGTAATCCCAGGTAGCGTCCGTTGGCTGATAAAAGTATTGTCAAATCCCACCAGGGCGGCTTTGCCAGGGATATCGATCCCTGCGTTGACGATCGTGTGGAGCGTTACCAGCGCATCCATGTCATTTGTCGCAAAAATACCTGCGCGTACGTTAAGATCCTCTAGGTATCCCGCCATAAGGCTTAAGGTTTCTTCCAGTGTTTCTTCCCAGAATACCGTAAGGCATTGCCTGGTATCTACGCCGAGTTCCCTCAGACCGCGTTCAAAGCCTATGAACTTGCGGTCTTTTCTCCTGCCGATAAATAAAAAACGTTTTGCCTTAATGTCGACGAGATGGCTTGCAACCATTTGCCCTGCTTTCTCATGGGAAATGTAAATTGAGTCTGCATTTTCTATGTAATTGGTTACCACAAGCCAAGGGATGGACAATTGGTGGAACGGCAGCAGGCTTTGTGCGTCCTCGCAGGCAGGCGCAAGGAACAGGCCGTCCACACGGTACTGCTGGAGCAGCTTCAAATAATGTAACTCTTTCTCATGGTCATAATCGGAATTGAAAATTAAGATACTATATCCCATTTTCCCAGCTTCTCGTTCAAGCGCTTTGATAAGTTCTGCAAAATAAGGGTTAGAGATATCTGGGACAATGGCTGCTAACAGGTAGGTTTTGTTCCCATTCAGGCTTCTGGCGATTAAGTTGGGTTGGTAATTGTGTTGTTTGGCGCAGTCTAATACCCGTTTGGCAACGTCTGGGTTTACGGAGGGGTTTCCGTTCAAGACCCTGGAAACGGTCGGCTGTGACACGCCAGCGATCCGCGCTAATTCCGTCATTGTAATCATATCGCAGGTTCTCCCTCGTATCTTTATGCATGATGTGAATACGTATTCTTGTATTGAGGATAATATAGATCTTTTCCATAAGATTGTCAAGAGAGAACATAATATTTTGCTATCCTGTATAGTTTTGTGGTTGTATTTATATGAAAATGTACCAAAAAATGCCGCAAAAGCAAAAAACAGGAGTAGCCACAGAGTGCGCGGTTACTCCTGTCTGATATGCTATTTCCTAGAATCCGCAGTTCTAAGGATCCTGTAACCTAGGAAGCCGTGCCGATTGGCTCTGGCTGCAAGGAACGTTATTTTTGACGATAGGCCTTAGATTTTTGTCGGTAGAACCATACGGATAAGGCTGCGCCCGTGCACCAGCCGATTGGCCAGGCGCTCCAAATCCCCAGGTATCCCCAAGGCTTTGAGAGAAGTATGGTAAGCGCTACCCGCAGGATCAGATCTGTAAAGGTGGCGATCATAAATTGTTTCATAACTCCGGCTCCTCGGAGTATCCCATCTGCTACAAGCTTGATAGAGATTACAAAGTAGAATGGAGCCACAACCATAAGGAATTGTGCGCCGGACTGCCGTGCAAGTTCGGATGGCTGATCCATAAAGGCCTGGATCAAAAGATGGTTCCCCAGGACGTAAAACGCTACAATTGGCACGCAGAGCGCCCATACCATTTTGACGGAGGCTCTGAATCCTGCTTTTACACGTTCTGGTAAACCAGCGCCTAGGTTTTGCGCGGTGTAATTGGAAACGCCGTTTGCCAGCGTGGTTAACGATGTGATAACCAGGTTGTTCAGCTTGATGGCGGCGGAATACCCAGCGATCACCCCTGGGCCAAACCCATTGATGACGCCCTGGATAATAATGTTCCCAATCGAAATAAAGCTCTGCTGCAAGATGCTTGGGATTGCAATGACTGCGATTTTCCCAAACATGTCCACAGAAAACAGGGGGGTTTTCCCTTCGGTATGGATGGAAGACAGGCGCTTCCTTACAACGGCAACCGCAAGCAGGCAGCTAATGCCTTGGCATAGGAAGGTAGCCCATGCTACGCCTGCCACACCCATATGGAATGCGGTCACAAATAAGATATCGGCAAATATATTCGAAGTAGATGATACCGCCAGGAAGAAAAACGGCGTCCTGGAATCGCCCAGCGCAGAGAAAATCCCGGTTGCGATATTGTAAAATAGCAGGAACGGGAATCCTAGGATATATATATCCAGATATAACTTGGAATCTGCCAAAAGCGAATCCGGCGTGTGGATCAGATGTAGTAACCCGGCGCCGCCCAGGATGCCTGCCAGCATTAAAAGGATGCATAAGATCCCGCTGGCCACAAACGATGTGGAAACAGCCGTTTTCATATCCTTGTATTTCTTCGCGCCAAATAGCTGCGATACAATGACGGAGCATCCAATGTTGCAGCCAAACGCAAATGCCAGGAAGATTAGCGTAATTTCATAGCTGTTTCCAACGGCTGCCAGCGCATGCTCCCCAATAAATTTGCCAGCGACAAAGCTGTCTGCGATATTGTATAATTGCTGGAAGAGGATGCTTCCAAACAATGGGATGCAGAACTTCCACAAAACAGTTTCTGGCTTCCCTACGGTTAAATCTTTATTCATAATTAGTTTCCTCCTTAAGGCTTGCATCATTTCCTAAATGGTATTATACTTTTCCAAGATAGATTTGTAAAATAGATGTTTGATATTCCTGCCATATCATTTTTATATTGTGAATAAGCAATTGTGAAACGCTCACTGTGAATGAGGCGGTTGATTATTATGGAGCGTAAGAGGAGGATGTTATGGACGTGAATTATGAATATTACCGTGTGTTTTATTATGCGGCGGCATACGGGAACTTTACTCTTGCGGCGGATGTTTTGCACAGCAGCCAGCCGAATGTCTCTAGAGCCATCAGGCTGTTGGAAGAGGCGCTGGGATGCAAGCTGTTTGTGAGGTCTAACCGTGGGATTACGCTGACGCCAGAGGGGAAACGGCTTTATGCCCATGTGAAGCTTGCTATTTGGCAGCTACAGGCGGCGGAGGAAGAGCTGAAGCAGATCATGGGTCTGCAGGCTGGCGTTGTATCCGTAGGAGCCAGTGAAACGGCGCTGCACTTGCTGCTTTTGCCTGCTCTTCAGCAGTTTCAAAAAATGCATCCTAAGATCCGCGTCCGTATCCAGAACCACCTTACGAGCCAGGCAATTGCATCGGTAAGGCAGGGGAACGTCGATTTCGCAGTTGTCGCTTCGCCCGCGGACATCCAAGAGCCTTTAAAGGGGAGTCCCTTGATGGAGTTCCAGGATATCTTAATCGGCGGGAAGCGTTTTCAGGAGTTGTCCGAATCTCCGGTTTCCCTGCACGAAATCCAGGAGTATCCCCTTGTGTGTTTGGGGGAGCATACCATGAGTTATCGGTTTTACAGCCGTTTCTACTGTGAGAACGGCTTGCTCCTGAAGCCGGAGTTTGAAGCGGCAACCACAGATCAGATCCTGCCTATGGTGAGGGGGAACCTGGGGCTTGGGTTTTGTCCAAAGAAGTTGGCGCAAGAAGCATTAGAAGCAGGGGAAGCCTGTCAAATTGAACTTAAGGAAACCATCCCAACCCGCCAAATCTATCTTGTGGAAGAAAAAGGTCGTCCCTTAGCGGTTGCGGCTGGTGCGTTGAAAAGGTTACTGCTTGATTACCGGGCGCAGGAGATGGAATAAGAAATGAAGCAACAAAAAACCCTGATAAAATCAGGGTTCTTAAGAGGCGCAGACCGGATTTGAACCGGTGAATCAGGGTGTTGCAGACCCACGC
>CAOKNO010000130.1 GCA_948470065.1 uncultured Eubacterium sp. | reverse complement strand
GCATTGGTATGTGCACGGAAGGTCGGATCTTCTTCTGCAAGCTTCGCAAGCGCCTCGCCCATCTTGCCCTGCCCTGCCTTTGTCTTCGGCTCGATGGCAAGCTCGATAACAGGCTCTGGGAATTCCATGGACTCTAAGATCACCGGATGCTGGTCGTCGCAGATCGTATCGCCTGTTGTGGTAAATTTAAACCCAACGGCTGCTGCGATATCGCCGGAATATACCTTATCTAATTCTGCACGTTTGTTGGCGTGCATCTGAAGGATACGGCCAACACGTTCCTTCTTGTCTTTTGTCGCATTCAGCACGTAAGAACCGGAATTCATCGTACCGGAGTATACGCGGAAGAATGCCAGCTTCCCAACGAATGGGTCCGTCATAATCTTAAATGCCAGCGCTGAGAACGGTTCGTCGTCAGAAGAATGGCGCTCCGTTTCATTCCCGTCTAAATCCACGCCCTTGATCGCAGGGATATCGGTCGGAGCCGGCATATACGTCAGGATTGCGTCTAATAACTTCTGCACGCCCTTGTTACGGTATGCGGAGCCGCAGCAGACTGGGACAGCCGTACATTCGCAGGTGCCTTTGCGCAACGCTGCTTTCATGGCTTCTACCGAAGGCTCTTCGCCTTCTAAGTATTCCATCATCAGATCGTCGTCCAATTCGCATACTTTTTCCACCAGTTCCGTACGGTACAGTTCTGCATCGTCTTTCATATCGTCCGGGATATCCGTGATGGAAATATCGTCGCCCTTTTCATCGTTGTAGATGTAGGCTTTCATTTCAAATAAATCTATAATCCCTTGAAATTCGTCTTCCTTACCAATCGGAAGCTGAAGGATAATCGCGTTCTTACCCAAACGTGTCTTAATCTGTTCTACCGCGCCGTAGAAATCAGCCCCTAAAATGTCCATCTTGTTGATGAAGGCCATTCGCGGTACATTATAGGTGTCAGCCTGCCGCCATACGTTTTCAGACTGCGGCTCTACCCCGCCCTTTGCACAGAATACGCCTACGGCGCCATCGAGTACACGCAGGGAACGTTCCACCTCAACCGTAAAGTCAACGTGCCCCGGAGTATCAATAATATTGATACGGTGCTCCAACGCGCCCTTTTTCGGCTTGCAGTCTTCCTGCTCCGTCCAATGGCATGTGGTTGCGGCTGAAGTAATGGTAATACCCCTTTCCTGTTCCTGCTCCATCCAGTCCATGGTTGCAGTCCCTTCATGGGTATCCCCGATCTTATAATTTACACCAGTGTAATAGAGGATACGCTCGGTCAATGTGGTCTTACCTGCGTCAATATGCGCCATAATACCAATATTCCGCGTCCTCTCTAATGGATATTCTCTTCCAGCCAAGGTTTTTTCCTCCTAATTCACTTACGCAAAGCTTAGGCTCTTTCATGCGCAAAGGCTTACGCCCTTGCCGTCTATCCCTTGCATGAAGCTTAGAACTTGCTTAGAATCTATAATGCGCAAAAGCCTTGTTTGCCTCTGCCATTTTATGCATGTCTTCTTTTCTCTTTACAGATGCGCCTGTGTTGTTGGCAGCGTCCATAATCTCATTTGCCAGACGCTCTTCCATTGTCTTCTCGCCCCTTTTGCGGGAGAAGAGCGTCAGCCAGCGGAGCGCCAATGCCTGGCGTCTGTCCGGCCTTACTTCGATCGGCACCTGGTACGTTGCGCCGCCGATACGCCTAGCCTTTACCTCTAATACAGGCATAACGTTATTCATTGCCGCTTCAAATACTTCGATTGCCGGCTTGCCTGTCTTTGCAGCAATCCGGTCAAATGCCTTATATACGATTTTCTGGGCTACCCCCTTCTTACCATCTAACATAATGTTATTGATAAGCTTAGTAACCACTTTATTATTATACAACGGATCTGCTAATACATCCCTCTTCTGAGTATGTCCTTTACGTGGCACGTTGCTTCCCTCCTTAACCATTTTTTTCGATTAATTCAACGGTACTCACTTCTGTGTTCCGTGCGGAAATTGCAACTGCCCAGCCCTTTTTGCGAGCCTAGGCAGCAACGAAATAATCTATACGCTTGCGCGACAAAAAGAATGTACGCTTTCGCGATTTCCAACACTAACCTTGGATCAAATCCATAAGCCTGACACTTTTGTGATACTATTGGTATGCTCTTTATTTCTTAGCATCTTTTGGCCTCTTTGCACCATACTTGGAGCGGGCCTGGCGTCTGTTTGCAACGCCTGCGGTATCTAAAGTCCCACGGATAATATGGTATCTAGTACCTGGCAGGTCTTTTACTCTTCCGCCGCGGATCAGGACAACGCTATGTTCCTGCAGATTGTGGCCTTCGCCTGGGATATAGCTTGTTACTTCAATTCCGTTGGAAAGACGTACTCTGGCGATTTTACGAAGAGCAGAGTTAGGTTTCTTAGGAGTTGCAGTCTTTACTGCAGTGCAGACACCCCTCTTCTGCGGTGCAGAAGTGTTGGTTGGGCGCTTCTTCAGGGAGTTGTATCCTTTCTGCAATGCTGGCGCTGTGGATTTCTTCTCTGACGTCTGCCTTCCTTTTCTTACTAACTGGTTAAATGTTGGCATCCTTTTCACCTCCTGTTAAAATATATGTGTGCTTCTGCGTGCACACTTACTGATTATATAAGGATAAAATCCATGTGTCAAGTTTTTTTTGCTTAAAAACGGAAATCCCGCTCCCCTTTGTGGATATTTGCAAGGTATTCCTCTACTTTCCCACGTACTTTGGGGTTTGTAACTACATCCAGTTCTTTTTCAATCAAGGCTTCCCCGACCTTTTTTGTATCCTCAGACGCATAGTCTTCTAGGTATTCTTTCAGCGTCATCAACGCATTTGGATGGCAACAGTTTACGATCTGGCCGCTTTTTAACAAGGACATAAAGCGATCCCCGGTCCGCCCTTCCCGGTAACATGCCGTGCAGAAGCTTGGCACATACCCCAGCTCCATCAGCCATTTCACAACCTCATCCAAGGTCCTGTTATCGCTAACGTCAAACTGTGCGGAATTATCCTCTTCCTCCTCTGGTTCTGCATAACCGCCCACGCTGGTCTTAGACGCGCCGCTGATCTGGGACACCCCAAGATGTAGGACTTTTTCCCGGCAGGCCTTGCTCTCCCTGGTAGAAACAATCATCCCGGTATAAGGGACGGCAATCCGGATACATGCCACAATCTTTGCAAACATTTCATCGGAAATACCATTGTCAAATACGTCTGGATCTATATCGTCTGCGCGGCGCAGCCTGGGCACGCTGATGGTATGGGGTCCTACGCCTTTATAAGCTTCGAGGTGTTCTGCATGCATCAGGATCCCGGTAAAATCATAGCGGTAATTGTTCAGCCCGAACAAAACGCCTAAGCCGACGTCGTCTATCCCGCCGTCCATTGCACGATCCATTGCTTCCGTATGGTAAGCATAGTCGTGTTTGGGTCCTGTGGGATGGAGCTTTTCATACGATTTCTTATCATACGTTTCCTGGAACAAGATATACGTCCCAATGCCCGCTTCCTTTAGCTTCCGGTAGTTTTCCACGGTTGTGGCGGCAATATTCACGTTGACGCGGCGGATTGCGCCATTTTTGTGCTTGATCCCGTAAATCGTCTGGATACATTCTAGGATATATTCGATTGGGTTGTTTACAGGATCCTCCCCTGCTTCTAACGCCAGCCGCTTATGCCCCATGTCCTGTAAGGCGGCGACTTCCTTTACGATGTCCTCCTGCGTTAACTTTTTCCTTGCAATATGCTTGTTTTTCAGATGGTATGGGCAGTATTCGCAGCCGTTGATACAGTAATTTGACAAGTACAGCGGCGCAAACATAACGATACGGTTCCCATAAAAATCTTTTTTGATCTGTTCTGCAAGCGCGTAGATCTCCTGGTTCTTATCCTCTAATTCACAATCCAGCAAGACGGCGGCCTCACGGTGGGACAGCCCCTTCCTTAACTTCGCCTTTTCTATAATCTGCCCGATTAATTCCCGGTTCCCCTTGTTCTGTCCTGCATAAGCCAGCGATTCCATAATTTCCTCGTGGCTGATAAATTCCTCCGCCTTTGGCGACATTACCTGATACATCGTCTGTTCCTCACTTTCTATTTTATAATTAGGCGATTGCAAAACTCCCTTTCTAGAAACAGCGGATGTACAATCTGTAC
>CAOKNO010000129.1 GCA_948470065.1 uncultured Eubacterium sp. | reverse complement strand
GGCGACTTGCGACGGCATCTGGAGCCCGCTTTTGTATGGATTGGACAGACGCGTTTGTTCCTAGATATTAAGTCCTATAAATAATACGTTCCATCGTGCGTTTTTTACACGAACCAGCAGTTGAATCGGAAAAATCCAACCATTGGTTGATACTGGCTAAATAACATTCTACCTTATTTGCTACCCGTTCCTGTCAAGTTCAGGGTGGCTTTTGCTATGTATAGCTACTTACAAAACGTAAAAACGGTTGTAAGCCCTCTTGCCAATCAAAAGGTATATAGCACCCTTCTATTATAAGATTTTGCTTATTCTCTATGGCAGTTTTCATGATTTCACGGACAATTGGCCATAAATAATCTGTAAGATCGTTATCATCTTCGGGTGTAAGTTTCGTATAGCCGCTGCGAATCAAACCCATTTTCAAATGGTCTATGGATAAATACGGATATTTATATTTTTCAAGTAATTTTTGAGCAAGCACTGTTTTACCTGTGTGCGAAGCGCCTGTTATCAAAACAACCATTTTTTATGTTTTCCTTTCCTGCAAAACTTAACATGATCTAGAAGAACCGCATTATCTGCCATTGTAACATCACCTACATTTGCCTGTGCAAGGAAAATCAGTAAAAATGAAGTGATAATGGCCGCTTTTGAGGATTTGGCCGCCATCCCTACAAACAGCGCGATAAAGCTCATGCTCACAATAACAAAGGACTTCAAGATTAGCTGGATATAAAAAGATGAACTGCCCATGTCAAAATCAATTGCAAACGACGGCCGCATATACTTTGCTCCTACAGCTATGCACAGATAGATTACGAACTTTGACAACGCCAAAGCCACAAAGTTAAAAATCCACACCGCCATCATTTGGGATACGATTAGCTTCTGCCGTTTCACTGGATAAATAAACATCAGGTTCATTGTTTTATTTTTATAAGCGCTCACGATAAAGGACGCCAGCATAACGCTTGTAAAAATGAGAAACGCCATACCTGTAAACAATTCGATCGGGGAGGAAATCGTATCCATTCCTGGCGCAGCGTCCAGCGTGCAGTCCGGGTCATCTGCAATTCCCAGGAATGCAAGGGCAAATAAGAACAGGCACAGGAACGTTGTCATAAGAACTGCATTGCGGATATATTTTCCGATATTGTTTTTCTTCCATTCAAGCCGAATCAGTTTTAACATGATTTCCCCACCTCCCCTGTCAGTTTTAGGAAATAATCTTCTAGCGATTCCGTATGCTTCGTGATAGACGTAATTTCCACCCCGTTCAAAAGCAATTCCCTTGAAATTTTCTGTGTCGTAGCTGAAAACTCATAAATACGGATCCTCGAATCATCCATAATCTTAAAATGATCCAGATTCATTTTGTCCGAAAGTATATAAGCAGCTTTTTGTGTGTTTCCTACCGAAAGTTCTATAAAAGCCGTATTCATTTCAGAGATTTCCCGCATGGAAATTTCCCTTATCAATGTTCCATGGCTGATAATGCCGATGGTATCTGCAATGCTTTCTATTTCTGAAAGAAGATGGCACACACCAAGACAGCGATAACAGCCAAAAGGAAACATCCTGCGTGCATCCCTATAGGTGCAAATAACGGCGCAAATATATGGGAAATGAGAACGGCCTGGTCACTCATTTTTAAAATCTCCTGCCTTATATCCAATCCCCCAGGTATGCGTCGTTCCATACAAGGGAATAGATCTGTCCCTTTGTATATACCTTGTTGGGATTCTGCAACAGTAACTTCAGGATTTCAAACTCCTTTGCCGTAAGTTCAATTTCTTTCCCATCCTTTTTTACAGAGTAAGCGTCCAGATCCATTACTAGGGCTCCTTTTGCAAGAACTGGCTGCTGCATAGAAGCCCCCACAGCATATTGGGTTGTCCTTCTGTTATTGGCTTTTATACGCGCCAATACTTCCGTAATGGAAAACGGATTTGTAATATAATCGTCCGCCCCCAGCCCAAGACCAAGGGTCTTATCTGAATCCGTATCCTTTGCTGACAAGATGATAATAGGAACCGTATTGGATTCCCTGATCTTTGCCATGACCTCCATACCGCTCCTTTTTGGTATCATTAAATCTAGCAATACTAGACCAAAATCATCCGAAAAGAACTTCTCACAGGCGCTTTCCCCATCTGACGCGGTAACGACTTCATAATTTTCTATCGTTAAAAAGTCTTTTAACATGGCGCAAATCTCGATATCATCTTCAACCAATAAAATTTTCACAATGCTTTACCTCCAACACCAAAAAACAAAATGACAACTTCCACGGACAGCAGGATCAGCAAGGCAGGAAGCAATACTATCCAGGCAGAAACGGCTCCTGCAAGCAGCAGCATTACAACCGGAACGAAATATTTCCGCGGATGATGCCACAGATCGCTTTCAATCTTCCATTCCCGGATAGGATAAAACCATTCCAACAGTACCGATAATACCGCGCTTTGCAGGGCAAAGAAAACAGCCCCTGCAAACATTCGGACAGTAATGCCACCGCTTTGTATCTGCCAGCTACAGAGGAACAGCACATCCGTAGCCATATTGCAGAAAAAAATAAACAGGCAATAAGGGATACAGAACGCTTTTTTCTGCCCCGGCAGGAAACGAACCGCCTGCTCCAGGCCACGATCGCAGGAGAGCAGGATACAGATGGGCGTATTTAAGGATAAAACCGCAAAGCCCACTGGGATCACGGACAGGCCAGCCATTTCGCTTAGAAAATACGGCAATACAAGGGCAACGCACCACATCGCAGCCGTATTGAGCAGGTAATTTTTATGGCAACTTAAATACCTGAAGAAATACCGCCATAAGGAAGCCGTCTTCCGCTGCTTGATGACATGGCTTTTCTTATGCTCCCATTGATAAAATCTATATCCGTCCGCCCTCCATAGAAACAGGATAGCGAACATACCATTCACAATCAACAATAGAATCAGCCATAGCTTGTTTCCCCACAGCAAAATGACAGCCGTTATGGCAGCAGCCCAAAAACCGGCCGCATACCAGTACGTTCTCAAAGAATAAACTGCCGCAGCCATAAGGACAGCATGAATGATACAGATGGCAATCCCTATGATTTCTATAGGCTTCCAGGCTGAAACAGCCAGTACGACTGCTAACAGCAACCCTGTCTTCGTAAGAACCGTATAGGCTCCCAGCGCAGCCACATAAGAGAAGACAAATTCCAGGCGCCGAAAAGGCAGCATCAACATATGCTGCATCTCTACCGTATTATCTTTGGAAGAAAGCGCCTGCCATATCACGCCTGCGGTAAAAGCGCTTATCATTAAGTTCCGGACAGACGGCGCGATCTGTACCCTGACGCCGGAAATATACAGTCCCCAAAATACAATCAGATCGATCAAAAGCGTGCGTGGCAACCGCTCATAATTTGCCCCAAACAGCTTTTTGGCAAAGGCTTTACTTGTCATTTTCATCATGCAAAGCCTCCCGGATGTCTGCGGCATTTATCTGCCCGCGCTCAAATGTCTGCCGGATCTTCCCCTCTTCTAAGACAAATACCCGGTCAGAAGTCAATGTGATGCTCTCTAAGATATGGGAAGAAAATAGGACGGCGCCATACTCCTTATACCCGGAAATGATCCGGTACAGATATTCCGTACTCTGGAAATCCAGGCCATTCACTGGCTCATCCAAAAGAAGCAGCCTTGGTTTCAGAGCAAAAGCCGTGATTAGAAATGCCTTTTTCCGGTTTCCAGTTGACAATTCTTTTAACAACGTATCCGTATACGCCTCAAAGGAAAATCCCCGTATCAATTCTGACACATCGGGCACTTCCTTCCGATAGGCAGAACAGACATAGGACAGGTATTCCCGGAAGGTAAAATATGAAAAAGAATCGTCTTCCGCAAACACAGTATAGCGGCAAAGCTTAAAATCCTGCTTTTTGAAATCCACAGGAGCGCCACAAAAGCAGACGCCGTCTGAACGGAAGGTTGGGAGCAGACCGGAGAGCACCTTCAAAAACGTGGTTTTCCCAGCCCCGTTCAGCCCGATCAACCCTGCCACTTCATGTTCAGACAGTTCAAAAGAAAAATCCGAAAGGATCATTTTCTTGCTACTGTACCATGCGTTTAGATTTTTAATATTCAGGAACGCTTCTCCCATATTACCTGCCCCCTTTGCCGTTTTTTTCTTTTTTCCATGTTATGTATGTGGAATACACGAAAGCGCCTGCCAAAACAATATAAAGCCCCATCATCTGGAAACTGCCAGATATGCCGCATACAATAGCTGCAATTAGCCAGATCAGACCAATACTTCCACGAATCAATACATGACGCATTCTTCTTGCCTCCTTTCCTAACTATAATTTTAGGCGATTGCAAAACTCCCTTTCTAGAAACAGCGGATGTACAATCTGTACAA
>CAOKNO010000128.1 GCA_948470065.1 uncultured Eubacterium sp. | reverse complement strand
GTACAGATTGTACATCCGCTGTTTCTAGAAAGGGAGTTTTGCAATCGCCTATACAGCATTTTAAACAAGGAAAGGATCACAATCACATGAAGAAGGAATCAACAGGGCAGATATTTCAGCAACGTTTAAAAAAGCATCACGATGAATTACGTTGGCTTTACATGGAATTGTACGATAACAGTTCTATGTTCGCAGAACTTTGCAGCAATATGAAGGACTTTTTCAATGCGCGGGACAATGGATTAAAGGAACAGGATTCCACACGGGAAGCGCACCCAGATTGGTATAAACAGAACGACATGTTAGGAATGATGTTTTATATTGATAACTTTGCAGGGAACATCCAAGGCGTTGCTTCCCGATTGGATTACCTGGAAACATGCAAGGTAAATTATATCCATCTCATGCCCTTTTTGGACACGCCAGAAGGACGTTCTGACGGCGGGTATGCCGTTTCCGATTTCCGTAAGGTGCAGGAAAAATTAGGGACCATGGAGGATTTGAGGGATCTGACGGCCTCTTGCCACAAAAGAGGGATCAACGTATGTATGGATTTTGTGATGAACCATACCTCGGAAGACCACGCGTGGGCGCGGTTGGCGCGCCAGGGGGATGGCGAGTATATGAGCCGCTACTTCTTTTTCAAAGATAGCATGATCCCATCTGCCTACGAAACAACCGTACCGCAAGTATTCCCCACCACAGCGCCTGGGAACTTTACCTGGCTGCCGGATATCGGTCACTATGTTATGACCAGTTTTTACCCCTACCAATGGGATCTGGATTATAAAAACCCAAGGGTGTTCAATGAAATGATGTACAACTTCCTGTACCTGGCAAACCAGGGGATTGATATTATGCGGATTGACGCGGTTCCATATATCTGGAAAGAATTGTATACGCAATGCCGGAACCTGCCGCAGGTGCACACAATTATCCGTATGATGCGCATGATCAGTGAAATTGTTTGCCCTGGCATCCTGCTGCTGGGCGAGGTTGTGATGGAACCTGAGAAAGTCGTCCCTTATTTTGGCACGGTAGAAAAACCAGAATGCCATATGCTGTACAATGTTACGACAATGGCGACTACTTGGCACACTGTTGCAACCCGGGATGTACGGCTGCTCAAACAGCAATTGGATATCGTTAATTCCCTCCCCAAAGAATACGTCTTCTTAAATTATCTCAGATGCCATGATGATATCGGCTGGGGCCTTGACTATAACGCCTTAAAGGCAAACGGCATGGAAGAGCGTTCCCACAAGCAATACCTAAACGATTATTTCCAAGGACACGCTGGATGCAGCAACAGCCGCGGCGAGCTTTACAATGCAGATCCCATCACTGGGGACGCCAGGTTCTGCGGGACAACCGCTTCTATGTGCGGCATTGAGAAAGCAGGGTTCGAACAAGATAACGCCGCTATGGATCTTGCCATCCAGCTGGATGTAATGCTTCACGCCTATATGTTTATGCAATCCGGGATCCCCATTTTATACAGTGGGGATGAAATTGGGCAGGTCAACGACTATACGTACAAGGAAGATCCCCGCAAGGCTGCTGATTCCAGGTATATCCACCGTGGGGCGATGGACTGGGAGCTGGCTGGGCAGATATCGGATCCTAGTACGGTACAAGGTAAGCTCTTCCAGCAGCTTAGCCAATTAGAAGATCTACGGAAAAAAGAAAAGGCGTTCGTATCGTATGCAGACGCCTTTACCATCGAAACAGGAGAGCCATCAATTTTGTGCATTGCGCGGGCGATTGACGGAGAAAAAATCATTGGCATTTTCAATTTCAGCGAACAGAACAAAACGGCATGGATCCAGGAAACAGACGGCGCCTACGTCGATATGCTATCTGGCAGGGAGCAGGAAGCTTCCAATGTGGGACTCCCACCGTATGGCTTCCTGTATTTAAAAAGAAAGGATAAAAAATATGAAACAGTATGATGTTACAGCTTTAGGGGAATTGTTAATAGACTTTACTTATACGGGAGACTCCGCGCAGGGAAACCCCCTTTTGGAAGCCAACCCTGGCGGCGCGCCATGCAATGTCCTGGCGCTTTTGAACAAATGCGGGCGGAGCACGAACTTTATCGGGAAAGTCGGGAAGGATCAATTTGGCAAGATGCTGCACGACACGCTCCTGGATCTTGGCATTGGAGCGGACGGCCTGTGTTTTGACGATACGGTAAAGACCACGCTTGCATTTGTAAAAACCTTTGAAAACGGCGATCGCGACTTTGCTTTTTATCGGAATCCTGGCGCCGATATGATGTTAACAGCCGAAGAAGTCGATGCCCAGCAGATAAAAAACAGCCGGATCCTCCATTTCGGTACGCTCTCCATGACGCAGGACGGCGTATGCAAAGCTACTGAAAAAGCAGTAAAAACCGCCAAAGACAACGGTGTATTAATCTCCTTCGATCCCAACCTGCGGATCCCATTATGGGATGATTTAAAACGCGCTAAGGATAAGATGGAATATGGCTTAAGCCAATGCGACGTATGTAAGATATCCGAAGAAGAAGTGGAATTCCTCACCGGGGAGACCGATCTTGAAACCGGAGCCGCCCGCTTAAGGCAAAAGTTCCCAGTCACGTTGCTCTTAGTAACCGCAGGCGCAAATGGTAGCTATGCCTTTTACCATGACAAAAAGATATTCCAGCCCAGCTTCCTGCTTGGCGGGACAATCGAAACGACTGGGGCTGGCGATACCTTCTGCGGAAGTATCCTGCACGGACTTTTAGACCGTAACATACAAACCCTCACAGAAACAGAGTTGGAGCAGATGCTGGTCTTTGCCAATGCCGCCGCTTACCTTGTCACTACCAAAAAAGGCGCCCTTCGCTCCATGCCAGAACTTAAGGATATTGCAAAGCTCATCCACGGATAGCCAAATCCCCTGCTCTTTGAGGCATAACCTAAATGTTTTTTCTGCCAAAGAGATAGGGCATCCGCACCCATATGCCGCTTTCCCTCACGGCAGGCTCTTGCTAATCTCTATATGGAAAGCTTTTTAATTATGGCTGCTGTAAGACAAACATATATGGGCAAGCCCTATCCTTTTGGGCGTTCCATAGCCCAATCCCCTTGCAGCAGCCTATTTTCCTACCGGAACCAGGGCAAGATCACACCGTATTTGACGCCATATACATACGCACGAATATCTGGCAGACGCCGCGAGATCCCATAACCATGCCTTCCTGTTACCCTTTTACTACGCCAACCGTCTTTAGCTTGCGGATTTGTGTTACTAAATCTCCCTGCTGCAACATGACCTGATCGATATCCTTATACGCGAAACGGCACTCCTCCGCCACATCGGTTTTCTTACGTTTGCCCAGCACAATGCCTTGTTCTTTTAAATCAACCATCACTTGCTCTACGGAAAAGGTATTCATTGCGCCTTTCCTGGAATAGCTTCGGCCAGCGCCATGCGAAGAACTACAGAAAGATTCCGGGTTTCCTTTCCCTTCCACTACATAGCTATAAGAACCCATAGCGCCAGGAATTACGGCCAATTCTCCTTCGCGTACCCTGGTCGCGCCTTTCCTATGTACCCAGACATTGGCGTTGTAATGGTTTTCCAAAGCTGCATAATTGTGATGGCAATTGATCTCCTGCCCAAACTGCACGGTATGCCCCGTATGTTTTTGAATTATCTCGTTTACGATCGTGCACGTTTTATCCAGCATACGGGCGCGGTTCTCAAATGCATAATCCATTGCCAGGTTCATCCAATGGATATATTGCTGCCCTTCCTTTTCCTTCACGGGCAAAAACGCCAGACGGTATTCTTCCTTTACTTCACTGAACCATCTCTTGTTCAATTCCCTTGCTTTTTCATGGAAATAATCGCAAATTTGTTTTCCGAGATGGCGGCTTCCAGAATGGATCATAATGCACAGATACCCTTCCTGATCTTCCTGCAATTCTATAAAATGGTTGCCCCCGCCCAGGCTGCCTACTTGGAAATACCCATCCTCAATCAATGGGAGCAATTCTTCATTTTCTGCGTATTTCTCCATCTCCTGTTTCGCTTGATCCAGGACTTTTGACTCCTGCGGGGTTTTATAACGTTCCATATTCAGCGGGATCGTACGCATCAGGTTACCAATCATTGCCTGGATTATTGTGCCATTCCCCGTTTGGATCCCACGGATATCGTCTATATGGACGTCCGTTGGGATAAAATCCATCCCGCATCCAATATCAACGCCTACGGCATTTGGGACGATGACGTCTTTTGTGGCAATCACGCCGCCGATCGGCATTCCTTTCCCGGCATGGGTATCGGGCATCAGGCATACCCATTTGTGGATAAACGGAAGCTGGGACAGATGAAACGCTTGTTCCAGGCAATTTTCTTCCAGTTGGGAAATATCGTCGAGCCATATCTTAATTGGGGATTTTGTCATTTCATTGTATATTACAAACATATGGGAACACATCCTTTCAAGTTATATTTTCGAGGTAATTGCGAAACCCTCTCTGGGACAGACGCGTCTGTACAATCCATACAAAA
>CAOKNO010000127.1 GCA_948470065.1 uncultured Eubacterium sp. | reverse complement strand
TTGTACAGATTGTACATCCGCTGTTTCTAGAAAGGGAGTTTTGCAATCGCCTATACAAGATACTATAGGTAATTGTGATACCCTCTCTGGGACAGACGCGTTTGTTTCATCCATACAAAAGCGGGCTCCGGATGCCGTCGCAAGTCACCCTTCTTTTGTATGGATTGAACAGCCGCTGTTCCTAGATATTGAGTTTTTCAAACGCCTATACAAGATACCAAGGCAATTGCAACACCCC
Organism: uncultured Eubacterium sp.; assembly: GCA_948470065.1. GTDB lineage: Bacteria > Bacillota > Clostridia > Lachnospirales > Lachnospiraceae > Petralouisia. Next base: position 4,461 of record CAOKNO010000127.1, on the reverse strand, counting down.
CTTCCCGGAGACTGTTGTTCCATTGCCTACACAAGATACTATACAATTCCCTGGAAGCGGAAGGTAAATTCCATGTGCTTACTTGCATCCACCAAATATTCCGTATGCACCGGAGCCATCCAGCTATCGTCGCCGCCAATCCCCATCTGCTGGGAAGATACGCGCACAACGGTGTAATGTGCCTCTGGCAATTCATATGGATGCAACGCGCATTCCATCTCATGCGGCGTATAAGGCAACGCTGAAAAATTCATGCAATCCCCTGTAAACATCATGCCTTTCCCCTGGCTGTCTGTAATCTTTGCCCAGCGTACGTCCGTTTTATTGCCACATTCCTGCGGGACAAGGTACTTCGCCATATTGTCGGCTACCTGGTTCTTGTAAATGCCAAGCTTTGCCCCATGCTTACGGTCTGCATACGTTTCACTAGGACCGTTGCCATACCATTCCACGTTCTCATAATCCGCGTTGAATTTAAAGATTACGCCAAATTCCGGCATATCCCTCAACTCCTTGACGGGATCATAAGAAAGCGTCGCAGCAATCTCCCCATTCCCAAATACCTCATAAGACAGGCTGCACTTGCTCCTTGGGACTGTCGGCATCGCATAGTGGTACGTAATGACAGCGCTGTGTTGTTTTACCTCAAGCGTAGGGTTCTCCTCCTGATCCCTGTCCGCTCCAATATACATGCTGGCTATCTTCCACTGGGCATAGCGGCCCGGCATATTATTCCCATAATCATTGTCTATTGGCGCACGCCAGAAATTCGGCATAGGGATCTGCTCAATCATCTCCCTGCCGCCATAGCGGTAGGATACCAGGCCGCCCTTTAACATCCCAAACATACATTCAAAATGCTGTCCGCGCACGCCGATATTCAAATCCCCACGGATTACCGTAATCTCGTCTGTCACCTGCTCTTTCGCCTTTTCTACCTGGAATATCCCTTGCCCGAAAGCAACCTCATACCCTGCGGGCGCCCAATCCTCCTCTTCCTTCAGCCGAAAGGACACAGTAACGGCATATTCCCCAGGCTTGTCCGGCACCTCGACAGGCAGAGCATACGTTTCTTCTGACAACGGCGGTACCGCTGTAGGCAGGGACGCCTGTTTGATAAGCTTCCCTTCCTTCTCCAGCAAAACGACACAGTCATATTTCCCAGTATTGGTAAACAGGTTCTTATTTTTGATGGATACAGAATCCCTAGATACTTCGGCAGAAATATTCTGGTAGTTGAATTTTACCTCCTGCATCTTAGGGGAGCAATCGCGTTCTCCACCGTATACAATCCCATTCCCGCTAAAATTATAATCGCTTGGCCGTTCCCCGAAATCCCCGCCGTATGCCTGGAATTTCTTCCCATAACGGTCTTTCTTCTCGATGGACTGGTCAATATAATCCCAGATAAATCCACCCTGGTAGAGGGGTTCGGTATCGGTCAGATCAGTATATTTATGCATTGCCCCACAGGAATTACCCATCGCATGGGTATATTCGCAGCAGATAAAAGGCTTGCTCCTGTCTTTTGCCAAAAATTCCTTGATGCTCTCCACAGAAGAGTACATCTGGCTTTCCATATCGCTGCTGTCATTGTAACGGCGGTCATGGAATACCCCCTCGTAATGTACGAGCCTGGTATCGTCCAACTCCCGGAACAACTGGGACATATCGTAAATCACTTTCCCACCAAAGGACTCGTTCCCACAAGACCAAATCACGATGGACGGGTGGTTCTTATCCCTCTGGTAACAGGAATTGACACGATCCAGCATCATGGGACGCCATTCATCCCTGTCCCCTGGGACTGCTTCTTGCGCATCCCGCTCAACGTTGTGCAGCGGATCCCACCATGTCCCGTGGCTTTCTAGGTTGTTCTCGTCGATCATATACAGCCCATATTTATCGCAAAGCCCATAAATCCTGGAATCATTCGGATAATGGCTGGTACGGACGGCGTTGATATTATTGCGCTTCATTGTCAGGATATCCGTCAGGATTTCCTCCTGTGACACTACGCGTCCCGTCTTAGAACTAAATTCATGGCGGTTCACCCCTTTGAAGACAATCCGCTTGCCATTGATGCACATAACTCTGTCAATCAGTTCAAAACGACGGAATCCAACCATCTGGGAAACCACTTCTACCGTTTCGCCCTTGTTATCTTTCACTTCCAGCAATAATTCGTACAGATTTGGCTCTTCCGCACTCCAAAGCCTCGGCGACTTGACAGAAATGCTTACCTTTACTTCCTTATCCAACCCTGCCTTTGCCTGTGCCACAACCCCCATGCCGCCTAGGCCGGATTGGGAAGCCATCGCGCCTGACTGCCCAGGGTTGCAAGGATCCAGCAACGTCATGGATACCGTCCCGCTCCCCTCTCCCTTGACACAGAGTTCTAGATCCGCATCCTGGTATTGATCATCCAGCAAAGTCTTCACCCGGATATCACGTATATGCGCATTTGGGACAGTATATAAATACACGCTCCGGTAAATACCGGAAAAGCGGTAGAAATCCTGATCTTCGCACCAACTCCCAGACGTCCACTTGAACACCTGCACGGCTAATTTATTTTCCCCCTCCACCAGATAAGGCGTCAACTCAAACTCCGACGGGGTAAAACTGTCCTCGCTGTATCCAACGTAAGATCCATTCAACCATAGAGCCATGCCGCTCTCTACGCCCTGGAATGAAATATACAATGCCTTTCCTTGCATCTGCGCTGGGACAGTAAAGTATTTCACATAACTAGCAACCGGATTGAAATACGATGGGATCTCCCCCGGCTTCACCTGTTCGCGCCCATCCCATGGATACTGCGTATTGGCATATTGCGGCGCATCATACCCTTCCATCTGGATATGCGCCGGGATTTTGATATCTCCCCAAGACTTGCAGTCGTAATCCACCGCCTCAAAACCTGGGATTGCAGAACCATAATTCTTTACATAAGAAAATTTCCACAAACCGTCCAGGGAATGATAGAAGCTGCTCTTTCCCTCCTCTTTCTCTTCCAAAGACGCATAAAAAACATGATCGGAATGGGCTTCCATCCGGTTTTCTGCAAACACAAGGGGATCTTTTACCTTTTCAAAATCAAATTGTGCCATTTTAACCTCCAACTCATGTAATCTTAAACATTAGGAGAGCGCATCTGACATATGATTCCCACAGGATGTATCTTACAAGCTGCAGAAATGGCTTATCAAACACGCTCTATATTCCATACCCTCTGGGGCACACCCTGCGGCGTGCCCCAAAAAGCATGATTTCCATATTCAATTATTTTACCGCTCCTGTGATACCTTCTGCAAAGCTCTTCTGTAATAAGAAGAAAATCAGAATCGTCGGTATACTACAAATCAAAACGGCTAACATCAAAACGCCATAGTCCGTTACGTAACCTTCTGTCAGGTTCGCTACTAACATCGGCATGGTAATGCTATCTTCTCCCTGCATAATAACCTTCGGCCATAAGTAATTATTCCATGCATTCATAAATGTAATCGTCATAGCCGCTGCATAAGTGGAACGCATCGTCGGAACGAACATGCGGAAGAATATCTGCACCTCGTTCAACCCATCGATCCTGGCCGCTTCAATAATATCAATTGGGAATGCCCTGGCATTCTGCCGGAACATCATGATTAAGAACGGCGTAGATATCGTCGGCAAGATAAAACCCAATGTCGTATTCTGCAGTTCCACAGCCGTGAACATACGGTACAATGGGATCATCGTCGCAACAAACGGAACCATCATCCCTAAAAGCAAGATTGAGAATACAAAGTCTTTATGCTTGTTATGGTAAATCTCAAACCCATAACCTGCCAAAGAACAAATTACCAGCGCGCAAATTGTCAGAATAAGCGCAAACTTAAAAGAATTGAACATTGCAAGCCGTACCGGCTGCTGGGAGAACAACGCTTTAATATTGTCAATTAAAGCCCCCCCTGGGAGTAACCTTCCCCTGCTGACGTCTACACTCTTATTCGTAGCAGCCATCAACATCCAGTAAAGCGGGAATACGGATACCAATGATACGATTACCAATACAATATACATCAAAATACGGGCTCTTTTCGTCTTAGTCACGCTTATCACCTACTTTCATCTGTACAAACGCCAGAATAGCCACAATTATAAAGATTAAGAATGACATTGCCGCTGCATAACCAAAGGTCGGCACGAACTTAAAGCATGTATCATAGATATAGTGAGACATGGTCAAAGTTGTCTGTCCTGGGCCACCCTTTGTCAAGTTCACAGATTCATCGAATAACTGCAGCGTACCATTGGTAGACATAATTGCCGTCATAACGATAGTAGGCTTCAGCAACGGAACTGTTATCTTGAAGAATGTCTGCATTGGGCTCGCCCCGTCAATCTTAGCAGCTTCATATACAGAATATTCTATATTTTGTAATCCGGCAAGGTAGAATACCATATTATAGCCGG
>CAOKNO010000126.1 GCA_948470065.1 uncultured Eubacterium sp. | reverse complement strand
TAAACCCTCTACTTCACAAATGTAACATTTTGTGTCAAATTATAAGCATGGCATCCCCAAAGCTAAAAAACCGATACTTCTCTTGTACTGCTTGCTGGTAAGCCGCCATTACCTGTTCCCTCCCGGCAAATGCGGACACCAGCATTAACAGTGTCGATTCTGGCAAATGGAAATTTGTAATCAGCCCGTCCATCACCTGGAACGTATAGCCTGGATAGATAAAGATATCGGTCCATCCGCTACATGCTTTTACATAGCGTCCAGATCCTTTTGGGATATCCTCCTGCGCTTGCCTAACTCCATCCATTTCTGTTTCTTTTTTGCATAGCTTCGCCACAGATTCCAGCGTGCGGCAGCTTGTGGTCCCAACACAGATGACCCGCCCGCCGTTTTGCTTTGTCTTGTTAATGGTTTCAGCAGCCGTTTCATCCATCTGGTAATACTCTGAATGCATATGGTGTTCCTGTACAGTTTCTGCCTTGACGGGCCGGAATGTGCCTAGCCCGACATGGAGCGTTATTTCTGCAATAGAAACACCCATTTCACGCAAGTTTTCTAAAAGCTCTGGCGTAAAATGAAGCCCTGCCGTTGGCGCCGCCGCGGATCCATCATGCTTTGCATAGACGGTCTGGTAACGGTTCTTATCCTGGAGCTGATGGGTGATATAAGGGGGCAAGGGCATCTGCCCTAGTCCATCTAAGATTTCCTCAAATATCCCCTCGTAACGAAACTGGATCAAACGGTTTCCATCCTCTACAACCTCCAGGACTTCCCCTTCTAAGATCCCGCCGCCAAACAAGATCCTTGTCCCTGGCTTCGCCTTTTTCCCTGGCTTCACCAGCGTTTCCCAGATGTCATCCTCCCGCCGCTTCAGCAACAGGATCTCCACTTTCCCCTGTGTCCCTTCCCGTTCCCCAAAAAGCCTTGCCGGGATGACCTTCGTATTGTTCAACACAAGGCAATCCCCCGGCCGCAAGTAATCCATGATATGGGAAAAGCCCGTATGCTCCAGCGTCCCATCCTCCTTGCGCAGTACAAGAAGGCGGGAACTGGAACGGTCTTCCAGTGGATCCTGGGCAATCAGTTCTTGAGGCAATTCATAATAAAAATCTTTCACATCCATAGATTATTTCCTCATTTCCTGAGTTCGATCCCCATCTCTTCCAATGCTTTGAGGATTTTTTCCATTGCAGGCGCATAATCTGCTTCTTCTAATGTCTTATCCTTTGCACGGAATGCCAGGGAATAAGCCACCGACTTGAACCCTGGCTTAATCTGGCTTCCTTCGTAGATATCGAACAGTTCATAATGCTCTAAATAGCTTCCGCCCTTTGCCTCAAACACCTTTTCCACTTCCCCGACTAGGATCGTCTTTGGCATAACCATGCTGATATCGCGGGTAACTGCCGGGAACCTGGCGATTCCTTTGTATTTCCGGTCGAAGCTGGCCAGCTCCACTACCTTTGGCATATCGATCACCGCCACATAGACACGCTCTTTGATGGAGTAATTGTCCGCTACCTGGGGATGGATTTCCCCTAAATACCCTATGGTTTCCCCATCGTAGATCACATTTGCCTGCCTCCCTGGATGCAAGAATGGCTTCCCAGCGTCCGGATCGTAGCTTTCCTTCCCAGAGAGCCCTGCCTTCTGGAAAAATTCCTCAATGACGCCTTTCATAGTATAGAAATCCCCGTCTCCATACATCCCCAATGTGAACTGCATCCGTTCTTCGGGCAGTTCTGTCAATGGGATCTGCTTCGGCAGGTAGATATTCCCCAGTTCATACAGACGGACGTTCTTATTCCTCCGGTTGTAATTCGTGGACAGGGATACCAGCATCCCATTGAGGGAAATGGTGCGCATAATGCTGAAATCTTCTCCCAGCGGGTTTGAAATCACAACCGTCTTGCGCAGGCTGCTGTCTTCTGGCAGCAACAATTTATCAAATACCTTGGGGCTTTCAAACGAATACGTCATGCCCTGGCTGAACCCGCAAAACTCTGCGACTTCCCTTGCCACGCTCTCTACCCTGAGTTTAAACGACAGCTTCCCTGTCGTCGCTTCTCCTGTCGGAAGGGCCGTAGGGATGTTGTCGTACCCATAGAACCTTGCCACTTCCTCCGCCAAGTCCGCCAAGCATTCCAGATCCTGCCGCCAGGATGGAACGATAACCTCTCCCGTTTCGGCGTCATAGCCCAGTTCAATCCTTTCAAAATAACCAAGCATTGTATCTGCTGGAAGATCCGTGCCGAGCAAGCGGTTCACCTTTCCAGCGTCAAACAAGATCCGGCGGCCTTCTTTTACCTTCCCATAGACGTCCACCACGCCGCCTACGACTTCCCCGGCGCCCAGTTCTTCGATTAACTGGCAGGCACGGTTCATGGCTTCTAAGGCATTGTTGGGATCCAGCCCCTTTTCAAATTTACCAGAAGCATCCGTCCGAAGCCCTACTTTTTTACTGGACAGACGGATATTCGTGCCGTCAAAGCAGGCTGCTTCAAACAACATCGTCTGTACGCTGTCTGTAATCATGGAGTTTTCGCCGCCCATAATCCCTGCAATGCCGACTGCTTTTTCCCCGTCGCAGATCATCAGCACAGAATCATCCATCGTACGTTCCTGCCCGTCGAGCGTTACAAATTTCTCATCCTTTGCAGCGCGGCGCACAATAATCTCTTTCCCCGCAATCGTGTCCAGATCGTATGCATGCATCGGCTGCCCATACTCTTCCATCACATAATTGGTGATATCGACAATATTATTGATCGGCCGGATGCCCTGGGAAGCCAGCCTGCGCTGCATCCATTTGGGGGAAGGCGCAATCTTGATATTCTTTACGACCCTCGCGCAGTACCTCGGACAGAGTTCCGTATCATGCACCGTAACCTTGATATAGCTGTTTACATCCTCATGGTTCCCGGTTTCTTTGACTACCGGGGGCTGGAACTCCTTTCCAAACGTTGCAGCCGCTTCCCGTGCAAGCCCCAGGACGCCGAAGCAGTCCACACGGTTTGACGTAATCTCATACTCAAACACCACGTCATCCAGGCCAAGCGCTTTTATCGCGCTCTCGCCTACCACAGCGTCCTCGTCAAAAATATAGATCCCATCTTCCGGCGCTTCCGGGTACATTTCCCTGGTGGAGCCCAATTCCTCAATGGAACACATCATACCAAACGACGGAACCCCGCGCAGTTTCCCCTTCTTAATTTTAATGCCGCCTGGGGTTTTCTTCCCATCGTGCCCGCCTGCTACGCGTCCCCCATCTAATACGACTGGGACTTTTTGCCCTTCCGCCACATTCGGCGCGCCTGTTACAATCTGTACGTCCTCTGCGCCGCCGACGTCGACCTGGCAGACCACCAGCTTGTCGGCGTCAGGATGTTTTTCAATCTTCTTGATCTGCCCAACGACAATTTTTTCCAAATCTGCATCCAATGCTTCATAGCCTTCTACCTTCGAGCCAGAAAGCGTCATTGCATCCGTATATTCCTGGGCTGTCACCGAAAGCCCAGGGACATATGCTTTTATCCATGATAATGATGTATTCATACTCTGATTTTCCTTTCCCTGAATTGAATTTGATTGCGTCCTTATCCCAAAAGCTTAAAACTGCTTTAAGAATCGATCGTCGTTTTCATACAGCAGGCGCATATCGTCAATTTCATATTTCAGCAATGCAATCCGCTCTAAGCCCATACCAAATGCAAAGCCGGAATATTCCTCTGGGTCAATGCCGCTCATTTCCAATACCTTTGGATGCACCATGCCGCAGCCTAAAATCTCAATCCAGCCAGAACCCTTGCAGAACCTGCAGCCTTTCCCGCCGCATTTAAAGCAGGTCACGTCCACCTCTGCGCTCGGCTCTGTAAATGGGAAATGATGGGGACGGAACTTCACCTTAGTATCTTCCCCAAACAATTCTTTGGCAAATTCAGCTAACGTACCTTTTAAATCTGCAAACGTAATATTCTTATCCACCACAAGCCCTTCGACCTGATGGAACGACGGGGAGTGCGTCGCGTCGACTTCATCAGAACGGAACACGCGCCCTGGCGCAATCATACGGATCGGCAATTTTCCTTTTTCCATCTCGCGCACCTGCACCGGGGAGGTCTGGGTACGGAGCAGGATTTTATCTGTAATATAGAACGTATCCTGTTCATCCTTTGCCGGATGGTTTGCCGGGATATTCAAAGCTTCAAAATTATAATAGTCATATTCCACTTCAGGCCCTTCTACGACCTCATATCCCATGCCCACAAAAATCCGCTCCACTTCCTCTAACGCAATCGTATTGGGATGGCGGTGCCCCACGCGGCTCTTCTTCGCCGGGAGCGTGACGTCGATCACTTCCTGGCGCAGGCGGATATCGCGCTCCGCAGCCTCTAGTTTCGCCTTTGTTTCCTCTATCAGCTTCTCAATGCTTTCCCTCGTTTCATTGACAAGCTGCCCAACCATTGGGCGTTCCTCTGGCAGCACGTCCTTCATGCCCTTCAGTACGGCAGTCAGTTCTCCTTTTTTCCCTAAGAACGCTACCCTTACGTCGTTTAGTTTTGCAAGCCCGTCAGAATTTTGGATCTGGCGGATCGCCTCCGCCCTAATCTGTTCCAGTTTTTCTTTCACTCTCTCTTTACCTCCTATGCGTAACTATCTAGTATTGGAAAAGCTTGGCCACAGTGCGATTTACTATAAAAATCGGGTAGGAGGCTACCCATTAGTTGAGTAGCCGACCTCCCACACCACTGT
>CAOKNO010000125.1 GCA_948470065.1 uncultured Eubacterium sp. | reverse complement strand
TTGGTTCTATTGGTTCTATTGGTTCTATTGGTTCTATTGGTTCTATTGGTTCTATTGGTTCTATCTGTTCTGTCGGTTCTACTTGTCCTGCCCAGGCGTGCTCCTGTTCCTCATCCGCCTTTATGCCTGGTCGGATGACGATCTCTTCCACATCCTTCGCTTTGTCTTTCCCAAGTACGGTTTCTATCTCCTCCATCAGCGAATCCAGGCTGTATTTGTCTGCGTCAATCTGGCACTCTGCTTCAATATTCGCAAATAACAGTTCTAATTCCATACCTGCCCCCTTCTACTCCAGATTGCTTAATTTCTCACATTTCGTATCCAGGTTCGTAATTTCCTTCCCATCCTTGTCCAATACCTCGACCTGGATATTCAGCGTTCCGTCTAACTGGATTGTAAATGCAACGCCAATCTTCACTTCATCCTTCCTTAAGCCTTTCGGCAGGTTCGAGATTTCAATGGTATCAATTTCTACAATCCCATCGTCATCTGTCCGAACTGCGTTAGGGTAATTTTTAATATCACGTTCAAAATAAGGGATTTCGATCCTCTCCTGCCCGTCTTTATTCAGATAGAAATACGCCTTGCCGGAGCATGGCAGCTTCTTACCCTCTGGGATAATCACCTTGAACATACGGTAAGCAACCCCTTCGCTGGCGGCTACCCCATACTGGATATTCGTCATTGGCTCTGTCACATCGTTCAGCTCTTCCTTTGCTAGCAAAGCTGCGCCCCTGGATATCAAGGTCGAGATATCGTCTGCAAAAATCGGATTGCTTTCCCCAAAATTCTGCTCCATCAATTCCTTCACCAATGGGATCTGGGAACTGCCTCCTGCCAATACGATTTTATCAATCTGCTCTATGCCTGCCTCTTTTGCCTCCTGTACCACACGCCGCGTGATCTCTATGGTCTGCTGGATTTCATCTTGAATAAGGGAATGGAATTTTTTCCGCCCAATCCGGCAGTTCCAAATGGCATTTTCTTCTCCTGGAAGGATTAAATTGATGCTGGCTTCGTATTCCATTTCTTCCGACAGCTCTTCCTTCGTCTTATCTGCTTCTTCAAGGACTGCTGCACGGTTCTTGTTGTAATCGCTTTTTGACATCTCGCAGTATTCCTCGTCAAATTCTTCCTCGTCAAACGGCAGTTCAATCCCATAATCGTCTTCAATAATCCGGAAGAAATATTTGGCCAGGATGTCTGTCAATTTATTGCCGCCTAGATGCTTGTCGCCGCCTGTCGCGATTTCCACGAACCTCCCTCGCTCTTCGTGGATTACAGATACGTCAAACGTACCTCCGCCAAAATCGTATACCAGGATGCTATTCCCTTCCTGCCCGCTTTCCTGCCTGTGCGCAATCGCTGCCGCCGTAGGCTCGGTCGCTAGCTTTACATTTTCAAAACCAGCATTTTTCGCCGCCCATTTTGTCGCCTCTTTTTCTGCGTCGTTGAATTTCGCCGGGACAGTAATTACGACATTCCCAATACAGCCCTCCTCTGGGCCGAACTCTTTCAATAACTGTTCCTCAATCCGGTTAATCACCTGGTTCAAGAAATTACTGGCTACCTTTTTGGCTCGGTATTTAAACTTATCCCCATTTTCTGCGATAACCTCTATCTTTTCCTTTTCTGCTAAATGGGACTTAAACGACGCAATCCCTGCCTCCGGGTTGGAAACATACCGTTTCTTTGCCTTTTCCCCAATGATAAATTCCTTTTCCGACATAAAATACACAACCGACGGGATAATATTCTTATTTTCATATCTCAAGCAGCGTAAGCGCCCCTTTTTGTTCACATAGGATACCACGGTATTCGTAGTACCCAGATCAATCCCAATCTCTTTGCCCATGCAGCCTCCTTCTTCCTGTCCCTTCCTATTCTATTCTGTCCTGTCTGATTGCTCCAGTGGCAGGATCCCAACGGTTTCCTCCGTCAGATAAGAGCCGTCTGACCGACAGACATCGTTTCCTCCACCCCGATTATGCCAAAATGTTCCCCTTTCCACATCACTTCCGTATGGATTCCCATATCCTGGAACAGAATCTGGCACAATCCATACAGGTTGGTATGGTACGCGTCCTTCTCCGTCCCAAGATAGATATGTAAAATCCCAGTGGAATGCTCGTAATAAAAACGCACCTCTGGAAACAGTGTGAAAAGGACGGCGTCGAACATGGTTTCCCTCTGCCTGCCCAAATCGTATTTCGCCAGATAACGCAATAGGATGGAAGCATCGGTACTTGACAATCGGCTAAACTGTTCCCTCACCTGCCTCCCGTACCAGCCCTTTTCAATTTCCTGCCGTTTGATGGCAGAAAGCATTTCCTGCAGCCCAATCCCTTTTGCCCGATCCAGCCGGGCAATGAAATGCATCCATATATCCGCCAATTCCTGGTAACGCCCATCCGTTTCATACTGCTGCAGCAGGCTGTCCACCTTTTCTGCCGTATCCGCTACATCCTTTGGCAGCAGCAGATCAAAGAGCCGATAGAATATATTGACCGGGATGATCCCTGTTTCGCCTTCCCATACCTCCATATAGGGCGATATCCCGTTTTGGGATACGCGGTAGGTACAATCCGGCGTATCATTTTCCCAAATATATGCCATACGCTCCTCCCTCTCAGACAATCCCTACCCATGAAAACTCTGGATAGAAATGGTTTAGAAACGCCATAACATAACTGACATAATCTTCAAAATAAGGCTCCTCGGATGGCGCCAGCCTAAGATAGCAATAGGAGCTGCTCCGGAATACCTTGTCCTTTGAGGTATGGTACGAATGCCGTTTCGCATATACCTTGACCGACGCATGATCCCCCACGCTCATCTGGCAGCCCTGGTAGGAAAATAGCTTATTTTCAAACTGCCTGGCAACATACTGCACATCCGCCGGGGTCCGTATCCGTTCCTTCCAGAGCGCCGCCGGGATAAAAAAGTTCGGAAACGCATACTGCGCCTGATCCAGATAAGATCTCACGTACGGTCCTATCCGGATCTTACAATACCTGATGTTGTCTGGCAGCTTCCCGTTCCCTAGCGCCAGATAGACCGTATGCCCCAACCGTTTTAGATCGGTATCCTCGCTTTCCACATAGATAAATTCATGCTCCTCTACTGGAAATTCATAGATTTGGTACGTCTTATCAAACAACGGCACAATCCCTTTGTTCACATTTTCTTTCGGCCTTGGGATTTGCTCTTTCTCCAAAAACGCCACGTTCCACACCAAGGTTTTCCCACATAACAGGATATCCTCTAATTGGTTGGCCTGATACTGGAAATCAATTTCCACGCCCTCTTGCCACTCAAACGTATGCCCGCCCAGATATAATTGTACCTGGACCGCCCGCCTGGACATCGGGGAATACAAAAGCGGCCGTTTTATGCCATATTGCATCCCCGTCCGTTCCAATATGGCTTCCTGCTGGAAAAATGCCGGCCAGGCGCGGAGACGGTACTCTGCCGGAAAAGACGCGCCGTCTGCTTTTACCACAGCCTTATATGTCCGATCGATATAGGCTTCCATCTGGCGGTATGGGCAGTTTAAAAATGCAATGCCTGCGCAGGCTTTCCCTCCTTCTGACAGCGTCAGTTCCTGGAACGCCATCTGCTCCCGGTTCACATCTATTGATAACATCTCCAAAAGCCCGTGCTTTTTCGCGTCTTCTAATTCCGCCTTCCCAACCAGCGCCGTCACGACCTCCCAGGGCGCGTCCGCCCCCTCCTGGCAGCGCAAGCCTTCCTTTACTTCCTCTTGGATACGCTCCATGACGTCTGCCTGCTCCTGCTGCAATTTCCCAAACACAGCGCATAAGATATCTTTGTCATACTCGCTCAAATGCGTGCCCCTATTTATGATTCCTTTGAAACTCGTATAATCTTCCATAAACCCTCTCCATCAGCCCACATTGTAGGATCTCGTCTTTACATTGACGGTACTGCTGCCTTCCATATCGATCTTTCCCGCCTTGGCGTCTATCTTTGATTTCGCCAGCAATTGTATCGTGCCTGCATCTAAATTCAGCTTCGTCCCGTTGCAGCCTGCCGTTATCTTATCGTTTTCAATTGCAACTGTTATGTTATCATTTACTATGGATAACTTACCCTCTTCCAATTGGATCCGGTAGGAAAAGCCTTCTACCGCGACTTTTTTATCATTTACCGTCACCGCTTTGTTGCGTACAAAGAACGTCCGGTCTTGTACATTCCTTTGCGCCTCTGACAACGCCGTCTGACGGACGCATCCGTCTGCATAACAGTAGCCATGATCGGTAAACACATGGACCGTTTCCCCAACGTCTGGTATCCAGACTGCGCCCTGCCCTCCTTCGGTCAGCAACGGGATATACGGCATCCATATCTTATGTTCCGGCATACCGTCTTCCCATTCCAAAAATTCCACTTGTATCCTGCCAAGATGCTCAGAATCCTTATTTTCCACAACTCTTGCCTTCCCCAAGGGACCGCGTTTCCTACGTACCTGATCCTCCCGGGACAATTCCTTTCTCAGCACATAAGAATAGGAAGCATGGCCATCCTGGTACACGGCCTTTGCCTCTGCCACGACATAGGTCTTGCCTTCTACCGTAGCCTGCGTCCCCAGCTCATGCCAGGCCCGTGCCACGATGCTTAGTTCCTCCCTCGACTTCGATACGGCCGATTCGTAATACAGTATATCCTCCCTTTTTATTTCACAGTTCCTGATATCTGCATAGGTCCCAATATTAATGACGCATTTCGTATCCGTATCATTGACAAACACATCCTGCCCATGCGCTGCGGCAAGCGACACCATAAAAGCAAAGTCCGTTTCCCCATCCTGGATGAGCACGCATTCTTCCTTCTGGACGGAAAACTCGCTGTCTGTTATATGGAATAAAGCGTCTTTCTTACTTAACACGCCGCAGACGTCCTGATACGTTTTCTCCGTATCCTGGAAAATACGAAACCGGCATGCTTCATCTGTATGGGCTGAGAAAGAAACAATGGTAACAACCGCTGTAGACTTGATATAGGAAACTTGAGCCGCGACCGTTTCTATCGTCCCCCGCATATAAATCTGCCTTTCATCCTCAATCTTTACTTCTTTCCCAATCATCCCCTGCAATTGAAAAAGCCGATCCTCTTCTAGAAGGATTTCCACGTATGCCCTGGAATGGCTGTTGCTTTTTTTGGTTATCTCAATCTTTCGGATTTCCCCTATGTGCGAAACTCCATCTACGGTCATTACAGCGCTCCTTTCACATCTTATTTCGATATAGGTAATTGCGAAACCCTCTCTGGGACAGACGCGTCTGTCCAATCCATAC
>CAOKNO010000124.1 GCA_948470065.1 uncultured Eubacterium sp. | reverse complement strand
ACTCTTAGAATCTTTCAAGGTTATTCCATTGTTCAGTTATCAAGGTCGTCTGCTGTCTATCTCTGCGACAGCTTCTATATATTACCATAGCTGTCTGCATTTGTCAACAACTTTTTTATTTTTTCTTTTTCCTTCTATTTGGGCGTCCTGCAAACCTTGCGACCCTCCAAAGGAAGTCTGTTACAGTATTATTTGCTTCTATATAATACTGCCTAACTTTTGCTGTCTGCTTGCTTCAAACGAAAGCATCCAACAACATTTGTTTCCAACGACTGTTTTCAACAACGTTGATTATATTATCACAACTCCAAACGTATGTCAACTATATTTTACAATTTTTTTCTTACCAGTTTTACTTGACAGATCCAGTTATATATGATTTAATATTCATATGAACAATCGTTCATATATTTAAATTATAATCTCTTATGTTTTGTACATAATAGAAGGATTGGAGGAACTGATAATGAATAAAGAAAATACACATCTAGCACAAGAATCCGGTAACCATGCATGTCCATCCCCCACCAATGAACAAGGCTGCTGCCATAATCACACACATGGGCAGGCTGATTCTGATGGCTGCGAACATGGACACCAACACGATCATTCCGATTCCTGTGGCTGCGGGCATACGCATCAACACGATCATTCCGATTCTTGTAGCTGTGAACATGGACATATGCATAAGGAATCTGATGGATGCAGGCATACACATCAACACGATAAGGCTGATCCCTGCGGCTGCGGGCATAACCACACACATGGGCAGGCTGATTCCTGTAATTGCATGCATGAAAGCCAGGGGGCCAAGCTTCTGGACGCCCAAGCGGCAACTGGCGTTAAACTCACTTGCCTGGTGGATCACCTGGGATGTGCAAACTGCGCCGCTAAAATGGAAAGCCGCATCAACGCCCTGCCTGGCGTCAACGCGGCTACGCTTACCTTTGCCACCAAACAGCTACGCGCCGTATTATCACCCGAAACCGCTAAGGATCTGCCTGCTATTGTTGCCCAATTCCAATCCATCTGCTCTTCCATCGAGCCTGGGGTTGTGGTAACACGGCTGGATTCTTCCCATACAGGGAAGCAAAGCCTGCAAACCAAATCGGAAGAATCGAAAAAACACCGTTTTTCAAATCAACAGATGGATCTTATTTCTATTATAACAGGGGCTTTATTATTCCTATTCGGAGAGATCCTAGAACGTACGGGAGCAGGGCACGTCTATCTTCCATCTGGGATCTTTATTGCCGCATACTTGATCCTGGGTAGCCAAATCCTGATAACTGCTGCAAAAAATATTGCAAAGGGACAGGTATTTGACGAAAACTTCCTAATGGGGATTGCGACGCTTGGCGCTTTTGCAATTGGAAACTTCCCAGAAGCTGTCGGCGTTATGCTATTTTACCGCATCGGGGAATATTTCGAAGAAACTGCCGTTTCCAAAAGCCGCGCCCAGATTATGGACGCTGTTGATTTGAGGCCAGAAACTGTCAACCTTGTGACAGGCAACGGCATCTCTGTCATCCCCGCCGAAGAAGCCAGGCCAGGCGATCTCCTGCTCGTCCGCCCTGGCGACCGGATTCCTCTGGACGGAACCATTGCAGAAGGCGAAAGCCGCCTGGATACTTCCCCCATTACCGGAGAGCCTGTGCCCGTTAAGGCAGGCGTTGGGGACGCTGTGGTTTCCGGGTGCATCAATACCTCTGGCACGCTCCATATCCATGTGGATCAGAGCTTAGAAAACTCTATGGTAACAAGAATTTTAGATTCGGTAGAAAACGCCGCGGCAAGCAAGCCCAAAATCGATCGTTTCATCACTCGATTTTCCAGGATTTATACCCCATTTGTAGTCTTTGCCGCGCTTGCCACAGCAATCCTACCTTCCCTGGTAACCGGGGATTGGCATCATTGGATTTATACTGCCCTGACTTTTTTGGTCATAAGCTGCCCATGCGCTTTGGTCTTAAGCGTCCCTCTGGCCTTTTTCTCTGGGATAGGAGCCGGATCAAAAAAAGGCATTTTATTCAAAGGCGGTGTATCGATAGAAGCTTTGAAGCATATTTCAACCGTTGTTATGGACAAAACAGGCACCCTGACCAAAGGGGATTTCTCCGTACAGCAAATCCTGCCTTCCCAAGACTTCACGGAAGAAGAAATCCTGCGCCTTTGCGCAAGCTGTGAACAATACTCTACCCACCCTATTGGCGCAAGCATTTTAGCCGCTGCAAAAGACAGAAAGCTTTCCTTAGACCAGCCTATTTCTGTAGAGGAATTTGCAGGGGAAGGCATCCGGGCCGAGCTTCCTGCTGGAACCGCCCTTGCCGGGAACCAGGCGTTGTTGGAACGCTTCCATGTGCCGCTGCCCTCTGAGCTCCAAACGCAAGAAGGCGCCGAGGTGTTTTTTGCCTTCCAGGGAACCTTGACAGGACGGCTGCTGATTTCCGATACCCTCAAACCAGGCGCAAGCAGCGCAATCCACACATTAAAACAGATGCAGATCAAGACTGCCATGCTGACTGGAGACGCCCTGGCAAACGCCCAGTCCGTTGCCAGGCAGACTGGGATTGACGAAGTCCATGCCAAGCTCCTGCCAGAAGGCAAGCTGTCAAAGCTGCAAGAAATTAGGAGCCGGACTGGATCCGTTATGTTCGTAGGAGATGGGATCAACGACGCCCCCGTCCTTGCAGGGGCGGATGTTGGAGCCGCCATGGGCAGCGGGGCTGACGCTGCAATCGAGGCAGCCGACGTCGTCTTTATGACTTCTGATATCAAAGCTGTGCCAGACTCCATTGCCATTGCAAAATCCACAGCCCGGATCGCATGGCAAAACGTTATATTCGCATTGGCCATCAAGGCGCTTGTCATGATCCTAGGCTTTACTGGATATGCCTCTATGTGGATGGCAGTCTTTGCGGACAGCGGCGTTGCTATGCTGTGTGTTTTAAATTCCATCCGGATACTGTACCAAAAACGTGAAATCCCTGTTTAGCTTATCTGGGCAATTGCGTCCCGGATGCTGCCTACGCCAATGACTTCTATGCCATTGGCGCCAGACAGCCCTGGGACGCAGACATTTGGCATAATACATTTGGAAAATCCTAATTTCCTAGCTTCTGACACACGCTGCTGCGCCATATTGACCGCCCGTACTTCCCCGCTTAGGCCCACTTCCCCAAAACAAATCGTCTTATCGTCAATCGCTTTGTTGCGGAAGCTTGACGCCAGCGCCAGGACAATCCCCAAGTCAATGGCAGGCTCATGCATCCGGATGCCGCCTGCAATATTTACATACGCATCGCTTGCAGACAACGACAGCCCCGCCCGTTTTTCCAAAACCGCCATCAAAAGGTTTACACGGTTTAAATCTGTCCCTGCCGCCGTCCTCCTCGGGATCCCAAAATTACTGTGGCACACAAGCGCCTGGATTTCCACCAAAATCGGCCGGGTGCCTTCCATAGAGCAGGCAACGACAGAGCCAGACGCGCCCTTTGGCTTCCCATTTAACATGAATTCCGAAGGATTGCCAACTTCCCTCAGACCCTCTTCCTTCATCTCAAATACGCCGATTTCATTCGTCGATCCGAACCTGTTTTTTACCCCCCTTAGAATCCGGTAAGATGCATGGCGATCCCCCTCAAAATAAAGGACGGTATCCACCATATGCTCCAATACCCTAGGGCCTGCCACCACGCCTTCTTTCGTCACATGCCCGACCAGAAACACCGTGATATCCATCCCTTTCGCAATCTGTAACAGACGCGACGTCGCTTCCCGTACCTGGGACACGCTGCCTGGAGCGGAACCAATGCTTTCACTGTACACGGTCTGGATGGAATCTACAATGACTACCTGCGGCTTCTGCCGCTCTACCACCTGCTCCATCCGTTCTAAGCTAGTTTCACAGAACAACTGGAGACGATCGGAAAACGTCCCAATGCGCTGCGCACGCATTTTAATCTGCTGTAAGGATTCCTCTCCGGAAATATAAAGCACCTCCATGGACTCCGCCAGGCTCCTGCATACCTGAAG
Organism: uncultured Eubacterium sp.; assembly: GCA_948470065.1. Taxonomy (GTDB): domain Bacteria; phylum Bacillota; class Clostridia; order Lachnospirales; family Lachnospiraceae; genus Petralouisia. Next base: position 1,729 of record CAOKNO010000124.1, on the reverse strand, counting down.
CAGCAAGGTCGACTTCCCAATCCCAGGATCCCCGCCCACCAGCACCAAGGATCCTGGGACAATCCCCCCGCCTAATACACGATCCAGTTCCAAAAAACCTGTTTTCACACGTCCCTTCTCATGCATATCAATTTCTGAAATCCGGGACGTCTTCAATTCTTCCAAAATCCCCTCTGCCCGTTTCCCTTTCCCTGCCGCTGCCTTCTCTATGGTTTCCTCTACCATCGTGCCCCATTCCCCGCAGCCCTGGCACTGGCCCATCCATTTCGACGACTCATACCCGCAGGACTGGCAGAAATACACAGTAACTTTTTTCCCTCTTGCCATTTTACCCTCCATAGGGGTTGTTGCAAAATAGATGTCGTATACAAGATATGGATTTCAAACACATTAACTCATCTATATTTTGCAGATAAACTATACTTTGCAACAGCCCCGTCGCTTATGCAACATCTTCTCTATGAAATAAAAAACTATGAAATAAAAAACTATGAAACAAAAAACTACGAAACAAAAAACAAGGGTATCCAAAAAGCCTCGAAAGACTTCCCAGATACCCTTTGCCACATCTTCCTTACTTATCCAATCTTTTCAATGCGGACAGGAACAAGGACGTCCTCGCTCAGTTCCACACTCAAACTCAGCTTCCCCCCTAAATTCGTCTTCATCGTGCCTGCCTCTATCTCCCCCACCTGGACCTTGTATTCCGTCTGATCCTCTAATTCTAAGGTAATCTGTGCATCCTTCGGGCCTTCTACCTGAAAACTAACGCCATCGCCTGTCGCTTGGAAACGGCTTACCGCTGTTCCTGGCACAGATTCATACACGAACATGCCGTTACGCTCCAGCTTGGTTATCTCCGAGAAAGTCTTTACCTTGTACAGGTCCCCGCCAAATTCATAATTGTCTGCCTTAGACTTTGCTGCAAGCTTATAATTCCCAAAGCTTAACGTTTCATTGTCCTCTGTACGGATCAGTTCTTCTACTACAGCCATCTCATTATCCTCCTGTTGACTCTTGTCCTACGTTTCTTACGGAATTGCTGCAACAGCCCAGGAGCCTTGCCTTCCCTCTGGTTGCTGGACTGTTACGGGCTGTTACACATCTCCACTTCAATTATAATATAAATCCTGGATTTTTTCCAGTCAAATTTCACTTCTCTTTCTTGATGGAAAAAGCAATTTCATTCTTGTGAAGACCGGCTTCCACCATATCCCCGGCTTTAATCTTGCCAGATAGTATTTCCTCTGCCAGGCTGTCTTCTATCTTATTCTGTATCATACGCCGCAACGGCCTCGCGCCATATTTTGGTTCATAAGCAGTATCTACAATATAGCCCTTAGCCGCGCCAGTCACCCGGAGCACAATCCCCATCTGCTTATTGCACCGTTCTGCCAGCGTCTTCACCATCAGGGAAACGATTTTCTTCATATGCTCCTTCGTCAATGCATGGAACACAATGGTCTCGTCAATCCGGTTCAAAAACTCCGGCTTAAATATCCTGCGCACCTCTTCCATTACGCTATCCTTCATGCGGCCATAATTATGCTTTTCATCCTCTACAGAAGCGAAGCCCAGCGCCTTCGGCTCAATGATGGACTGCGCGCCTGCGTTTGACGTCATAATGATAATCGTATTTTTAAAATCAATCTTCCTTCCCTGGGCATCTGTAATATGCCCATCGTCCAGCACCTGCAGCAGGATATTGAACACATCTGGATGCGCCTTT
>CAOKNO010000123.1 GCA_948470065.1 uncultured Eubacterium sp. | reverse complement strand
TAGGCTTCCTGCATGGGCGTATCGTATTCATCTAACAGGATAATCACTTTTTTCCCATAATATTGCGAAAGAAATTTCGACAATCTGTGAACCGACATAGTAGCTACGACTTCTGGCATATCCATAGAGATATTGCGAAAATATGCTTTCTCTTCTTCTGACAGTAAATCGCCTTCTAACAGGAAACGGTTGTCATTATACAATTCCGTCACAATCTGGCAAATCCGCTGAACGGTTGTCTCATAATTTCTTTCTTTTACATTTGCAAAGGAAAGGCTGATAACGGGAAATGTCCCCTGTAGATTCTGGTATTTTTCCTCCTTCCAGATAGAAAGACCCTCAAACAATTCCCGTTTTTTGGCATAATTAATGGAAAAAAATTTCTCCACCATGCTCATGGTCAATGTCTTTCCAAATCTTCTTGGACGGGTAATTAATGTGACGCTATCTCCCCCTTCCCACCATTCTTGTATAAATTTTGTTTTATCAATGTAAAAATACTGTCCTCTTTGGATTGTCTCAAAATCCTGGTGTCCGATTGCAACCGTTCTTGCCATATTTTTTACCTTCCTTTATCTAACTTGCTCCTGCCTTAAAATTATAGACAGGAAACAATCTCTTTTGAATCTGTACGGTTTCTGCGATATGTTCCATGATTTCATCCGCGCCCCGGTAGGCAAACGGCGCCTCGTCTAGCGTGTCTTTGCTAATGCAGGAACAGTGGACGCCTTTCATCTGTGCTTTGAAATCTGAAACTGTAAACTTATTCTTTACATCTTCCCTTTTTACCAGCCGGCCCGCGCCATGGGGCGCGGAATAATTCCAGTCGCAAGTCCCAAGTCCTGTACCCAAGAGGACGCCGTCCCGCATATTGATTGGAATCGCTACCGCTTCGCCTTCCCTAGCGGAAACTGCCCCTTTCCGCAATATCGTCCCCTCTTTGGAAACGTCAATATAATTGTGGACAGAATGGAACATGTCCTGTACCTTCCATTTCATACCCTTTGCCATCTCATCTAATATAACGTTCCGGTTGAGCTTAGCAAACTCCTGTAAAGCCTGCGTGTCGTAGATATAATCCTCCATAAGGCTTCCTTCCAGATAGGTCAGTTCATAAGGGACGTCCTGCCCTTTTTCTTTCAGATATTTCTGCCCCTCGCGCAGATAGTATTCCGTCACCTCTTTTCCCAGGTGACGGCTCCCCGAATGGATGACAGCATATAGGAATCCCTCCTCGTCCTGGTCGATTTCTATAAAATGGTTGCCGCCTCCTAGCGTCCCTAAGCTCAGCCTTGCCTTTTCTTCATGAATGTGGCGTCTGCACCTCAAATTGGAAAGCATGGCTGCATCGCTAAATCTATGGGCAGCTTTCCGAATCCGATACCCGGCAGGCACATTCTCCCTGATCACGGTATCAAGCTTCTGGAACTCCATCCTCTTCTGTTTCAATTTTGCCACTGTGACGCCGCACCCAATATCAATCCCCACTACATTCGGGAGCAGCTTGTCGCCCATTATTGCCGTAAAACCGATGGTTCCCACTTTGCCGGGATGGACGTCCGGCATAACCCGTATTTTGCATCCCTGAAACGCCGGGAAATCGCATAGCTGCTGAATCTGCGCCATTGCATAATCTTCTATTGTATCTGTGAATATTTTTGCAGAAGTATAGATTCCGTTTACTATTTTCATAATAATCCTTTCTCATGTCTGTGCCATTTTACGCCTGCAGCGGGTTGCTTTTGCAGCAAATTCCTTACCGCCGTAGCGCGATCCACGCAAAGCGTTTTTGTTTCATAGGACGCGCTTTCATAGGATGCACTTTCCTCTGAAACAAAAAAACACCTCTAAAATAATTAGAGATGCGGATTGTCCACAGTCAAAGAGATCACAGGAATCAAACGGAATAAGATAAACTGATTCTGTATCTTTTACTAGTAAGCTGCCAGAAGGACAACCCTCTCTCTATCGTTAGCTGTTAAATCATTGGTTCCTAAAGCTTTTGCAATCATAATTGTCCTCCTTTCCTTACTCGTCAATATTAGGCAATTACGAAACGTTCTCTGCAACAGACGCGTTTGCTCAATCCAAACAAAAGCGGGCTCCAGATGCCTTCGCAAGTCGCCCTTCTTTTGTTTGGATTGAACAACCGCTGTTCCTAGATATTGAGTTTCGCAAACGTCTACTTGTCAATATGTACCATATGATTATTATAAGAACTTCTTTTTTATCTGTCAATCCCAAATTTATCCCGTTTACAAACAGAATACCAGGACTGGTTACGTTCCCTTCCCATGCTCTGGCAAGTCCTGCTTCTCCCATTTTGTAAAACCGCCCTTTTTCAATTGCCTTGATATTTTCTCTATCCAAAATTGCTCCATATTTTCCGCGCAAAATACGGCAGGAAGATTCTCCGGCGTATGTACAACAATCTTGATTTCTTTCCCTCTCCTCGCCATAATAACCCGCCCTCCTGTCAGCAAGGCCTCACATTATTTTATGAAACTGCTGGCAGATTATTCTTTTGGGTTGCCAAAAAACCACATCCTGAGTGTTTCCACTTGTCCTGCGCCGCTTTTTGCGCATACAGGGATGCTCGCAGAGTGTTTCCACTTGTCCTGCGCCGCTTTTTGCGCATACAGGGATGCTCGCAGAGTGTTTCCTCACTCTTGCGCTGTTTTTTGCGCATAGAGGTATACTTGGAAAGTATTTCCACTTCTCTACCATCGGCAAATCTACCCTCCTGTCGCTTTTGGCCGGCCTACTTGAGCCAGAGCACGGCTCTGTTTTCCTTTATGGGCAGAACGTTTCCAAAAAATGTCAAAGCGCCATCGGATATATGTTGCAGCATGACCACCTCTTTGAATGGCGCACAGTGGAAAAAAACATCCTGCTGGGATTGGAAATCCAGAACAAACTGACCCCTGAAGCCAAAGAAACCGTTACGGATATGCTTAAGACGTATGGGCTGTACAAATTTAAGGATGCAAAGCCATCGCAGCTCTCTGGCGGGATGCGCCAGCGCGCGTCATTGATCCGTACCCTCGCGCTCAAACCTGAGCTACTGCTGCTTGACGAGCCTTTTTCCGCCTTGGATTACCAAACGCGGCTTAAGGTTGGGAATGATATCGGTGCGATTATAAAAAAAGAAGAGAAAACTGCTATCCTGGTGACCCACGACTTATCGGAAGCTGTGAGCCTTGGCACGCAAGCGCTTGTGCTTAGCAAACGCCCCGCTACGATACAGGCACGGATCCCGATTGACTTCCCCAAGACAATGAACGCATTCGAACGGCGCAATTCCCCAGAATTTAAAGAATACTTCAATCAAATATGGAAGGAGCTGAATGAGCATGAGTGAAATTTCCATTGCGCAGCAAAAATTCTTGCTTTCCCAGAAAAAGCACCGGCATATCGTAACTGGCAGCAGGCTGCTTCTATTCCTTTTGTTCCTTGCCTTGTGGGAAGGGGCGGCGCAAACAGGCGCAATTGATCCCTTTATTTTTAGCAGCCCCTCAAAGGTCCTGCTCTGCGCATATGGCATGGCGCTGGATCATTCCCTGTTCTCCCATATCGGAGTCACATTGTTTGAAACAGTTGCAAGCTTCGCCCTCGTACTCCTTGTAACCCTGGCCATTACGATCTTACTCTGGTTCCACAAACGCCTTTCCGAAACGCTAGAACCATACCTGGTCATTTTAAACAGCCTCCCAAAATCTGCGCTCGCGCCGCTCCTTATTGTGTGGCTGGGGGCAAATTATAAAACAATCATTATTACAGGGATGTCCGTAGCCATTTTTGGATCTGTCTTAAGCCTTTATACCAGCTTCCAAGCGGTAGATCCAGAAAAAATAAAGCTGATTTACACGTTGGGCGGGAAAAAATACCATGTGCTCACGAAAGTGATCCTGCCATCGTCCATCCCCGCTCTGTTTTCCATCCTAAAGGTAAATATCGGGCTTTGCCTGGTTGGGGTGATTATCGGGGAATTTATCGCTTCCCGCCAAGGGCTGGGGTATTTGATTATCTACGGAAGCCAGGTATTCAAATTAGATTGGGTTATCATGTCGATCGTTATTTTATGTATCCTCGCCTATGGGCTTTACAGCCTGCTCAGCAAAATGGAACGCCTGGCGCTGTCACGCACCCAAGGCGTATAAAGCTATGGATTTGCGGGAAGCCATCGGATCACCCGTCAATGCTTGGAAACCGTACGGGTTCCTGCCAGGTTACCTCCGCCTCTTTTTGGGCGCACAAGGAAATCCAATAGCCCCCTACCTTCCTTTGGCAGAACATACCAGGCTGGCTGCAGGACGCCTTAGGGTATGGCGCGCCTTCTTCCTCTATAGAAAAAACCGCCTGCTTTAAGGGGAAATGCAGCCCTTCCCCAATCATTTTGATATAACTCTCCTTCAATGTCCAAATCTGGAAAAAACGCTCCTGGATCAGGGCATCCCTGGATTCCTTTAAAATATACGAAATCTCTTCCGGCGCACAACAGCGGCGAAGGACTGAAATGCGCGCCTCCTTGATTTTTTCTGTATCTATACCGACTTCAACATCAGATACCACGCAAGCTACCATGCCTTTTGTGTTGCTGATATTAAAAAACACATCCCCTTCGCCTGCCCAATACGGCTTTCCATACGTTCCCTTTTTAAGCTTATCCCGCCCGTATACAATCCCAAGCTTTTCCCGGAACACCCGTCCTAACATCTGGTCTGCAACCGCCCTTTGGTAACTTAAATAATCCCCTGGGCTACCCGCCTGCAAAAAACAGGACGCATAAGATACAACAGCCCAATGATTTACGCCAGGCTTCTCCAAATCCCCTGCCATATTAAAATCCTCTCCTTCCCTAATGAAATATCCATAGGTAATTGCCAAACTCTATTTCCAGAAACATTAGATGGGCAATTGAACCCAAAGCGGGCGGCCCGCCACCGTATCAATGCTTACAGAAAATGTTCTGCAATTTCCCTTCTAGCCATTCAAACAGAGCAGACGTTACCTTGTAATTTTTCTGCTCCATCAGGCTCTTATATTCCTCTTTTGTCAGCACATGCTCTAGGGATTCCTCCGCTTCCTTGTCCACGACTTCATACACACTATTGAAAAAGCACATATTCGGGTACATGACGCACCACCAGTTTTGGCCTTTCCCTTTTCCAATCACTACCTCTAACGCTTCGTACTTGCCTGCTGCAAATGTATAAGATCCATACGTCTTTTCTGGGAAATCCGTTATGGTAAGGCTTGCTTCCACAGGATAATGGTATCCTTCTTCTGCAAGCGCTTTCTGCGCCTGCATTTCAATCTGCCCTAAGCTGTCTTCAATTACCCGGCGGCTTTCTGCAACATCTGTAATACCGGAAAGCCTCGGCTGCATATAAGCCCCAATAGCGTCCCGGACCTTTCGCTTTAATTCCTGATCTATGGACGTATCACTGTTCGCACGTACATGGAAACGGATGATTTTCCCAGCAATCCCCTCTGCCATGCATTGCTGCTGGTACCGCCCATATCCCTGTATCAAAACAATTGCCGCCATAGCTACAACAATCCCAATTTTAACAACTCTCTTCATATCCTTAGCCATCCCTTCCGAATCAATTTCTTTCAGAAAGTATTGCCAGGATCTCCCACACTTATTCTATGGAACATAATTCTTATTGCAGACACTTGTATTTCTATTGGAAATTCCATATACTAATCAGTAATCGAGGCGTATCTTCCACAGATCCGCCCCTAGCATACATAGTCAAATAACCCACAGCAAGCTACAGGGCATGACCTAGCTTGTTCTTTCCATCCCAAAGGGCAGGGTATTTGCACCCCCACATATAGGCGTTTACGAAACTCTTTATCTAGAAACAGCGGATGTTCAATCTGTACAAAAAAAGGGCGACTTGCGACGGCAT
>CAOKNO010000122.1 GCA_948470065.1 uncultured Eubacterium sp. | reverse complement strand
GTGGCTAAGTTCTGCGGTGCGAAACGGGAAGAGGAGATGAACCGGACTGTGCATAGCGCTTTGGCGTTAAGCCTGATCTGCGGCGTTGTGCTGATGGTGTTTGGGATGCTTGTCGCGCCGCAGATCCTGACGCTGATGGGGACGCCTGGCGATGTTCTGGAACAGGCTGCTTTGTATATCCGGATTTATTTTATTGGGATGCCAGTCTTGCTGCTGTACAATTTTGGCAGTTCTATCCTGCGGGCGGTTGGGGATACGAAAAGGCCCCTGTATTACCTGACGGCGGCAGGCTTTATTAATATCCTGCTGAACCTTTTCTTTGTGATAGGGCTCCGTCTGGACGTAGCGGGCGTGGCTCTGGCGACTGTCATCTCGCAGGCAGTATCGGCAGCTTTGGTGTTACGCTGTATGATGAAGATGGAAGGCGGCTGCCATGTGGAGCTTGGCAGGCTGCGCCTGGAAAAAGATAAGGTTGCGCAGATTGTGCGGATTGGGATCCCGGCAGGCTTGCAAGGGACAGTATTTTCTCTGTCCAATGTGTTAATCCAGTCTTCGGTAAATTCGTTTGGCTCCGTGGCGGTGGCGGGGAATACGGCTGCTTCTAACATAGAAGGGTTTATTTATATGGCTATGAACGCCTATCACCAGACTGCGTTGAGTTTTTCAAGCCAGAACTTGGGCGCGGGGAATTACAAGAGGATTGGGAAGGTACTCGCAGAGTGCCTTGCGATGGTTACAGGCGTAGGGATTGCGCTGGGATGGGCGGCATACTTGTGCGGCGCCCAGCTTTTAGGGATTTATTCTTCGGATCCAAGGGTAATTGAGGTAGGCCTGCTGCGGCTTTCGGTTATCTGTACGACTTATTGCCTGTGTGGGATTATGGATGTGCTTGTCGGGGCGTTAAGAGGGCTGGGCTATGCCATGATGCCGATGGTAGTATCCCTAATGGGTGCATGCGGCTTTCGTATTGTGTGGATTTTTGCAGTTTTCCCGCATTACCGTAGCTTGTTCCACCTCTATATTTCCTATCCAATTTCCTGGGTTCTGACGGCGTCGGTACATATTCTCTGCTATATGGCGGTCCGCAGGTTCCAAAAGCGAGGGGCGGATTGCTGATTTTTGAATAAATCTTGGCAAAAAACATCATACTAACTCCATGCAGATAAGATTACGTGCAGGAGGATGTTACAATGAGAAAGAAGTATATCGCGCTGCTTTTGGCGGCGGCAATGTGTTCTTTGGCGGCGGCCGGATGTGGAAACGCAGCAGGAGAGGAACAGCAAAATGGCGTCCAAGAAAATGGGGATGCCAAGGGAGATAGCGCTGGCACAGAGGACGCAGGAAACCAAGCGGCAGAAGATGGCATGGATGAGGACGGCCAAGAGACGGAACTGGCAGATGGTTCTGTTTATTACTTGAATTTTAAGCCGGAGCAGGCGAAAGAATGGAAAGAACTGGCCAAGATTTATACCGATAAGACCGGGATCCCAGTTACGATTGAAACGGCTGCGTCTGGAACTTATGAATCCACGCTGAAATCTGAGATGGCAAAAAAAGAAGCGCCCACGCTGTTTCAGGTGAACGGGCCGGTTGGGCTTACGTCCTGGAAGGATTACTGTTATGATTTAAAGGACAGCGCGGTATATGGAAACCTAAAGAGTGATGACTTCGCCCTGATGGGCGAGGATGGGAGCGTGCTTGGCGTCGCATACGTCATTGAAACGTACGGCCTGATCTACAATAAGGCCTTGGTGGAGGAGTACTGTAGCCTGGACGGGGCGAAAATCAAAGATGCAAAAGAAATCAACAGCTTTGCCAAGCTGAAGGAAGTGGCGGATGACATGCAGGCCAGGAAGGAGGAATTGGGGATCCTTGGCGCGTTTACCTCTGCCGGGATGGATTCTTCCTCGGACTGGCGGTTTAAGACGCATTTGGCGAACCTGCCGATTTATTTTGAATACCAAAAGGACAAGCTGGATACCACGGACGCCATAAAGGGTACGTACCTGGATGCGTATAAAAATATGTGGGATCTGTATATTACGGATGCTACGACAGAGCCGACCATGATTTCCGGCAAGACGGGCGACGATGCTGCAGCGGAATTTGCCATGGGCGAAGCCGTGTTCTACCAAAACGGCACCTGGGCTTACAATGACATTGCCGGGAATGAAGTAGCGGATGAAGATTTGGGTATGCTCCCCATCTATATTGGCGTCGGGGACGAAGAGAACCAGGGGCTTTGCACTGGATCTGAAAATTACTGGTGCGTCAATAAGAATGCAGCGCAAGAGGATATTGACGCAACGCTGTCCTTTATGGATTGGGTGATCACATCGGATGAAGGCAGGAAGGCGTTCCGGGATGATATGGGCTTTGTAACGCCGTTTACGACATTTACGGAGGAATACCAGCCCGAAAACCCATTGGTGGCTGCGGCCAACGAATATATCGACGCAGGAAAAACGTCGGTTCCATGGGTGTTTAGCACGATCCCTTCGGAGAATTGGAAGAACGGCGTGGGCAGCGCGCTGCTCGAATATGCCCAGGGAACCGGGGAATGGGACGCTGTTAAAAAAGCGTTTGTCGATGGATGGGCGTCGGAATACCAGGCCGTGAACGGGCAGTAGAGAGGGCAGCATGCAGAAATCATTGAAAAAATATTTCCCGGTGTTTGCGCTTCCAACCGTGGCGGCGTTTGCTATTGGGTTTGTTATCCCGTTTTTGATGGGCATTTATTTATCCTTTTGTAAATTCACTACGGTCACGGATGCGGTGTTTATTGGGGTTGGCAATTATTTTAAGGTCTTTTCTGACAAGACGTTTTTGCATTCGCTTTGGTATACGGCGGCGTTTACCGTAGTGTCCGTCGTGCTGATCAACGTGCTGGCGTTTGCGGTAGCGCTGATTTTGACGAAGAAGCTTAGAGGGACGAACTTGTTTCGGACAGTCTTTTTTATGCCGAACCTAATCGGCGGGATTGTGCTCGGATATATCTGGCAGCTTCTGCTCAATGGGATCTTAGCATATTTCCAGAAGACCTTGACGTATAGTTCAAAATTTGGGTTCTGGGGGCTGGTGGTATTAATCTGCTGGCAGCAGATTGGCTATATGATGATTATTTACATTGCCGGGATCCAGAATATCCCTGGGGAACTGATAGAGGCCGCTAGGATAGACGGGGCGGACAAGAAACAGATCCTGTGGAATGTCACCATCCCTATGGTCATGCCGTCCATTACCATCTGTACGTTTTTGACCTTGACCAATGGGTTTAAGCTGTTTGACCAGAACCTTGCGCTGACAAATGGCGAGCCTTCGAAGATGTCGGAGCTTCTGGCCCTTAATATATTCAATACCTTCTACGGAAGGCCGGGGTATGAAGGGGTCGGGCAGGCAAAAGCCGTTGTATTTTTCCTGTTGGTAGCCTTGATTGCCTTTGCGCAGAACCGGCTGGCCAGAAGCCGGGAAATACAGCAATAACCAAAAAGCGAAGGAGGCAGAATCCAGATGCATGTGAGAAAAGCAAAACACGGATGGGCGTGGACGCTCTTGTTTTCCATACTTTCCGTTGCATGGGTGTTCCCTGTCCTGTTGGTGTTTGTCAATTCATTCAAGAAAAAAGCATATATCAGCCGCAAGCCCTTTGAGCTTCCGTTGGGCAAGATGTTCGTAGGGCTGGAAAATTACCTGGGAGGGATGGAGCAGATCCAGTTTTGGGATGCGTTTTTCAATTCCTTGTTTATTACGGTATGCTCGGTCGCAGTCATTATCCTGTGCACATCCATGTGCGCCTGGTATATTTCCAGGATCCAGTCGAAATTTTCATCCTGGATGTACGATCTGTGCCTCTTCTCTATGATCGTCCCATTTCAGATGGTGATGTTTACGTTATCAAAATTGGCGAACCTGTTGCATTTATCCAGCCCAATTGGTATTATATTAGTGTATTTAGGGTTTGGGGCTGGGCTTTCGGTATTTATGTTCTGTGGGTTTGTGCGTGGGATCCCATTGGAGATTGAGGAGGCGGCCATGATTGACGGCTGCACGCCGATCCAGACGTATTTCCGGGTCGTGTTCCCCATCTTAAAGCCGACCTGTATCACGGTTGCGATCTTACAGGCCATGTGGATCTGGAATGATTACCTGCTGCCGTACCTAGTACTGGATATAAAACGGTGGAAGACAATCCCCATTGCCATCCAGTATTTGAAAGGCGGCTATGGATCGGTCGATATGGGCGCTATGATGGCTATGCTGGTACTTGCCGTGATCCCGATTATCGTATTTTATATTGCCTGCCAGAAGTATATCATTGAGGGCGTCGTGGCAGGCGCGGTGAAAGGGTAGGACGGTTAAGGCCGTCCTGCCATACATGCCGCGGCGGGGCGCAGGGGACGCCAGGAAAAGAGGTATGCCCTGGCGTTTGCCGCTACCGGCGTTTCCCTGGATGGCAGGGAAATGACAGAGAACTAGGAGGTACGCAAGATGCGTAGTAGTGGAGTGTTAATGCATATTTCTTCCTTGCCTTCCCCGTATGGCATTGGGACCATGGGGGCAAAGGCAAGGGAATTTGTTGATTTCCTTGTGGAAGCGGGGCAAAGCTATTGGCAGGTCCTTCCTATCTGCCCGACAAGCTATGGGGATTCCCCATACCAGTCCTTTTCAAGCTTTGCAGGGAATATTTACTTTATTGATTTGGAACTGCTCTGCGGGATGGGGCTTTTGACAAAAGAGCAATGCCAGTCGTATTCCTGGGGCGAGGATGTAACAAAGGTAGATTACGGGCTGCTTTATGAAAACCGCTATCCGCTGCTACATAAAGCTTTTGAGCGGTTTCAGAAGGAGGCGCCAAAGGAATTTCAAGAGTTCTGTGAGACACAGGGAAGCTGGCTGGACGATTATGCGTTGTTTATGGCGCTCAAAGACGCCCATCACGGCGCGGCCTGGAGCGGATGGGAAACAGAATTAAAGCTTCGGGAAGAAAAGGCCATGCAAAAGGCACGCAAGGAGTTTGCAGATGAGATTTCGTTCTGGAAGACGCTGCAGTACTTCTTCTACCAGCAATGGACAGATTTGAAAGCTTATGCGAACGGGAAGGGGATCAAAATCATCGGGGACGTCCCGATTTATGTGGCGATGGATAGCGCCGACGTATGGGCCCAGCCAGGGCAGTTCTACCTTGATAAGGAGTTAAACCCGATTGACGTAGCAGGATGCCCGCCAGATGCTTTTTCGGATGACGGGCAGCTCTGGGGGAATCCTCTGTTTCGCTGGGATGCAATGAAAAAAGACGGCTACCGCTGGTGGATCCAGCGGATGGAGAAGACGGCAAAGCTGTTTGACGTGATACGGATTGACCATTTCCGCGGGTTTGATTCGTATTATGCCATCCCTTATGGGGAAAAGACGGCCAGGAATGGAGAATGGCGCAAAGGGCCTGGCATACGGCTGTTCCGTGCGATTGAAAAGGAACTTGGCAAGCTGGATATTATTGCAGAAGATCTGGGATACCTTACGGATTCTGTCCGTAAGATGCTGGCGGCGTCCGGCTATCCTGGTATGAAGCTTTTGCAGTTTGCCTTTGACAGCAGGGAGGATGGGGATTACCTGCCCCACAATTATCCAACGAACTGCGTCGTCTATGCCGGGACGCATGACAACGATACGGTATTAGGCTGGATGGAAACTGCGCCCAAGGGCTGCGCCGCTTTTGCCAAGGAGTACCTAAAGCTTGATAAGCGTGAAGGGCTGAACTGGGGCTTGATGCGCGGCGTATGGGCAAGCGTGGGCGACACCGCGGTTGTGACGATGCAGGATTTGCTTGGGCTTGGGAGCGAAGCTAGGATGAATACCCCGTCTACATTGGGCGGCAACTGGACCTGGCGCATGGAGCCAGACGCCATAACAGAGCGGCTTGCCCATAAGGTATACCAGAAAACTGCGTTATATGGAAGGCTGCCGAAGAAGGCTTTGGAAGAAAAAGGCGTCTAAACGGGAACCTCCTGCATATACTAGGTAATAGTAGAACAGGAGGTTTTTTTATGGAAAACATCAATACCGGTACATATAACATTTACAAGGATATCAGCGCAAGGACAAACGGCGATATCTACAT
>CAOKNO010000121.1 GCA_948470065.1 uncultured Eubacterium sp. | reverse complement strand
TCTTAGATCGTCGTGACTGGAGTTCAGACGTGTGCTCTTCCGATCTAGGTGGTGAAAGCGGCGATCGTTGTATTTTTCCTCTTTTGTATGTTGGTGTTGTCAGAGGTCCTAGGCGTCCCGCTTCTTTGGGATGTGCAGGATATTCTGTTTGCGCTCTGGCCCGTTTGGATGTTTTTCTTAGCTCATGGGATCAAGCGGCGTCTGATAAGCGATGGGCTCAGGCATTTTTTCCTGGGTCTTAGCTGCTATTACCTGGTGGTAGCAGGATTGGTTTGGATGTTTGGGATAAGGATATATATCTTTTTTAAAGAGCCAGTGGGAATGATGTATTTTTTCGCTGTTTCGGCGGCGGCGTGGATCCTGGCGAAAGGCAGGGAAGGCAGAGAAAGGCTGCATAGCCGGCAGGGACAACGGAAGGCGGAGAAAGCCGTCCGTCTCGGGGGGACGCTGCTTATCCCTGTCGTCCTGTTGCTCCTGTTTTTCGCCCGGGATTCCAGGGCGAATACCATTGCGCATAGTTTGGCGTCTTCATTTACCGGAATCGAAGAAGGCGCCCCGCCTGTGAATTGGCTGGACTACCGGATTGCGGTGTTTATGGATTGCTTACAGGGAGAGTTTGCCCTGTTTGGGGAGGGTGTGGCGGACATCAGGAATTGCCCGCTGCAGTGCGCGCATTATACGATGGGATGGCTGTTTACGCTGCTTGCGGTTCTTTTAGAAATCCTTCTATTTTACTGTATCGTGTCTATTTCTGGAAGGAAGAAACATTTTGGGAGGCCGTCCCAGCTTGTGAAAACCGTCCTGGTATCGTTTGCCATCCAGGATATATTGGGCCTGCTTGCGGATATGTTCGTGATTTCCAGCACGAGGATCGGCGTCCTATTGATGAAACAGCCGGAAGATATCATGCTGCTTTTCTATCTGGTATTATTTGCAGCTTCCAGCCAGGAGAGAAGACGGAAAGGGTTTTACATAGTAAAACATTAAGTGAACAAATTATTTTTGTTTACTCTATTCTTGTGGAAAGAAATGAGATTTATGGTTTTTTTGATAAACATAAAATATCATTTTTCTGTTTACTTTTTTACTGGTACATCGTAAAATATTTATGTTTTGCAATTGCCTAGTTCTATTTGTGGGAAAGGAAAACGTTATAATTATGAAAAAGTGGATAACAGGGGCGCTCCTGGTGGCTTGGATGGTAGTGATTTTTCTTTTTTCTGCACAGGATAGCACAGATTCTTCGGCGACGAGCCAATCGGTGTCTTATCAAGTTGCCAGCTTCCAGAACCGTGTGTTTGGTTTGGATAAGACGGAAGAACAGTTAATGTCCCAAGCGGAGTCGATGCAGCTTATCATCCGCAAGGGCGCCCATATCAGTGAATATGCGTTGCTGGCAGTTTTGTTCTGGCTTCATCTGGGCTGCTATCCTTTGGGGAAGAAGCGGGTTTTTTGGTTGGCGTTATGCCTTACCGCCTGTTACGCGGCCTCGGATGAGCTTCATCAGTTGTTTGTGCCTGGTCGTGCTTGCAGGCTGGCGGACGTATGCATTGACACGGCAGGGGGGCTTTTGGGGATCCTTATTGCTTCCTGTTTTTGCCAATTCTGGGAAAGAAAAGCAGCCCGTGCGGATGAAATCCCGTATTAATGAAATATTAAGAATTTATATGAAGAAATATCAAGAATAATTTCGTTAAATAGTATAGAACGAAAAAACAGTATGGAAACGGATGCCATACCATTACGGAATAAGGACAGCAATAGGAAAGGGCATTTTTATGAAAGATATTACATTTACCGTACCTTGTTATAATTCAGAGGAGTATATGGAGCGTTGCATTGACAGCCTGCTGGCTGTTGGGAAGCGGGCGGAGATTATTATAGTCGACGATGGTTCTACAGACAGGACAGGGGAGATTGCAGATGAGTATGCTAGGGAGTTCCCAGAGATTGTACGTGTGGTGCATCAGGAAAACGGCGGGCATGGCGCCGGGGTCAACGCGGGGCTTGCCCTTGCAAAGGGAAGGTATTTTAAAGTTGTGGACTCAGATGACTGGCTTGACCGTGAGGCGTTACATAAGCTGATGAAAAAAATCCGCCAATGGGACAAAAGCGGCACGACAGTGGATTTAATTGTATGCAACTACATCTATGACCATCTGTACGAGAACCGTACGAAACGGATGGGGTATGGAAATGTGTTCCCCAAAGGCAGGATCTGTGGCTGGAAGGATTTGAAGCGGTTTAAGCCTTCGCAATATTTGGTGATGCATGCATTGTTTTACCGGACAAAGGTATTGAAAAAATCGCGTGTGAAATTGCCGAAGCATACCTTTTATGTGGATAACATTTTTGCAAACCAGCCGTTGCCATATGTGCATTCCATTTGTTACCTAGATTTGGATCTCTACCATTATTTTCTGGGCAGGGAAGATCAGTCTGTCAATGAAAAAATCCTAATGCAGCGGATTGACCAGCAGATCCGGGTAACGAAGCTGGTGTCCGGCTGTACGGATTTGGAGCAGCTACGGATACATAACCCGAAGCTTGCGGAGTATTTGACGCGGAATATTTCCATTATGATGGCAATTTCTTCGATCCATCTGCTTTTGATTGGTACTGCGGAGGCTTTAAAGAAGCGGGAAATGCTTTGGAACTATGTGAAAAACCATGACAAGGAACTGTACCATACCTTGAAGCGAAAAACAGTCAGCGGTTTTACGTTCCTGCCAGGGAAGCTGGGGGCAAGCGTTACGCTGGCAGGCTATAAGATAGCGCAGAAGTTTTATCAATTTAACTGATTAGAAGAACTGAAGAAAAGAGGCTGAAATTTATGGAAAAAATATATTTTGCACTTGTTGATACGCCAGGGCTTTTCGCTTCTATCATACGCCGTGTCATCCATTTGAGTTATATCCATGTGGTGCTGTCGATGGATGAGGAATTGAACGAGGCTTATAGCGTTGGAAGGCGCGCCCCGGCCATACCGGTTTTTGCCGGATTTGAAAAAGAAGATGCTGGGGAGATTGAGCTCGTTTTCCCTACGGCAAGGTATCGGATTGTCAGTATGGAATGCACAAAGGAACAGAAAGAGGCTATTTTCCAAACATTGAAGGAATGCTATGAGAAAAGGTTCCGTTACCACTATTGCATCCTTGGGCTTCCTATGCTGCTGTGTAACATACCATTTTACCAGAAAAACCATTTTACATGTTCCTCTTTTGTAGCGAAGCTTTTGGAAGAACAAGGGATACGCTTATTTGAAAAGCATTTTTCACTGGTGACGCCCAGGGATTTTTATGAATTGGAGCAGACCGACTTGGTGTATGAAGGGACGCTGCATGAATTTAATAGGAGCTGCTGCCGGTTCCCAGCAAATAACCTGAGTAAGTTTAAACAGGCTTTTTTAAAGATATCTTATGTAATGAATGGAGCGATATAACCATGAACCGTAAAAATTTAATCAGCGCCGGGGTTCTTTTATTACTCGTGGCTTTGACAATCAGTGCAATCTTCAAAGGGAATGATATGGAAGCGGTGTTCCAGGCAATGAGGACGCTCCATCCCGCCTATCTTTTCGCGGCAATCGCGACGGCATTCTTTTTCGTATCGGCGGAAGGGTTTATGATCTGCTACCTGCTCCGGGCGCTGCGCTATAAGACCAAAGTCTCTACTTGCGTAAAATACTCTTTTGTGGGATTTTTCTATTCCGGCATTACGCCGTCGGCGACAGGCGGGCAGCCAATGCAGCTTTACTACATGCAGAAGGAAGGGCATAAGATATCTGACAGTTCCGTCGTGCTTATGACGGTGGCTGTTATATATAAGCTGGTGCTTGTGGTTATGGGGCTCCTAATCCTGATCTTGTACCATGAACCGCTTGCCGGGTATTTGAAGCAGTATCTGTACCTTTACTATCTGGGCCTGTTTTTGAATACCTTTTTGGTAGTCGTGCTTTTGTTTATTATGATAAGCCCAAAATGCTTTAAAGGGATCGTGATAGGCGGGGAGAAGCTGTTAAAAAAATTCAAGATCTTGAAATCGTCCCGGGAACGGACGGAACGGTTGATCGATATGGCGGATCAGTATCACGAAGCAGTTCTTTTTTTCCTGAAAAATAAGAGCAAGATAGTGGCTGTCGTGCTGTTTACCGTGATCCAGAGGTGCAGCGTATTTTTTCTGACTTATCTAATCTACAAAGGGATGGGGCTAGAAGGGCTCAGCGCGCTCACCGTTATGAACCTACAGGCGTCTGTCTATATCGCGGTAGATATGCTGCCGCTGCCTGGGGCGCAAGGGATTACAGAGCTGATGTACAAGACCGCGTTTGCCCAGATCTTCCCAGGGGCGTTCCTGACGGCGTCTATGTGCGTGACCAGAGGGCTGAATTTTTATATGGTGCTGATTGCCAGCGCTGCAATTGCGGCATTGTGCCATTTCGGGCCAAAGGCCAGCGGGAACGCCGTGCTTGACAGATAACATAAGCTAATAAGAAAGGGTTGCCTGCCAGTGGTCCACATTGGTACAGGCAACCTGTTTTTATTTCATAGAAAAATGCGTCCGATGAAACAAAAACGCTCCGCAGGGATCGTACTGCGGCGGTAAGGAATCATTTTAAGAAAAAATTTCGTTTTTAGCAAAGGAAAACCAAATTTTTCTGGATATGATAATATCTGGAACCATACATAGGACAACTTACAGAACGAGATAAGACAGGAGGTATGCGTATGAGTATGGAAGGAATCAGCCAATGTTTTGAACAATACGGAGGGATTGCCGTATTCGTGATGGTATTTTTGGAATATATGAATCTGCCAGGGTTCCCAGCAGGGATCATTATGCCATTGGCAGGGATTTGGGCTGCGAATGGGAAGCTGAGTTTCCTTCTGACAATGTTGATATCTGTAACGGCAGGCGTTATGGGGAGTTGGGTACTGTATTTTTTTGGCAGGTTTGGCGGGGATGTATTCTTGAAGGCTTACGTAAAAAAGTTCCCGAAACAGCAAGAAGCGGTGGAACGGAATTTCGAAATGATCCGGAGCAAGGGGTGTATGGGGATTTTCCTAAGTAAATTAATCCCTGTCGTGCGGACGCTGATTTCCATTCCGGCAGGGGTGTTGAAGTTTAACTTTGTGAAGTATACGGTGAGTTCCGCTTTGGGCGTCTGTGTCTGGAACTTTGTATTTATAGGAGCAGGCTATATGTTTGGGAACCAGGTATTTGAGATATTTGCATAGGCACGGTCATCCCGTGCGTATTACGATAGGAATCTGGTAATCATTTGGGATATGGCGGCAGCCCTTGCCATTCTGTCCCAGCGCATACAGGCTAGAGGCGTCTAAATCAAAGGCCAGCATCCGCTGGGCCGCGCTAGGAAGAAGGCTGCTTGACTTTGCCGGACTGGTAAGCAAGGGCAGCGTCCCTTTGGCTTTTATAGCGGATAACAGCGGCGCGGCCTTTTTGGAGAAGCCTAAAACGCGCAGGTAGAGCGGTTTGGGGAAATCCTTACAGTCTTGCGCCTTGATGCCAAGCGTCATATGTAAAAGCAGTCGGCTGAGATGGGTGTAGGTGATGTTTTTCGTTTTTAATTGCTCGCAAAAGCCGTGCCAGGTGGTAAATTGGCGCGCGTGTTTTTTCATACGGCTGGCAAGGGCACGGGAACTGTCCGCATAGGAAGAAAGACATTCCAGGGATTCTGTAAGAAGCTTGTAATGGGCTAATATGGAGAAATCATTTTCTGCTAAAAATGGATAGGGATAGCCCGTTAAGATCCCAAGGGAAGCAGCGGGCATGGCGTTTTCTAGCGGTTGGAACGCCCTGTCTTTGCAGCTTGTTACGAAGGCCCGTATCCCGGTCGCCGAGCTAAGCCTGCGATCCAGGCTGGGATCGTGGTAGCCGCTGCCCTTGCGCTGAAGAGGGGAAGGGATGATCCCAGACCCTAAGCTTTTCAGGGCTTTGAGGTATTCGACGGCAAGGATGTTGTTGGGGGCGGCAAGCGTTTCTTGGAGTAACGGCTGGGCGTCATAGGCAGCCCCGTCACATGAAAAGTACGTTTCTAAAGCTTTGGCACGGGCTGCCGGGAAAGAGAGCCCTTGTTTCAATTCCATCCTTAAGGTATTCTGGAAATCGGAAGGCTGGCGCAGCAGCACATCTGCAATCTGAGAAAGCAGGGCAAAGTGGCTGGTTTCCATCCCAAACCCAAGATGGGTCACCACCCCGGTATCACATAACAGCGATACGCCGCCCCTGGCAAATGCTTCTGCACTTGCACAAGCAAATAAGACAGGGAGTTCGAGTACCAAGTCGACGCCGCAGCGCAGCGCCATATCTGCACGGGCATACTTATCCAGCAGCGCAGGGGCGCCGCGCTGGACAAAATTGCCGCTCATAGCAGCAATGACATAATCTGCCTGGGCGTTCCTTTTTATCGTATCGATCTGGTAGGCATGCCCATTGTGGAAGGGGTTGTATTCTGCGATAATGCCGACTACCTTCATAAAACTGCGCTCCTTTCTTTTTATGTATGTAGTTAGGTAATTGCGAAACCCTCTCTGGGACAGACGCGTCTGTCCAATCCATACAAAAGCGGGCTCCAGATGCCGTCGCAAGTCGCCCTTTTTTTGTACAGATTGAACATCCGCTGTTTCTAGAAA
>CAOKNO010000120.1 GCA_948470065.1 uncultured Eubacterium sp. | reverse complement strand
ATTTTTTTGCATAGAAAAGGAGCTGCGCACTAATTACTTAGTGCGACAGCCCCATTTTTGGGAATAGGGGAATGCAGATGGAGCTTGCAGGATTATATCAAAAGGTATTCCAGGCATGTATAGATTTTGCGGTTTACCAGAAAAAAAACATTAGGGAACATGTAGAAGGTGCGTTGCCTCTGCTGGAAGAATTTTCGGATGTTTTTTTAGGGGAACAGATGGAAGAAACAGGCGGGGAAGATTACCAGTATCTGCAAATGGTATGGATGGATATACTGAAAGACATTGCCTTAGGGTTAAAGGAAAACGACAGGATATTGCTGGAGGATACCGTGGAATACGGGTTGAAAGTTTTCTTGGAATTGTTTTTTGAGGAGCAGGAATTGAAGGAATTGAAGGAGGCATGTGTTGTTAGATAATAAAATATATGAAAGAAATATTTCTGCCTTGGAAAAACGTTTTCCAGGTATGCGCAAAATGATAGAAGAAGGTAGGGAAACTGTCAAACAGGGGATTGAAGTAGAGTTAGGATTGGCACAGGATGAAAGCCCTGTCGTGAGGTTAAATAGAAACGGGCATAGCTTATATGTAAGCGGGAAACGGCAGCCCAGGGAACGGGCGAAGAGAATCATAGAAAAATGGGGATCGCTCAACCGTGCGTCCACTATTTTTGTCCTGGGGACAGGAGATGTGGCGTTTTTAAAGGAATTACTTGATACGACAGAGAAAGAAATCAATATTATGGTATACGAGCCTTGTGCAGAAATATTTTTCCGGTTACTGGAAGAAGCGGATATCGCGGAATATTTTGAAAACAGACCGCTGAGATTGATTATAGAGGGTATAAATGAAATGGATATGGAGGCGGTAGTCGGGTCATTTGTCCAATTGGCAAATGCAGAATATGTGAAGTATTATGGGAACGATACGTACCAGGAAATATTCCAGGAAGAAGCGCTGAAGTATCTTAAAGCAGTGAATAGGAGGATTGACGGGGTTATTGTGAATGAGAAAACGGCAGTCCGCTATGCTTCTGTGGAGGCAGATAATATCCTCCATAATATCCAATATCTATGCGGCGGTTCTGTGACTACACAACTCTGTGATGTGCTTCCAATTAATATCCCTGCGATTGTGGTATCGGCGGGACCATCGTTAAACAAAAATATCCAGGAGTTGAAAAAGGCAAAAAATAAGGCCTTTATTGTAGCCGTGGATACGGCTGTGCGGCCTTTGGTAAAAGCCGGTATTATACCAGATATGTATGTCGTAGTAGACGGCTTGAAGCCGCTGGAACTTTTTACATTTGAGGAAGCAAAAAAAATCCCTTTGATGACCAGTATCAGCGCGGCAAAAGATGTGTTGAAGCACCATCAAGGGAAAAAGATTTTTTGGTATGAAGGGCAGCCCTATATTTGGAATATGATGGCCATGAATGGAAAGTCTTTTTCCACTGTGGCCTGCGGGGGCTCGGTAGCCTGCACGGCATTTTCTGTAGTGTATAAGCTGGGCTTTTCGAGGATTATACTTGTAGGGCAGGATCTGGCGTTAACTGGGAACAAGACCCATGCGGATGGGACGTTCCAGGAGAGAATGGAAGAAATTGATACTAGCTGTTGTTTGATGGTAGAAGGGAATTGTGAAGAAAAAGTCCCAACCCGGGAAGATTTTAAAATATATCTGGATTGGTTTAATTACTATATTGCGGGCTGTAAGGGAGTCCACGTAATGAATGCGACAGAAGGAGGAGCAAAAATACAAAATACGGAGATTATCACATTAAAAGACGCTGTTGCCAGGGAATGTAAAAAAGAAGTAGATATAGATGCCTGTTTTGAAAAATTGCAGCCTGTATTTGATGAAGAGCAACGGAAACATGCTATAGAGTACTTAAATACTTTCCCAGAGATGCTACGGAAGATAAAAAAGGATGTGGAAAAGTTACAGGCGCAGTACAGGAAATTGAACCGCATCTGTCGGTTGGACAAGATGGACGGGAAAGCATACCGCAAAATTTTGGAACGGATCAAGAAACTAACGGGAGAAGTGGAATGGCATGAGTTGTACCACTTAATTTCAAGCACGCTTTCTGTAGCGGAGTACGTGGTTACCAGCGAACAGTTTTATGAAGAGAAGACACCGGAGGAGGAAGGAAGGGAAATTGCACGCGTAGGTATGAAATATACGCAACTGACCGGAAAATGTATTGACCTGCTGCTCCCCTTGGCGGAAGAAACGGTAGGGAAAATGCAATATGAAACGATGATTTGAAAAGCAAACTTTATAGGAGAAACGGTTTATGAAAATATTGATGGTGGTTTATGATAACGATTCTTATCTTTCTTGGTTTCCGCAGGGGCTTGCTTATTTGGCATCGGCAGCCAGGAATGCCGGGCATGAGGTTTCCGTTTACCAGCAGGATGTTTACCATTGGCTAGACAGCCATCTGACAGATTATTTAAACCATCATGTGTTTGACGTCGTTGAGGTAAGTGTTATCGGAGGGTATTACCAGTACCACAAATTATTGTCTTTATCTGAGGCAATCAATGCCTCTGAGAACAGAAGGTCGTTCTGGTATACGATTGGCGGGCATGGGCCTGCGGCGGATCCGGAATATTTCCTCCGGAAGACAGGAGCTGATATTGTAGGGATTGGAGAAGGTGAGATTACATTTGTAGAATTGATGGATGCATTCCAGGGGAAGAGGAGCTTAGAGAGCGTGGATGGGATCGCCTTTTTTAATAAAGACGGGGAATACATAAGGACAAAGCCAAGGGAATTGATCGAAAATATTGATGAGATAGCTTGGCCTGCGTATGACTTATTCGATATGACATATTATTCCTTGATGCGGGTGCCGAATATTGAAAGGAATGAACGCTGCCTTCCAGTCCTGTCCGGGCGTGGATGCATTTTTGCATGTAATTTCTGTTACCGTCTTGACAAGGGGTTCCGCCCAAGGAGCGCCCAAAGTATTATAGAAGAAATATCATACCTGAAAAAGCAGTACAATATCAAATACATTGCATTTTCGGATGAATTGCTGATGAGCTCTAGGGAAAGGACAATACAGCTATGCGACGCCTTTTTAGAAGCAGATCTTGATATTAAGTGGGATTGCAACGGCCGGCTGAATTTTGCAGATATTGATGTGTTAGAAAAGATGAAAGAGGCAGGGTGCGTATTTATTAATTATGGGATAGAATCCTTGGATAACGATACGCTAAAGGTGATGCACAAAGGGCTGACAAGGGATATGATCATCCGTGGGATTGAACATACCTTGGAGGTAGGGATAAGCCCAGGGCTGAATATCATATATGGGAATATAAATGAACCGCTAAGTACCATTGAAGATGATGTGGAGTTCCTAATGAAATATGACGACCATGCCCAGATGAGGACGATACGGTCTGTGACGGCATATCCAGGGACGGAGTTATTTGAGTATGCCATAGAGCATGGGCTGGTAAAGGATACCGCAGATTTTTACGAAAACAAGCACACAAACTCTGATTTGCTGTCTATGAACTTTACACAGCATTCCGACGAGGAAATCTATCAGGCGTTGTACCACGCAAATATGCGTTTGATCAAGCGGTATGGGGAAGTGCAGTTCGAAAACTCAGAGCGTATATGCAGGGAATTGTATTATAATAAAGACGCGCAGTTCCGTGGCTTTCGGCAGACATAACGGGAGGTAAGGGTAGATATGGAGTGTTCGCAATTGAGGGAGATATCCGTGGAAAGCGGTTTTTGTAGCGGATGTAGGAATGTTTGGCAGCATTGTCATAATTTAGCCAAATCCTTCATACATTGTAAAAAACGGTGTATGGGGAAGTTCGTTGAAAGGTTACATAGAAGAGCGGGCAATAAATATTGCTAATTATATAATTGAGGAAAACGCGACCGTCCGCCAGACGGCAAAACGGTTTGGAATCAGTAAGAGTACCGTACATATGGTTGTAACAAAGTAGAACGTATTCAAAAAACAATATTTCGTATAGAATGAATATAACTTTAAATGCAGACTCACGCAATTTACGAGAGCCTGCATTTTGCTGTTTATAGATTATATTTCTTTTTTAAATATTCATATAATTCATCTAAACAGGTTGTTTTGCCTTTTGCTGTTAAGTAATCTCTTTTCCATGATAAATCAGAGCGTAGTCCTGAATCAGAAGCGCTGTCAACAGATTCAGGTGGTGTATTTGGGGCGTAAGGATTTTTTAAACGGTATAATAGAGCATGGATAAAAATTATTTCCGGATGCTTTTCGTTAATAGAACCAATTTTTTGTCTTGCAGAATAAACATTCAATACTGGCATCGCAAGTATCTGATCTATCTCTGTGATATCTTTTTTGATATCGTATAAATCATATAGGGTTTTTGAATGTTCATATATTTGATACGCTTTTTCCCAGTTCATATGAATACCTCCGCTTTTCAAATATCTATTCATTTACAATTTTGTGATAAAGCTTCATCAATGAGGCGATACAGTCCATTTCAGATGTCTCATTTATTTTGAAACCGTACGCATTCATTACAGCAATATCATTTTTTCTATGAGCTTTTTCTAAATCAGCAGGCATCGTAATGGGATCATATAGCACTGCCATTGTAGTATCATTAGAATATTTCTTTCTGACCTCCAGGATATTTTTAGCCGTATCTTCTATTTTATGATATTGTTCTTCAGTGGGGGATGGCCACGGGAAGGTATTATACACCAGTTCTTTTGCATATCTATAATCACCTTTCAAACGTCCACAGACAACACGCATCCATGCCATATGGACATTCGAGGTCAGGATACCAAAGTGATATAGCGTTGCATTTGGAACGATTTGTACAGCGTCAGAAGATATTGTATCAGCATCCATAAAGCCGATAGGAATATAGCGCCTTCTTTCACTAGAAGTACGTGGAATTATCAGATAATTTGCATTATCTGGCTGTGTGATTTGCGCAAATAAATGCGGTACTTTTGCATAGCCATTTGTCGTTTTTGCGCTGGAATTTAGACGGAATTCCTTTACAGCCGCCACTTTCTGATACAAAATTCTGCTTTGGGAGATATCAGATGGTGAAGTACCTTTCAACCATAGACACCATCGTTGTTTTCCTTTTATAAATTCATCAGCACCGATATATGGACGAAGCCATTTTTCGAGTTCTGGTTCTTTGGACAGAATTTCCTTTCGCTCATTTTCTTTAATAACAAAATGACCTCCATCCCTGGGCTGATTTCCAAAATTCATTTTAGGCACATTGCAAATGGCATCCTTCTTTGCGCTGATTATTCCAGTATCGGCAGGTAATAAATAAGGATTAATAAACTCAACTATTCTTTTTTCAGGTTTTGATTTTATAGATTTATAAGTATATAATTTTTTGATTTTCTGGATTTCAGCTGCAAATCCTACAATAATCACATAAACATGCGCTTTTAAGTTTGACTCACTGTCCCATTGAAAAGTCTGGTGAGCGAAGTTTATTTTAATATCAAAATCATTTAACAATACATTCCACAGAATGGGAACTTGTGCGCCTTGGCAGATAGAGTTTGTCGATACAAATCCAACTCTTATAGGAGTATTTTGAATATACTGCGCCGCCTTTTTATACCATCCTGTTACGTAATCTAAATCTTGTACATCCTTTATTTTCCCAAATAAATTTTCGATTTCTTTCTTTTGCCTGCTGCCTTGCTTCATCATTCTGGCGCCAACAAAAGGTGGATTTCCCATGATGAATGAACAACTAGAATTGGATAAAACATTACACCAATTTAGTGTTAATGCGTTGCCTTCTACAATGTTAGCATATGATTTGAGTGGAAGGAAATCTGATTTTATCTTTGCAATAGCAAGCGTTTCCTGCATCATCTGAGCTTCCGCCTTTAATGGATACATCCATTTCTTTTGTTATTTTTGTATCTTCAGATTTTACCAAAAACCCCAGACGGTAAAAGTCCTTTTGTAAATCTTTCAAATATATTTTTTCAACATTTTTTTCCGGATCTCTTTTATCCATATCATAGATCCATATTTCGTTAAAATTAGATGTTATAATATAGCGCGCTTTTTCGCTTACAGGCAAATAGTTATCATATCGCTTTGCCTGTTCATAGGGGGTTAAGGCAACATCACCAGAATTATGTAGTTTTTTATCTAATGATTTTCCCAAACTTTTTTGTTCAATTAATATTCGAGTTTCAGGGATATAAGCGTCAATTCTCTTTATATTTCCATCAATAAGAACTTTTTTTTGAAACACAATATGATCTGTGGCATCAGATATTCCTAAAATTCGGCTCAATATATCGTACCAATATGAATGGTCATCTTCATCCTCTTTTCCTCTTCCTTGCCATTTTAAAATAAATTGTCGTATAGCTTCACGTTGTTCTGTATTGGTCATTATGTTATCTCCCATTGTCATGTTTTTTATATGGTCATAGCTTGTTTTGGTAGGTAATACGGATTATCATGCTTTTTATTGTATCATATCATAGAAAAATTAGGTAGATATTTGAGAGAAAAAAAGAGCAAGTATCGTCTAAGGTTCCAGATTCCGCTTGCGCTCCATCTTCCGCCCTGGACAGATAATTGTTGGGGAGTGCCTTCCCCAAACCCTGCTTATGAAAAAAATCATAAATTTTTAGATTCCCTTCTACATAACCTCACATTTGAGCATGATGAAGTTAACATGAAGCCAGTACGGAATGAAGCCGGAAGGATGGTTCCCCGTGAAGGTTACCGGATAGACACGGTGAACTGCGGGGATGAAGATTTTGCTATCTC
>CAOKNO010000119.1 GCA_948470065.1 uncultured Eubacterium sp. | reverse complement strand
ATAGCTTGGAGGAACTGTGCAGCCTGGTGTACCAGGGCGTGATCCAGGATGCTAAGACGGTGGCTGCTATTATGGCGTATAAAAATAAATACAAATAATTCCTGGATTTTGTACCATTGCGATACTTTTTCTAGAAGGACGTGCATAAGCTATAGAAAAAGCAAGGCAGGCAGCCTGTTTTTGGCAGCAGGCTGCCGTTAGGATGAATGGGAAAAATATCGTATCTGCTTTGGAAAAGGTATCAATGGGTACAGAAGAATGGATCGCTTTGGATGAAATTGATGAAAGGCTTCTTGCTAGGGACGTTTGTGGCAGGGATTTTCATGGCGAACCTGATGGGGCGGGAAGCAGTATCAAACGCAGGGGTGCTGAATGATTATTTTGTAGAAAAATTCCGCTATATTGGGATTAATGCAGAGAACCTCTTGTTCTATATTGTGGAAGAACGTATGCCCCTGATGATTTTGATGATGTTCCTTTTGTTCAGCGCCCTTGGGGTTGCCGCTGGCCTGCTGGCGTTGGGCTGGCAGGGGTTTTCCATTGGCTTCATGCTTTCTACCGGGATCGCGAAGTACGGCGTAAAGGGGATCCTCCTGGTCTTAGGCGGGCTGTTCCCCCAGTACCTGTGCTATCTCCCGGTCTATGTATGTTATTTCTATCTTGCCGTATCCCTGCGCCAACGCCTTTCTGGCGCATACCAGATGGAGAAAAAGCGCGCGTATGGGCTGGGCGCCTTGGGCGCTGTGATGCTGATGGGGATATTTGTTACGGGGATTTTTCTTGAAAGTTATATAAACCCTATAATCCTTAAAAACATATTGAAATTTTTTTAAAAAAGTATTACAATGTTATTAAACATAAGGATGATGACCCAGTAGAAATGGAATGGGTGGAGGGTTTATGACAAAAGAGATCCAAGAATTTGTACGCTATATGAAAGAAGTCAAAAAGACTTCAGAAAATACGGCTGTTTCTTATGAACGGGATTTGAAGAAAATGAACCAGTTTTTCATGGAGCAAGGCATTGGGGAAGCCAGCCTAATCACCGCTACAGGCCTAAATTCTTATATTTTGTTCCAAGAGAAGCAAGGTAGGAAGCCGTCTACGATTTCCAGGAGTATTGCCTCTATGAAGGCGTTTTTTGAGTATCTGCAAATAGAGGGGGAGATCGGTGCGAATATTGCAGAAGGGCTGAAGGCGCCGCGTGTGGAGAAGAAACCGCCTTCCGTGCTGAGTGAGGAAGAGATGGGCCGTTTCCTGGGGCAGATCGGGGGCGGATCCCCAAAGGAGTTGCGGGATAAGGCAATGTTAGAGCTGCTGTATGCAACAGGGATCCGGGTATCGGAGCTGATATCCCTAGAAGTTTCGGATGTGAACCTCTTTATGGAGTACATCACTTGCAAGGATGGGAGCAAAGAGCGGATTATCCCATTTGGCACAGAGGCAAAGCGCGCCCTTAAGCAATATCTAGAGGAAGGGCGGCCTGCGTTTTTGAAGGGAAAAGAGGCTCCGTGCCTGTTTACGAATTGCTCTGGCCAGCCAATGAGCCGCCAGGGGTTTTGGAAGCTGGTGAAGGCGTACGGCAAGAAAGCCGGGATTACCGGGGAACTGACGCCGCACACTTTACGCCATTCCTTTGCCATGCATCTAGTGGAGCATGGCGCGGACGTCCGTGCCGTCCAGGAGATGATGGGCCATTCAGATCTTGCGGCTACCCAGACGTATGCAGAGATGAACCACAAGCGCATCCGGGAGGTCTACCGGAGGGCGCATCCAAGAGGGCAGTAGCGCCGTTACTGGTTCATTTCTGCAATGTGGTAAATCAGTTCTTCTGATTCTTTCCAGCCCAGGCAGGGATCTGTGATAGATTTCCCATAGATATGTTCGCCAACCTTCTGGCTCCCTGGCTCAATGTAGCTTTCAATCATGGCGCCTTTGACCAGTTTTTTGATTTCAGGCTCCGTCCTCCGGTTGTGCATGATTTCTTTCACGATCCGGATCTGCTGCTCATATTGCTTGTTGGAGTTGGAATGGTTCGAATCAATGATGGCTGCTGGGTATTGTAAGTCCATTTCCCCATACATCTGGATCAGCCGTTCGAGATCCTCGTAGTGGTAATTGGGGATGCAGACGCCGCGCTTGTTGACGGCGCCGCGCAGCACGACGTGGGTCAGCGGGTTCCCGTCTGTGCGGACCTCAAAGCCACGGAACACGAAATGGTGTGGGCGCTGGCCGGCATATACGGAGTTCAGCATAACGGAGAAGTCGCCGCTGGTCGGGTTCTTCATCCCGGCGGGCACGTCAAATCCGCTTACGGTCAGGCGGTGGTGCTGGTCTTCCACGGAACGTGCGCCGATTGCGACGTAGGAGAGCAGGTCTTCTACGTAAGGCCAGTTTTCTGGGTAGAGCATTTCGTCCGCAGAGGAAAGCCCGCTTTCTTCCAACGCGCGGATATGCATCTTACGCATGGCGATCAGCCCTGCTAACATATCTGGCCGTTTCTCTGGATCCGGCTGGTGGGCAATGCCTTTGTACCCTTCTCCTGTGGTGCGGGGCTTATTGGTGTAGATCCTAGGCACTAAGACCAGGCGGTCGGCAACTGCTTCCTGGACGCTTGCCAGGCGGCTGATGTAGTCGCAGACGGAATCCTCGTTGTCTGCCGAGCATGGGCCGATAATCACTAAGAATTTATCCGATTCCCCGGTGATGATGCTGCGGATGAGAGAGTCGCGCTCTTTTTTTACCTGGGCAGATGTCTGGGAGAGCGCATATTCTTCCTTGATTTCTTCCGGCGTCGGAAGCTGGTTTAAAAATGTAAAGCTCATAGCTGTCCCCTTCCTTTATGTTCTGTAAATACAAATCTTTATCCTTTTATGGCAGTAATTATCTTAATGGATTCCCGAAAAGATGTCAATGGTTTGTTTTTAGTGTTGCAATCGTACCCATGAGTTGCTATAATTAGTTTGCTGCTTTAAATTGATAAAGGATGGGCAGACGTAGGGAAGAAAGGGAATGGGCAAAGTTATGTGGAAGAAAGAAGAGGGGCTGGGCAGTCAGTTCCCATATCATATTTACCTGATTGGCTTTATGGGAAGCGGCAAGACAGCCGTGTCCACACAGTTGGCAAAACTGTGTTCGATGGAAGCAATAGAAATGGACCGCATGATCTCAGAACGCGAGGGGATGGGGATCCCAGAGATTTTTGACAGATATGGGGAAGGGTATTTCCGCAGCCTGGAGACGAAGCTTTTAGAAGAATTGCAGGGGAAGGGGCATGCCGTGGTTTCCTGCGGCGGGGGCACGCCCATGCGGAAGGAAAATGTAGAGCGGATGAAGCAAAGTGGGAAGATCGTGCTGCTGTCTGCAGAGCCGGAAACCATTTATGCGCGTGTCAAAGACAGCCACGACCGCCCTCTGCTCGAAGGGAATATGAATATCCCTTATATTTCGGGCTTAATGGAGCAGAGGAGGGAACGTTATGAAAAGGCAGCGGAT
This sequence comes from uncultured Eubacterium sp., assembly GCA_948470065.1. GTDB lineage: Bacteria > Bacillota > Clostridia > Lachnospirales > Lachnospiraceae > Petralouisia. The sequence continues at coordinate 3,358 of CAOKNO010000119.1, read as the reverse complement.
CTGATCCTACATACCGACGGGAAGGGCATAAAGGAAATCTGTATGGAAATCACGCAAAGGCTCCATAAAATGGGATAACAATAGTAGCGGAGGGCTTCAGTTAGCCTAATAAAGCCAAGCATGGCAGGAAGGAAGAGGGATTAGAAGATGGCAGAGAGAATTACAGGTCATACGGAACTTATCGGGTTATTGGCATATCCAATCAGGCATTCTAGTTCGCCCACGATGCATAACGAGGCATTCGCCAAGCTGGGGCTGGATTATGCATACCTTGCGTTTGAGGTAGGGCAGGATACGCTGGAGGATGCGGTGAAAGGCATCCGTGCGCTCCGGATGGTGGGCGCAAATGTATCTATGCCGAATAAGTCGGCCGTATGCCAATATCTGGATAGATTGTCGCCAGAAGCAGAACTGTGCGGCGCGGTAAATACGATAGTCAACGACAATGGCGTGCTGACGGGGCATATCACAGATGGGATCGGTTATATGCGGTCGCTGCAGGATGGCCAGATCGATGTGGTTGGCAAGAAGATGACGGTGGTAGGGTTAGGCGGCGCGGCGACTGCCATCGAGGTGCAGGCGGCGCTTGACGGGATTTCGGAGCTTTCTATTTTCAATATTAAGGATAAGTTCTGGGACAGCGCACAGGGGACGTTAGATAAGATACGGGAGCGGACATCCTGCAAAGTAAATCTTTACGATCTGGCGGATTTGGATAAGCTGAAGGAAGAAATGGCGGATTCCTATCTGTTTGCGAATGCCACAGGTATGGGGATGAAGCCATTAGAGGGGAAGACGTATATCCCAGATAAATCCTTTTTCCGGCCGGATCTGATTGTCACAGATGTCGTGTATTCCCCGCAGGAAACAGCAATGCTGAAGATGGCGAAGGAAGCAGGATGCAAGACAATGAACGGGATGGGCATGATTTTGTTCCAGGGCGCGGCAGCGTTTGAATTGTGGACAGGAAAAGAAATGCCTGTGGAATATATCAAACAGGTGCTTGGCATGTAAGAAGGAAAGCCTTTGCGGCATACAATCGCATGTTGGCGGCCAAAGCAGGAAACGTATGTTAGGGAATTGCTTGCAGCAGAATTGGAAGGCAGAGGAAAGGGTGGATGGCAGGATGGAGCCGGTAAAGGTAAGGAATCTGAAGATTGGGGAAGGGATCCCTAAAATCTGCGTGCCGCTTGTAGGCGTCAGTAAGGATGAAATCCTGGAAGCGGCAAAAGAGATAAAGGAAATCCCGATAGATTTTGTAGAATGGCGCGCAGATTGGTTCTGTGATATTTTGGAATGGGAGAAGGTATTAGAAGTGCTAAAAGGGCTGCGGGCGATCCTGGGGGATACGCCGCTCTTGTTTACCTTCCGTACCGAAAGTGAGGGAGGAAAACGCGCCCTGGATGTACAGCCTTATACCAGCCTGAACCAGGCGGCAGCCGAATCCGGGTATGTGGATATGGTAGACGTGGAATTATTTGCAGGCGAAGCGGCAGTCTGTAAGGTCATTGCACAGGCGCACTGCTTTGGCGTGGCAGTTATCGTATCCAACCATGAGTTCGGGCAGACGCCTGCAAAGGATGAGATGATCCGCAGGCTATGCAAGATGCAGGGCCTTGGCGCGGATCTTGTGAAAATCGCCGTTATGCCGGATTGCCCGGGAGATGTCCTGACGCTTATGGCGGCTGTGGAGGAAATGCATAGGAAACATGCGGACCGCCCGGTTATCGCCATGTCAATGGCAGGGCTGGGCATGGCAAGCAGGCTTTGCGGGGAACTGTTCGGTTCGGCGGTGACCTTTGGGGCGGCAGGGAAGGCGTCCGCGCCTGGCCAGATCGACGCTAGGGAGCTGGCAAAGGCGCTTTCGCTGCTGCATTCCGGTTTGGGATAAATAAGAATTGAATTTCCACAAGAAATATATTAAAATATAAGATGGTTACGGAAAACAATAGATAATGTTGGCGGAGGTTAAAGAATGTACCCAATTGTAAAGAAAAAAGAGCTGGCAGACAAGATTTTCCTGATGGATGTCAAAGCGCCGCGCGTGGCGAAGTCCTGTCTGCCTGGGCAGTTTGTAATTGTGAAGATGGATGAGGAGGGGGAACGTATCCCTCTTACCATTTGTGATTATGATAAGGAAGCTGGGACAGTGACCATTGTTTTCCAGGTGGTAGGGGCGTCTACCCAGCGAATGGAAACGCTAGAAGAAGGCGGTTCCTTCCAGGACTTCGTAGGACCTTTGGGCTGCGCGTCAGAATTGACGGAGACCCCGATCGAAGAACTGAAACAGAAGAAAATCGTATTTATCGCAGGGGGCGTAGGGACGGCGCCTGTCTACCCGCAGGTGAAATGGCTCCATGAGCAAGGCGTATCTTGCGATGTGATTATGGGGTCAAAGACGAAAGACTTGCTGATTTTGACGGATGAGATGGAGAAGGTGGCAGGGAACCTGTATGTGACGACGGATGACGGCAGCTATGGGTTCCATGGTATGGGGACGAACCAATTGGAAGCCTTGGTGGCAGAAGGGAAGACGTATGATTTGTGTATCGCCATAGGGCCTATGGTTATGATGAAATTTGTCTGCTTGCTCACGAAGAAATTAGGGATCCCGACCATTGTTTCTTTGAACCCGATTATGGTAGATGGAACCGGGATGTGCGGCGCATGCCGTGTCACTGTTGGGGATAAGGTGAAGTTTGCCTGCGTGGACGGGCCGGAATTTGACGGGCATCTGGTAGATTTTGACCAGGCGATGAAACGCCAGCAGATGTATAAGACAGAAGAGGGAAGAAGCATGCTGAAGCTAAAAGAGGGGGATACCCACCATGGCGGATGCGGACATTGCGGAGGTGGCAGATAATGGATGTGATGAAGAAAGTACCGGTACGGGAACAGGAGCCGCAGGTGCGTGCAGCGAATTTTGATGAAGTGTGCCTGGGATATAATAAGGAAGAAGCAATGGAAGAGGCCGCAAGGTGCCTAAACTGCAAGAATGCCCAGTGCATCAAGGGATGTCCGGTATCCATTGATATCCCAGGGTTTGTTTCCGCAATTAAGGAAGGGGAGTTTGAAGACGCATACCAGGTATTGAGCAAGTCCAGCGCCCTCCCAGCAGTCTGCGGGCGCGTCTGCCCACAGGAGAGCCAGTGCGAAGGCAAATGCATCCGAGGAATTAAGGGCGAGCCAGTATCCATCGGCAAGCTGGAACGTTTTGCAGCAGATTGGGCGAGGGAAAATGGCATCAAGCCGCAGCCTGCGTCTGAGAAGAAGGGGCGCAAGGTAGCTGTGATTGGATCTGGCCCTGCAGGCCTTACGTGCGCTGGGGATTTGGCAAAAATGGGCTATGACGTGACGG
>CAOKNO010000118.1 GCA_948470065.1 uncultured Eubacterium sp. | reverse complement strand
ATTATTTCTATACTTTGTATGAATGGTCTATCCTGCCGTCCCTGATTTTTATGGGCGTTGGCGCGATGACAGACTTTGGTCCTTTGATTGCGAACCCAATCAGTTTCTTGCTGGGGGCTGCGGCACAGTTTGGTATTTTTGGAGCTTATTTTATGGCCATCCTGTTAGGGTTTAACGATAAGGCGGCGGCAGCTGTATCCATTATCGGTGGTGCGGACGGCCCGACGTCCATTTTCCTTGCGGGGAAATTAGGGCAGACGGGTTTGATGGGACCGATAGCCGTGGCTGCATATTCCTATATGGCGTTGGTGCCGATTATCCAGCCGCCAATTATGAAGCTGTTTACCACGAAGCAGGAACGTGCGATTAAGATGCAGAATTTACGTCCGGTATCAAAGTTGGAGAAAATCCTGTTCCCGATCGTCGTTACTTCTGTGGTATGTATTATCCTTCCGACGACGGCGCCGTTGGTTGGTATGCTGATGCTGGGGAACCTGTTCCGTGAATCCGGCGTAGTCCGCCAGTTATCCGAGACGGCGTCCAATGCGATGATGTACATCGTTGTTATCCTGTTGGGTACGTCCGTAGGGGCGACGACAAGCGCTGAGGCGTTCTTGAACGTTACAACCTTGAAGATTGTAGCCCTTGGCTTGATTGCATTTATGTTCGGTACGGCAGCCGGGGTGCTGTTCGGCAAGCTTTTGTGCAAGATTACCGGAGGCAAGATCAACCCGTTGATTGGTTCCGCGGGGGTATCGGCGGTGCCGATGGCAGCCCGTGTGTCCCAGAAGGTCGGGGCGGAAGAGGATCCGACCAACTTCCTGTTGATGCATGCGATGGGGCCGAACGTTGCCGGGGTTATCGGTACGGCAGTTGCAGCCGGCGTATTTATGGCGATATTTGGGATTTAACCAGAGCCGGGAAGCCTGGCGGGCTTATGTCTCTGCTGGGCTGCGATATCCGCTTTGGTAGAACCATAGAGGGCGGCAGCCCGTGTATCCGGGGTGTTGCAATATAAGAAGATAGAGAGGAATAGTCATGGCGAAGAAGAGTAAAAAACCGGTTAAGATTACAGAAACCGTATTACGTGATGCGCATCAGTCCCTGATTGCTACCCGTATGACAACAGAGCAGATGCTGCCAATCATTGATAAAATGGACAAAGTGGGCTACAATGCCGTAGAATGCTGGGGCGGCGCTACATTTGACGCTTCCTTGCGTTTCCTGAAAGAAGATCCATGGGAACGTTTGCGTAAATTAAAGGCTGGGTTTAAGAATACAAAGCTGCAGATGCTGTTCCGTGGGCAGAATATCTTAGGATACCGCCCATATGCGGACGATGTGGTGGAATATTTCGTGCAGAAGTCCATTGCAAACGGCATTGATATTATCCGTATTTTTGACTGCTTGAACGATCTGAGGAATTTACAGACGGCAGTAACGGCTACGAATAAGGAAAAAGGCCATGCGCAGGTTGCCCTTTCCTATACATTAGGGGATGCGTATACCTTGAAGTATTGGACAGATATGGCGAAACGGATTGAAGAGATGGGAGCAAATTCCATCTGTATCAAGGATATGGCAGGGCTTTTGACCCCGTATAATGCGGAAGAACTGGTGAAGTCCTTAAAAGCGGCAACCAGCCTTCCGATTGAGCTCCATACCCACTATACGTCAGGGGTTGCTTCCATGACGTATTTAAAAGCAGTAGAAGCAGGCTGCGATATTATTGATACCGCAATGTCTCCGTTTGCGCTTGGCACCAGCCAGCCGGCAACAGAAGTTATGGCGGAAGCATTCCGCGGCACAGAGCTGGATCCAGGATTTGATCAGATGCTGCTGAAGGAAATCGCAGATTATTTCCGCCCAATGCGTGAAGAGGCGCTGAAGAGCGGGCTGATGAACCCGAAGGTACTGGGCGTGGATATCCAGACCCTGCTGTACCAAGTACCGGGCGGTATGCTGAGCAACATGGTATCCCAGTTGAAGGAACAGAATGCAGAAGATAAATATATGGAAGTGCTGGAAGAAATCCCGCGCGTCCGGAAAGACCTTGGGGAACCGCCGCTTGTTACGCCTTCTTCCCAGATCGTGGGGACACAGGCAGTATTCAACGTATTGATGGGCGAGCGTTATAAGGTCGCTACGAAGGAAACGAAGGACGTATTGCTTGGGAAGTATGGCCAGACGGTAAAGCCATTCAATAAAGAAGTAATCGACAAGGTATTAGGCGACGAGAAGAAGAATGCCATTACCTGCCGTTATGCAGATCTGTTAGAGCCTGAATTAGACAAGATTGAGGCGGAGATGAAACAGTATAAGCAGCAGGATGAAGACGTGCTGTCTTATGCGTTGTTCCCGCAGGTTGCAACGGAGTTCTTTAAATACAGAGAGGCACAGCAGACAAAGGTGGACGCTTCCATTGCAGATACGAAGAATGGCGCTTATCCAGTATAAAGTATAACGGGATGCTAGCGCAGCGTGGACAGTAACAAAATGATAGTATAGGAAAAGATACTGCTTGTAATAAGGCGGTATCTTTTTCTGTCGCAATGGATCGTGTTGCCGTTTCCTGCGGTATGGAAGCAGGGAAGGCTGGATAAGGGAGGAGGAGGTTTTGGTGCAGGCAAAGGAACAGACAAAAGATATGACCGTTGGCAGCCCGTATGCCTTGATGGTTGGGTTTGCTATGCCAGTATTTTTGAGCCAGGTATTCCAGCAGCTTTACAATACGGCGGATGCTTTTATTGTGGGGAAGTTTTTGGGGACAAATGCGTTGGCGGCAGTTACTTCTTCCGGGACGTTGATTTTCCTACTGTCAAGCCTTTTTATGGGGATTGCAATGGGTGGGGGCATCCTGATTTCACGGTATTTCGGAGCGGGCGACCGGGGGCAGGTGTCACGTGCCATCCATACGTTATTTGCCTTTGGCGTAGTAAGCGGGGGGATCCTTACGGTGATTGGCGTATCGTTTACGCCCGTCTTTTTGGAATGGATGCAGACCGACCCGGAAGTAATGCCGGAAGCAGTAGAATATTTCCGCTATTATTTCTTAGGCGCCTTCGCTATGGTGATGTACAATATCTGCTGCAGCATTATGAATGCGCTTGGGGACAGCCGCCGTCCGTTGTATTACCTAGTGTTTTCATCCGTATTGAACGTGGTTCTGGATGTGGTGTTTTTAGCTGCGTTCCGCTGGGGCGTTTGGGCGGCGGCCATTGCTACGGTAGTGTCGCAGGCGTCTAGTGTTGTGCTTTGTATGGTGCATTTGCTGGAAAAAGGAAAGGTCTATACGCTTGAATGGAAGAAAATCAGGTTCCATAAGGATATGCTGGTAGAGGTCGTACGCTATGGGCTCCCATCGGGGATCCAAAATTCTGTGATTGCGCTTGCCAATGTAATCGTGCAATCCCAGATCAATTCGTTTGGGAAATTGGCGATGGCTGCGTATGGCGTCCATTCCAAAATTGAGGGCTTTGCGTTCCTGCCGATTACAAGCTTTAATATGGCCAGTACTACTTTTATCAGCCAGAACCTTGGCGCGAGGGAATATAACAGGGCAAAGAAAGGCGCAAGGTTCAGTATTTTGGCGGCAGTTCTTTTGGCAGAAGCGATTGGAGCCTGTTACTATGTGTTCGCGCCGCAGTGTATCGGTCTGTTTGACCATACGGCGGGGGTAGTGGCACTGGGGACGCGGCAGGCGCGTACGGTCGCATTGTTTTATTTCCTGCTGGCGTTTTCCCATTCGATTGCAGCAGTCTGCCGGGGAGCAGGAAAGGCGTTTGCGCCGATGTGCATTATGTTATCCGTGTGGTGCGTGCTGCGTATCTCATACATAGTATCCGTCATGCAGCTTGTCGGGGAGATCGGCTATATCTATTGGGCGTATCCATTGACCTGGGGCGTCAGCTCTGTCATTTATCTGATATACTATCTGCGTTCGGACTGGGTGCATGGCTTTGAACGGTGATTAGGTATGTCTGTGGCGAGAATAATTTGAGAAAAAGGTATTGTGGTGTAAGGTTCTTTTTGCTATAATACATCAAACAGAGCGAAAGAAAGAAGGTTGATATGCGCAGAGTAATTGTAATTGGCGGCGGAGCCGCAGGTATGGCCGCAGCAATCCAGGCGGCTGCAAAGGGGAACCAGGTCATGCTGCTGGAGAAAAATGAGAAGCTAGGGAAGAAACTGTTTATCACGGGGAAGGGCAGGTGCAACCTTACCAACGATTGCGATATGGAGGATTTCTTTGGGCATGTGATGCGCAATGGGAAGTTTTTGTACAGCGCATGTTATAGCTTTAGCAACAGCCAGGTGGTAAGTTTTTTTGAGGAACGCGGCCTTGTGACAAAGGTAGAGCGCGGCGGGCGTGTGTTCCCAGAATCGGATCGTTCTTCGGATGTAATCCGCGTCCTGCAAAAGGCATTGCGGGACGCCGGGGTATCGGTGCGGCTCGAAGCAGAGGTTGTGAAAGTGCTCCTTGCGCCAGACGGCAAAGGTGGGAGGCGATCCCAGGTCGGAGGCGTCATCCTCAAGGATGGGACAAAGATAGAAGCAGAAGCCGTAGTCATTGCTACGGGAGGATGTTCCTATACTGCGACAGGATCGGACGGGGACGGTTACCGGTTTGCGGAAGGGCTAGGGCATACGGTATCGGTAAGGCGCCCATCCCTGGTGCCGATGGAAGCGGCGGAGGGCTGGGTCAGGGAACTGCAGGGCCTGTCTCTGAAGAATGTCACGCTCCGTATGAAGAAGGGTAAGAAATTGTTGTTCGAAGAATTTGGCGAGATGCTGTTTACCCATTATGGGGTCAGCGGGCCGCTAGTCTTAAGCGCAAGCAGCGTGGCAAATGATTCCATTGAGCATATGCCTCTTCGTATGGAAATAGACCTAAAGCCAGCATTGTCGCCGGAGCAGTTGGATAAGCGTATCTTGCGTGATTTTGGCGGGAACCAGAACCGCCAGTTTAAGAATGCCCTTCAGAAGCTGTTTCCAGCAAAATTAATCCCAATCATGGTTGAATTAAGCGGCATTCCTTCCGATAAAAAAGTGAACGAGATCACAAGGGAAGAACGTGGGAGGCTTGCGGGCCTGATAAAGGCTCTTCCTATTACTATATCGCGTTTTCGGGGATTCGATGAAGCGATTGTGACAAGAGGAGGTGTTTTGGTACGGGAGGTAAATCCATCCACAATGGAATCTAAGCTGGTGCAGGGGCTGTATTTTGCAGGAGAGGTACTGGATGTGGATGCATTGACAGGCGGGTTTAACCTGCAGATTGCATGGTCGACCGGGTTTCTGGCCGGGGACAGTATAGCTTAGAAGAATAGGGAGGGACCTATGGCGTTTAATATTGCAGTAGACGGGCCTGCTGGGGCAGGCAAAAGCACGGTTGCAAAACTAGTTGCGCAGGAGTTGGGGTATATTTATGTAGATACTGGTGCGATGTACCGGGCAATGGCTTTGTTTTTCCTGCGGGAAGGGATTGCGCCGCAGGATGAGGCTTCCATAAGCGCTGCCTGCGAGAGGATTACCGTTTCGCTTGGCATGGAGCATGGCGAGCAGCAGGTGTATCTGAACGGGGAGAATGTAAATGGCTTAATCCGTACCGAAGAGGTCGGGAAGATGACGTCGGATACCAGCATTTACCCTAAGGTCAGGGAAAAGCTGACGCAGCTTCAGCGGGAGATGGCGGCGGCCACGGATTTGATTATGGATGGGCGTGATATTGGGACATGCGTGCTGCCAGACGCACAAGTAAAGGTTTACTTGACTGCCAGCGTAGAGACGCGGGGGAAGCGCAGATACCTGGAATTGAAGGAGCGCGGTATGGATTGCAGCCTTGAAGAAATCTGCAACGATATCCAGGCCAGGGACGAGCAAGATAAGAACCGGAAGATTGCCCCTTTGCGCCAGGCGGAGGATGCGGTTTTGATCGACAGTTCCTGTTTGTCGATAGAAGAAACCGTGGCAAAGATACAAAAGCTGGTACAGGAAAAAAAGCGTAGCTAGGGCAGCCATACGAGGTGTATATGGAGAAAAGCATCAAGGAAGCAGGACAAGGCATGGAAGCGCAGGGCCGAAGGAAATTAAAGGTGGTGCTGGCGGAAAGCGCCGGATTCTGTTTCGGGGTAAGACGGGCGGTAGATACCGTCTATGAGAAGGTACAAAAGCAGCCGGGCCGGATTTATACGTATGGCCCAATCATACACAATGAGGAAGTTGTCAAGGATTTAGAAGGCAAAGGAGTCAGTGTGGTAGATTCACCGGAAGGGCTTAAGGGCTGTAAGGATGGGACGGTAATTATCCGCTCCCATGGCGTAGGGGAAGCGATTTATGGCTTGCTTGAGCAAGAGGGGATCCGATATGTGGATGCCACATGTCCTTTTGTATTAAAGATCCATAGGACTGTGGAGCAGTACAGCCAAAAAGGATACCATGTGGTAATTATTGGTAGCAGTTCCCACCCGGAGGTGGAGGGGATCAAAGGATGGGTTCGGGGGAACCAGGGATTTACGGTGCTTTCCGAGCCTGAAGAAGCAGGGGATTTTGTCTTAGAAGAGGGAAAAAAGGCCTGTATTGTATCGCAAACGACATTTAACAACAAGAAATTTAAAGAACTAGTTGAAATTATTGAAAAAAAAGGTTATGATATAATTGTTGTGAATACTATCTGCAATGCAACGCATAGGCGGCAAGAGGAAGCAAAAAGGATTGCCAGGGAAGTTGACGCTATGGTTGTGATTGGAGGGAAGAATAGCTCAAATACCCAGAAGCTATTTGAGATTTGCAGCAAAGAATGTGAAAATACTTGCTATATACAGACACAAGATGATTTGGTTTCGTCTAAATTAGAGTCCATTAATAGCGTAGGTATTACCGCAGGGGCTTCTACCCCAAACAAAATTATTGAGGAGGTTCAAAAAAAGATGTCGGAAATGAGTTTTGAACAAATGTT
>CAOKNO010000117.1 GCA_948470065.1 uncultured Eubacterium sp. | reverse complement strand
GTATTTTCAAGCATTGTAGCGATTCTATTTTCCCTCAACTGTCAAAAACAGGATTGTACCACAGTTCTAACCGAAAGGCAAGGATTTTATTCTAGGATATTGGATAATACCCGAAGCAGCGCGCTGACGTCAATCGGCTTTGTAACATGCCCATCCATACCATGTTCCAAGGAAGTTTTTTTATCTTCTTCAAACGCATTTGCAGTCATAGCTACAATTGGAATGCCAGAAAGCTTTGGATCGCTAAGCCCGCGTATTTCCCTGGTCGCCGTATAGCCGTCCATAACGGGCATCTGTACATCCATCAATATCAGTTCATACGTCCCTGGCGCAGCCTGTCTGAGCATGTCGACTGCCTGCGCGCCGTCTTCTGCTGTTTCAACCTTAAAACCATATTGGCACAGGATTTCCGTTGCAATCTCCCGGTTCAATTCGTTGTCCTCCGCCAAAAGGATACGCCTGCCCTTAAAATCGCACTCCCCGGCTTCCTTCCCATCCTGCCCTTCGGCGCACATAGGCGTCAAATGGATTGGGAAATCCACACATACAATAAACTCCGTGCCTTTGTGAAGCTGCGTTTCCACCCGGATGGAGCCTCCCATCAAATCTACAATGCTCTTTGTAATCGCCATGCCAAGCCCTGTGCCTTGGATCTTATGTACCGCCGCATTCTGCTCACGCTCAAAAGGCGCAAATACTTTTTGGGCAAATTCTTGCGTCATCCCAATCCCATTGTCCTTTACATGAAATTCATACGACGCCTTCCCATCCTTGCTTCCATGCTGTACCACATGCAAGGATACCGTTCCCTCCTCGGGCGTAAACTTCACAGCATTTCCCAAAAGGTTCAATAAGACCTGGTTCAGCCGCAGCCTATCGCAGCAGATAGCTTCATCTTCGATCTGATAGCCCACCTGCAATACCTGCCTGCGTTCCTGCGCCTGCCCCTGTACAATATTCTCCACGCCGCTTAGGATTTCGGGAAGGCTGTGCGGGGCGATATCAAGCTGCATTTTCCCACTTTCAATGCGGCTCATATCCAGCACGTCGTTGATCAGGCTCAGCAAATGCCTGCCGGACATGCGGATTTTCAGGAGATATTCATGGACGCGCTTTGCATCCTGCTCATGCGAAATCGCAAGCTCCGTAAAACCGATGACCGCATTCATCGGCGTCCGGATATCATGGGACATATTGGAAAGGAACCTGCTCTTCGCCTTGCTGTTCTCCTCTGCCTGCACCTTCTCAAGGCGCAGCGTTTCGTTTTTGTGCCACTGTCTGAAATAAAACAGGAACACGCAGCAGACGGCAAGCATCATAAGGACAAGCTGTATCATGCTGTTCCTTGTAATTGTATTACGGACAAATTCCACGTTCCTGCTGACCGTGCCATAGTGGATCGTCGTGGTGAGATACCAGTCCGTCCCCTCAGCCGGGGCGTAATACGTATAATGCATAATGTGATCCAGATAATAGAGCGTGATGCCGCTTTTCCCCGCCTGGATATTCTCCTTCATCTGTTCAGCGGAATATCCCTTCGGGAATACTGCCTGGGCGCTTAAAGCATCGAAGACATTATCGTTCTTCTGCAAATGCATATGGGGCGTCGCTACTACATAAGTGCCGTCCCGCTTGATAATATTTGAAAATATCTGGTCTTTATCGTTGCGCAGGGAAACCCGTTCTGACATCGCGCTTTCCTTTATCCCAATAATCCCGGCTACTAATTCCGTACCTTCAAATTCCAGCGCATCAATCGGGATCGCGATAAGGACGATATGCTTGCCGTCCTGTGTCTGGTGTACGCTAATGTCTGGTCCTGTGAAGCCTTCCTGTCCCAAAAAGCCAAGCTCCTTCCCAGACAGGATCCCATCCTGCGTATATACCATATTTTCCCTATCTACCAGCGCAAGGAAGTCAAATTGATGGACCTTCGACATATCCGAAAGAAAGGCCTGCAAAGACGCAATATCCTTCTGGTCGTTTTTGTGGATGACATGCATCGTGGCTTCCATCCCACGTATCTGGTTCTCTATATTATTCTCCAACTGGCGTGCCGTCTGTTCCGAAAGTTCCTGTAGGTAAAACTTGCTTACATTCTGTACAGATGTTTCCGTGGCTTTTTGGGACGAACCCATAAACCACCAGGTAGAAAGAACTAATATCACTAAAACGATTACAATCAATGAAAATGCAAAAGCCATGGGTCTTCCCCGGCGCACGGATTCCACTTCTTTGTGGGTGTTCCCTTCCATTTCCAGTCACCTTCCTCAGCGATTTTCCCCCATGCCTGGCCTTCTTACGTTACGCCTTGCAGGCACGGGATTCTCTATCTACTTATTATAAGCATTTATTTCCTTATCGTCAATCCATACAAAAATGCATTTAAAATTTTCTGCCATATTCCTGTAGCGCCTGTCACCCTAAGTCACAGCGGACGGCACATATATTCTGACATCATACATGCCCCCGCCGCCTTTGTATCCTTGATTTTATCCAGGTTCGAGGGATGGATCCCCCCAATGGCATATACTGGGATAGAAACGCTTTGGCACACCTTTTCTAAAAAACCAATGCCTCTGGGCAAAAGCCCCGCCTTACAGCCAGTAGCAAAGATATGCCCAGCCGTCACATAAGAAGCCCCAAGGCGTTCCGCCAAGGCCGCCTCCTCTGGGGAATGGACCGAAGCGCCAATCCAAGGAATCCCATCCAGCTTCCCTTCCTTGCGGTAACGTTCAAGCAGATGCAAGGGAAGATGAAGGTAAGGGCTTTTTGTTTCCCTGGCCGCCAGTACGTATGTATGAGGGATAAGAACTGGCGTACTGCCGCAACAGCCGAAAAAACCAGCCTGCATTCCCCTAGAATCCGCATGTCCAGTTTCCCAGCCCGCATTCTTGCACCTCTCCCAAAGCGCATAAAACAGCTTCGTATAGGCATCCTCCGCCAGATGCTTCTCCCTTACAATCATAGCGTCGGGAGCCGTAAGCTGCGCTAGGTGGGCAAGATATGCGTCTTGGCTTTTTGTATGGTAGGATCCGGCAAACAGTTCCCAATTGGAAACTACAATCTGCTTAAACGTACACATAGTCGTTCATCACCGGCTGTAAGCCTTGCGCCTTGATCGCGGCAAATACCTCTGCGACATCCCGGCCGTCCGCAATTTCAAACTGGTTGTCCCCCTGTTCTTCTACTTCTTCGGAATGGCTTCCAATCCCGGTGCTGACCCCGGCAGAAATCTTGGTAGCCGCCATGCCGACGACATGATCACGGAACTGCGCGCGCTCCCTGGTGGAAATGGTCATCCCTGCAAACGGCAGGAACAGGCGGTACGCACACATAATCTGCAAAAGCTGGCGTTCGCTTACCCCGTTTCCGCCAATCGGTTCTATCACAGGGATCACTTCTTCCGAGCCGTCGCCTGACATCGTCGTGATCGGCCGCAACCTTGGGCAGGAAAACGAAATCTCCGCATATGGGTAGCTCCGCTGGATATAATAGGCATGGAGCCCCGTCGCAAAGGCGTCCTTCCGGTAATCCGAAAGCCCGAGCAAGGCGGCAAACGCTACGCCGCGCATCCCGCCTTTTAGCGCGCGTTCCTGCGCATAGAAACGGTAAGGGAACACACGTTTATGCCCGCCCAGATGGAGCTGCGCATAGCGGCCGGAATCGTACGTTTCCTGGAATACCGTCACATAATCCGCGCCGCATTCCCGCAAGTAACGGTACTCCTCTGTATTCATGGGATATACCTCAAGGCCTACCATTCGGAAATACTTCCGCGCAATCTTACAAGCTTCCCCTATGTACGTTACGTCTGACATCTTACGGCTCTCCCCGGTCAGGATTAGGATTTCCTCAAGCCCGGTCTTAGCGATTGCCGCCATTTCCTTTTCCATCTCCTCGGTGTTAAGCTTCATCCGGTGGATCTGGTTTTTGCAGTTAAACCCACAGTAAACGCAGTAGTTCTCACAGTAATTGGAAATGTAGATCGGCGTAAACATATAGACGGAATTTCCAAAATGCTTGCTTGTCTCTTCCTTGGCCTTTCGCGCCATTTCTTCTAAGAACGGCTCCGCAGCCGGAGAAAGCAGCGCGGCAAAATCCTCAATGCTCCTGTTTTCTGCACACAAAGCGTTCCTTACATCCTGCGTGGTATACGCGTCTGCATCGTAACGTTCCATAGCGGACACTACGCGTTCTAACATATCAGAATCAATCTGTTCCATGCCTTCCATATACTCCATATGGCTCGGCCTGTTTTGCTGGGTTGTTTCCATATTTCCTCCATTCTCTCTCTTTCCAAACCATCAATCCCTTAAGAAACCTGTTACCGGAGAGGACGCCTCGCCGCCGGATTCCCGCACGCGCCCCAGGCCGGACAGATACGCTTCCCGCCCTGCTTCTATCGCTTTTTGGAACGCCGACGCCATCCTTGGGATATCCCCTGCCGTGGCAATCGCCGTGTTTGCCATAACGGCCGCAGCCCCCATCTCCATCACTTCACATGCCTGGGACGGCCGCCCAATCCCGGCGTCTACAATAATCGGGAGATCGATTTCATCAATCAGGATCTGGATAAATTCGCGTGTGGCAAGCCCTTTGTTTGAGCCAATCGGCGCAGCCAGCGGCATAACGGCCGCAGCCCCGGCGTCCCGCAAATCCCTTGCCGTATTTAAGTCAGGATACATATAAGGCAATACCACAAACCCTTCCTTTGACAGCAATTCCGTTGCTTTCACCGTTTCCTGGTTGTCCGGCAGCAGATACTTAGAATCCCGCATAATCTCGATTTTCACAAAGTCGCCGCATCCCAATTCACGGGAAAGCCTTGCAATCCGGACGGCTTCCTCTGCATCCCTTGCCCCAGACGTATTGGGCAACAGCGTGATCCCTTCTGGGATAAAATCAAGGATATTCCCTTCCCCGCCCGAATTGGCGCGCCGGACAGCCAGCGTAATAATCTCCGCCTTGGCATGTTCAATCGCCGCTTTTATCAATTCCACATTGTATTTGCCAGAGCCTAAGATAAACCTGGAATGGAATGCATGTCCGCCTAACATCAATACATCGTCTTTCTTGTTCTCTTCTTTCATCTTCTTATCCATCTCCTTCTTTCTTAATGGAACCTATGGTTCTATTTCACCCAGTAATAAGCGTATTACCATATTCGCCTGATGGGCGGCGCAGGCAGCGACACGCGCCGCAATAAGGCATACGTCCTGGGCAAGTTCTGTTTCCCCATCCCCGCAGACATAGAGGCGTTTCATCCTCCTCTCTGTCGTAATGCAATTTGCCGAACCATAACCCGCCATACCGGAAGCCGCTACCACAATGGTATTCGGGCATCCTTCTAGCACGGTATTCACAAGCATCGCTTTCTGATCGGGACGGTCAAACGCTTCACAGAGGATTGGCGATCCCTGGAACAAGGAAGCCGCATTTTCTGCTGTGATCTTAAGGTTCTCCGTCCTAAGTTCCAGATAGGGGTTAATATCTTTCAGGATCCCAGCCAACGCTTCCGCCTTTGGCCGTCCCAAATGGGAAATCCCATACGCCTGACGGTTCAGGTTCGTAAGTTCCACCTGGTCAAAATCCACCAAAAACAGCTTACCAACCCCAGCCCTTGCCAACATTACAGCAATATTAGAGCCTAAGCCCCCAAGCCCCGCTATGGCAATGGAAGCTTCTGAAATACGCTCATACATCTGGGGCGTATAGCGTTCCAGCAAGGCTTCTTTTAGCTGTTCCTGTGTGGGAAGCTTATCTTCTGATAGTTGCCTGCTGCCTGCCATCAGCCACCTCCTACGAAGCTTACGACTTCCAGCTTATCCGCCTCACTCAAAAACGTTGTGGCATAAGAAGCCTTTGGCAGGATTTCCCCATTCAGTTCTACAGCAATCCGTTCCATCCGGAACCCTTCCTGCACCAACAATTCTTCGACGGAACAATTGCCCAATAGCGCCTTCTCTACACCATTCAATACCATATCCATACCTCCTAGCCCGCGGCGTACCGCTTTAGCGGCTTATTCCTATCCGCCACAGTGTAACAATTATTTTTATAGGATTCTCCGCCTGCAGCGGGTTGCTTTTGCAACAAATTCCTTACCGCCGCAGCGCGATCCATGCGGAGCATTTTTGTTTCATAGGACGCACTTCCCTATGACATAAAAAAAGCCGCCACGAAGAAACTACACCCGCGGTGGTGTACCCCTTCGTGCGGCTTTCTTTCCACACTCTGTTTGGAATTATAAAACAAAACCAAGGTTTTTGTCAAGGAATTTTACAACGAGCATTTCCTTAATTAAACCCAACAACCTTCTGGGAAATCTTATAAGCGGCCACAGATATTTTCCTCCCACCCTTCCCTGGCAAGTTCATTGCCTGGCCCATAATGCCGTTGCGCAGATGCCAGAACAAGCGGATATCGTAATCCTTTAAATATTTCCAGAGTTCCCGCTTCTTCTTCAAGTTCTCCTGCGTCCCAGACCGGATTAACATAATCGTGGAAACCACGGTAATAATCTCCAAGTAATTAAACATATACTTGCGCAGCCTGCGGTTTGGCAGCTTCCAAAGATCCACAGCCTCCACCATAATCTTATTTACCTTAATCTGCTGGTCAATCCGCCGGATCATAACCTTCTCATTCACCGACTGATCTTCCCGCCCAATATAGTAACGGTAAAAGTCCACGTTCAAATAATACATATTTTTTACATACGGCAAGGGCACATATACGAAAATATTATCCACATAAAACGTATGCTTTGGAAGCTCCAGCCCACAGTCACGTAAAAGCTGGGTCCGGTAAATCACAGAATGCATCAGGATATACCGCCCTTTGCGGAAATGCCTTGCTTCATTCCACCCAAATACCTTCCCTTCCGGCAATATCCCCGTATACTTCATAACGGTTTTATGCTTCGCGCCTTCTTTCTCATAGACAAAATTACTAACCAACATATCCAGCGTCTTATCCCCGCCAGAAATTTCCCGCAACGTAGATAAGATCTTCTTATAAGCTTCTTCATCCACCCAGTCGTCGCTGTCCACCACCTTAAAATAAAGACCAGTGGCATTGCGGAGCCCGGCATTCACCGCCTCTCCATGGCCGCCGTTTTCCTGATGCACGGCTTTTACAATATTCGGGTACTTCACAGCATACGAATCTGCAATCTCAGACGTACGGTCAGTGGAACCATCGTCAACAATAATAATTTCCACATCCTCCCCGCCTTTCAGCAAGGATTCAATACAGTGCTCCATATAATCCTGGGAATTGTAGCTTGGGATCGCTACTGATAATAACTTCATTGATTTGTTCTCCTTTTCGTATCTCTAATTTATTAGGTAATTGCGAAACCCTCTCTGGGACAGACGCGTCTGTCCAATCCATAC
>CAOKNO010000116.1 GCA_948470065.1 uncultured Eubacterium sp. | reverse complement strand
CTATGGCTCCTTATGCAGCTATGCAGGGACGTTACGGTTACAGGATGAACAATGCCACATTAGTAGATACCATGGTAAACGATGCATTATGGGATGCGTTCAACCAGTACCATATGGGGATTACGGCAGAGAACGTAGCTGAGAAATGGGAACTGACCAGGGAACAGCTTGATGAGTTCGCAGCTTCTTCCCAGCAGAAATGCGAGAAGGCTATCGCAGATGGCAAGTTCAAAGACGAAATCGTTCCAGTAGAAGTGAAGAAGAAAAAAGAAGTTGTAGTAGTAGATACAGACGAAGGCCCGCGTCCAGGCACGACGAAAGAGAGCATTGCTAGGCTCCGCCCGGCATTTAAGCCAGACGGCATTGTTACAGCGGCAAATGCTTCCGGGATCAATGACGGCGCGGCAGCAATCGTAGTAATGAGCGAAGAGAAGGCTAAGGAATTAGGCGTTACGCCGATGGCAACCTTCGTAGCAGGCGCGCTTGGCGGCGTTGACCCATCCATTATGGGTGTCGGCCCGGTTGCTTCCACGAAGAAAGTATTCGAGAAGACAGGCCTTACCATTGACGACATGGATCTGGTAGAAGCAAACGAAGCGTTTGCAGCACAGTCCCTCGCAGTCGCACGCGACCTGAACTTTGATATGGAAAAAGTAAATGTAAACGGCGGCGCAATCGCGCTCGGCCATCCGGTAGGGGCAAGCGGATGCCGTATCCTCGTTACCTTATTGCATGAGATGCAGAAGAGGGATGCAAAGAAAGGCCTTGCAACGCTCTGCATTGGCGGCGGTATGGGATGCTCTACCATCGTAGAAAGAGATTAAGGACAAGATAGTTTTGCTACAGGCGCATTTGCTGGCTTCGGCCAGATACCCATGAGGGCGGATGGACGCCTGTAGGATTATGATTAAACCATATAAGGAGGACTACCATGAAAGTAGGTATTATTGGAGCAGGGACCATGGGTTCCGGGATTGCGCAGGCATTTGCACAGACCGAAGGATATGAAGTATGCTTATGCGATATTAACAACGAATTTGCTGCAAACGGCAAGAACAAAATCGCAAAGGGTTTTGAAAAGAGGATTGCAAAAGGCAAGATGGAGCAGGCGGCGGCAGACGCTATCCTTGCAAAGATCACAACTGGCACCAAGGAAATCTGTGGGGAATGCGACTTAATCGTAGAAGCAGCCCTGGAAGTTATGGATGTGAAGAAACAGACGTTCAAAGAATTGCAGGAAATCGTAAAGAAAGACTGCATGTTTGCAACGAACACCTCTTCCCTTTCGATTACAGAAATCGGCGCGGGGCTTGACCGTCCGGTTATCGGGATGCATTTCTTTAACCCGGCTCCAGTGATGAAGCTTGTTGAGGTGATCAAGGGCGAGAATACGCCGGATGAAATGAAAGACAGGATTGTAGAGATTTCCAAAGAAATCGGTAAGACCCCGGTAGAAGTCAATGAAGCTGCAGGATTTGTTGTAAATAGGATCTTAATCCCAATGATCAACGAAGCAGTCGGTATTTACGCAGACGGCGTAGCTTCCGTAGAAGGCATTGATACCGCTATGAAGTTAGGCGCAAACCATCCAATGGGGCCGTTGGCTCTTGGCGATCTGGTAGGGCTTGACATCTGCCTTGCGATCATGAACGTATTGTATGATGAAACCGGGGATCCGAAATACCGTCCGCATCCATTGCTTAAGAAGATGGTCCGCGCAGGCAAGCTGGGCATGAAGACTGGAAAAGGCTTCTATGACTACAGCAAATAATGATTGAAAATAAAAGAAAGTTTGGAGGAAAAGTATCATGGATTTTTCTTTAGATAAGAAACATGAAATGGCGAGGACTCTGTTTAAAGAGTTTGCAGAAAAAGAAGTGAAGCCCCTTGCCCAGGAAGTAGATGAAACAGAAAAATTCCCAAGAGGGACCGTTGAGAAAATGCAGAAAATCGGGTTTATGGGAATCCCAATCCCGAAGGAATACGGCGGACAAGGCTGCGATCCTTTGACGTATGTAATGTGCGTAGAGGAATTGTCTAAAGTCTGCGGTACGACAGGCGTTATTGTTTCTGCACATACTTCCCTGTGCTGCGATCCGATTATGACGTACGGTACAGAGGAGCAGAAACAGAAATACCTCGTCCCACTGGCAAACGGCGAGAAGTTAGGCGCGTTCGCGCTGACGGAGCCAGGCGCCGGTACGGATGCGCAGGGCGCGCAGACCAAGGCTGTATTAGACGGCGAAGAATGGGTATTGAACGGATCCAAATGCTTTATTACCAATGGTAAGGAAGCAGATATTTATATTGTAATCGCAATTACCAGCGTGACAGAAGACAGAAGGGGCAGGAAGAAAAAGAACTTCTCTACCTTTATCGTAGAGAAAGGGACGCCAGGCTTCTCCTTTGGTACAAAAGAGAAGAAGATGGGTATCCGCGGCTCCGCTACATATGAATTGATTTTTGAAGACTGTAGGATCCCGAAGGAGAACTTATTAGGGCCGGAAGGCAAGGGCTTCCCGATTGCAATGCACACATTAGACGGCGGGCGTATCGGTATCGCTGCACAGGCTCTTGGGATTGCAGAAGGCGCGTTGGACGCAACGGTTGCTTACACCAAGGAGAGGAAGCAGTTTGGCCGTTCCATCGCAGCGCAGCAGAACACACAGTTTACTTTGGCAGACCTTGCAACGAAGGTAGAGGCAGCGCAGATGCTGGTATATAAGGCAGCTATGGCGAAGGCTAACCAGAAGGTTTACTCCGTAGAAGCGGCAAAGGCAAAATTATTTGCTGCAGAGGTCGCTATGGAAGTAACCACAAAATGCGTACAGTTATTCGGCGGATATGGATATATCAGGGAATACGATGTAGAGCGTATGATGCGCGACGCTAAGATTACCGAGATTTATGAAGGGACTTCTGAAGTCCAGCGTATGGTTATTTCTGGCGCGTTACTGAAATAGTTGTAAGTCAAATACCGCATACGCGGGAATAAATATTATAAAACATAAGGAGTGAATAACCGTGAAAATCGTTGTATGTATAAAACAGGTGCCAGATACCAAAGGCGGAGTGAAGTTTAATCCAGACGGCACGCTGGACAGGGGTGCAATGCTTACGATCATGAACCCGGATGATAAGGCCGGCTTAGAAGCAGCGCTCAGATTAAAAGAACAGTATGGCGCAGAAGTTACCGTAATCACCATGGGCCTTCCGAAGGCTGACGAAGTGCTCCGCGAAGCAATGGCAATGGGCGCTGACAATGGAATCCTTGTAACAGACAGGGTACTGGGCGGGGCTGATACATGGGCTACCTCCACCACGATTGCAGGCGCAATCCGGAATCTGGAATATGACTTGATCATCACTGGCCGTCAGGCAATTGACGGGGATACCGCACAGGTTGGGCCACAGATTTCCGAACATTTGGATATCCCGGTAATTTCCTATGCACAGGAAATTAAGGTTGACGGGGATTATGTAATTGTACAGCGTCAGTATGAAGACAGATATCATGAATTAAAGGCTAAAATGCCATGTTTGATAACCGCTCTTTCCGAATTAAATGAGCCGCGTTATATGACGCCAGGCGGGATTTTCGATGCTTACGACAAAGAAGTGACGGTATGGGGCAGGCCAGATCTGAAAGATGTGGATGATTCCGACCTTGGCTTGAAGGGTTCCCCGACGAAGATTGCAAAAGCATCTGACAAAGTGAAGAAGGGCGCTGGGGAAAAGGTTGTCCCAGATACTGCAGAAGACGCAGTTGCATATATTGTTGGCAAGTTAAAAGAGAAGCACGTAATCTAATAACATTAATTGTGGATTGCGAAGATCCGTAAAAATAAGGAAAGTGGTGAAAATAATGGGTTTAGAAGCATATAAAGGAGTGTATGTCTTTGCGCAGCAGGTAGACAATGTATTGAGCGGGATTGCATTTGAGTTACTTGGCAAGGCAAAAGACTTAGCAAAAGATTTGGAATCTGATGTGACCGCCGTATTGATCGGTTCTGGGGTAAAGGATCTGGCAGGAGATCTGGCAAAATATGGCGCTGACAAAGTAATCGTTGTAGACGATCCGGAGTTGAAAGAGTACAGGACAGAGCCTTATACACATGCCCTTTCTTCTGTTATCAATGAATACAAGCCAGAGATTATGTTAGTAGGCGCAACGGCAATCGGACGTGACCTTGGCCCGCGTGTATCTGCAAGGGTGAAGACAGGGCTTACTGCAGACTGTACCGTATTGGAAATCGGCGATTTCCCATTGAATCCAATCCCAGGTAAGGAAGACGAGCAGAAGCACAAACAGCTTCTGATGACACGTCCTGCATTCGGCGGCAACACCATCGCTACCATTGCATGCCCGGATAACCGTCCGCAGATGGCAACCGTACGTCCTGGCGTAATGCAGAAGATTGAGCCTGTAGAGGGCGCAACGGCAGAAGTTATTGAATTTAACCCGGGATTTGCCCCGAATAACAAATACGTAGAAATCTTAAATATCATCAAATCTGTGAAAGAAACCGAGGATATTATGGAAGCAAACATCCTGGTATCCGGCGGCCGCGGCGTTGGGAGCGAAGAGAACTTTAAGATGCTGCAGGATCTTGCAGATGTGATTGGCGGGACGGTAAGCTGCTCCCGTGCCGTAGTTGAAAACGGCTGGAAGCCAGTAGATCTCCAGGTTGGCCAGACAGGCAAGACCGTACGCCCGAACGTATACTTTGCAATTGGTATTTCTGGAGCAATCCAGCACGTTGCAGGTATGGAAGAAGCAGATATCATCGTTGCAATCAATAAGGATGAAGATGCTCCAATCTTTGATGTGGCAGATTACGGCATTGTAGGCGATTTACATAAGATTGTTCCGGCATTGACCGAAGCATTGAAGGCTGAATTAGCATAGTCAGATACCTCGCAGCAAGCTACGGAGCATGACATAGCTTGTTCTTTCCGCCCCAAGGGGCGGGGTATTTGCACCCAAAGGGTACTTACCCTCGCGGCATTCGCCAAATATCCGCGCAAGCGCGGCTGCTTGGCTAAGTGCCCTAGGGGTACGTTGCTCGCGGGAATAAAAACATCCGGTGTATCGCCGGATCTATCAGGCAGGCGTAGCCCTGGGGATGAAGGATCCTTCCAGGCGCTGCGCCTGTTTGCAATCGCCTGGATTTCTGTAAGATGGCGATAAGGCCTTATAGAATGCCTGGCAGAGCCGTTAAGCCTGTTTCGGCCATTGCTTAAGAAATAATTGTAATTCGTAAATGGGTTGTGCTATAATAAGGGAAGCCAAAGCCTGGGCAGTTGGCCAGGCAGGATTTTCCAGATTGATATTAAAAGAAAAGAGGAGATATGTATGAGTAAGAAACCAACGGTATTGATGATTTTAGATGGGTTTGGGTTGAATGAGAAACACGATGCGAATGCAGTCTATGAGGCAAACACGCCGAATATTGACCGCTTGATGAAGGAATATCCCTTTGTGCGGGGGAATGCAAGCGGCCTTGCCGTAGGGCTTCCAGATGGCCAGATGGGCAATTCTGAGGTAGGGCATCTGAATATGGGCGCTGGGCGGATTGTCTACCAGGAGCTGACCAGGATTTCCAAGGAAATCGAAGATGGTGATTTCTTCCATAACGAAGCGCTCTTAGCAGGGATGCGCAACGTGAAGGAGAATGGCTCTACATTGCATTTGTACGGCCTGCTGTCTGATGGCGGCGTGCATAGCCACAATACCCATGTCTACGGCCTTTTGGAGCTTGCCAAACGTGAAGGAATCCAAGACGTCTACGTACATTGCTTTTTGGATGGCCGCGACACAGCCCCGACTTCCGGGAAGGGCTATATGGAAGAATTGGAGAAGAAGATGGCAGAAATCGGCGTAGGGCAGATTGCTTCTGTTTCCGGCCGTTATTATGCGATGGACCGCGACAATCGCTGGGACAGGGTGGAACGTGCGTACCGTGCGCTTGTAAAAGGCGAAGGCAACTGCGTGCCAAATGCAGTAGAAGCTGTGGCGGCTTCCTATCAAGAGGATGTTACGGATGAATTTGTCGTACCGACCGTTGTGGTAAAAGACGGTAAGCCGTTGGCAACCATCAATGACAAGGATACGGTTATTTTCTTTAATTTCCGTCCAGACCGTGCAAGGGAGATTACCAGGACGTTCTGTATGGACGAGTTTGACGGCTTTGACAGAGGACCAAGGAAGGATGTGACGTACGTATGCTTTACCGAATATGACGTGACCATCCCGAATAAAATAATCGCGTTCCACAAGGTAGAGTTAGACAACACTTTCGGCCAGTTTTTGGCTGCCAATGGGAAGACGCAGGCAAGGATTGCAGAAACCGAGAAGTACGCGCATGTTACCTTTTTCTTCAATGGCGGCGTAGAGGAGCCGAACGAAGGCGAAGACCGGATCCTCGTTAATTCCCCGAAGGTTGCGACGTACGATCTGAAGCCTGAGATGAGCGCGTATGAAGTATGCGATAAGCTGGTTGGCGCAATACAGTCTGGGAAGTACGACGTAATTATCATCAACTTTGCAAATCCTGACATGGTGGGGCATACCGGGGTTGAAGCAGCGGCGATAGCGGCTGTGGAAGCGGTCGATACCTGCGTCGGGAAAGCGGTCGAAGCCCTGAAGGAAGCTGGCGGGGCAATGTTCTTATGCGCGGATCATGGGAATGCGGAGCAGTTGATTGATTATAACACGGGGGAAAGCTTTACGGCGCATACGACAAACCCAGTGCCATTTATCCTGATCAATTACGATGACAGCTACACGCTGAGGGAAGGCGGCTGCTTAGCAGATATCGCGCCTACCTTAATCGAGATTATGGGGATGGAACAGCCGGCAGAAATGACAGGGAAATCCCTCTTAGTGAAAAAATAGATAGACTGCGAAGAGAACATTGTAAAGGGCAATGTCATTGAAATAGGTTAGAAAGAAGCTGTTGTGCCAGTCATAAAGGAGCCTGGGTGCAGCAGCTTCTTTGCGGGTATGGGGAAAGCGCAGGGCAGCACGCCTGCTTCTTAGGTATTGCACAGTGAGGCGGTTTCACTACTAGAAACGTACTGGCGGAGGGAATCTTGCAGCATATGTTCCAATGCGATAAATTCACAGCCATATTCATAACGGTCATGTGGTAAGTAAGAACAGCGTACAATGTGGATCAAGATAAGGTATTCCGTTTCATTGCCTAGGTTCAGGCAGGCATGGAAACGGGAATGCAATGGGAAGATAGATTTGGAAATAAATCCGATGCCATGCTCGGAAATATTTGTCAATTCAATGGAATGGTCGTAAGTCAAGGTTTCAAAAGCGTCCTGCAGATAAAAGTCACAGATTTGGAGCGTAATCTGCGAAGCTTGTAGAAGGATTCGATGGCTTCTTCTCTTTTCCGGCATGTTGGCATCTCCTTTCAATCTATGGTGATTTATATAGGTAATTGCGAAACCCTCTCTGGGACAGACGCGTCTGTCCAATCCATACA
>CAOKNO010000115.1 GCA_948470065.1 uncultured Eubacterium sp. | reverse complement strand
GCCCCCCCCCCCCCCCCCCCCCCCCGCGCCGGCGCCCGCCCCCCCCCCCCCGGCGCGGCGCCCCGGGGGCCTGGCGCCGCGCCCGTCGCTGGTCTGACTGGTGGGGGGCTTGGGGGCTTCCGCTTTGCACGTCTATGGTCTGACTGGTGGGGGGGCTTGGGGGCTTCCGCTTTGCACGCCCAAGGCCTGCCAACTGGCAGGCCTTGGGCTGAATGGGCGATCCGCCCATTCAAAAATGGGAATACAGCCTGTTGCAAGTGAACTTGCACAGTCTGCCTTGCCATTTTGTGCATAGCTGATCTGTTTATACAAATTTTATACTATTTTTATAAAAATTGAATAGGAATTTGGTTATAAGATTGGTATAATAGGGGAAATTAAACGGTGTTTTATGTGGGGACGTGTGTTGTTGGATGGGGTGGGATATGTGATTTGAATTTTATGGGAAAGGGGAGGTGTTATGAAATTACGTACTAGGCTGATTATTTCCTTTTGTATTATTATATTTGTGCCGGTGTTGCTGGCAGTTGCTACGATATGGGGGTTTGGGCAGTATCAGATGCGGGCGTTGCGGCACATTTATGATATGGATGGGAATGCATACGATTATTTCTTGAACTCCTTCCAGGTACTTAGCCGTTCTACGAAGGATACTTATAAGAAATTGCAGAGGACAGCGGCTGAATCGCCTGAGAAGCTTGAAGACGCTTCTTTTTTAGATAAAGTGAACCATGAATTATCCGATAGGTTTTCTTATCTGATTGTCCGTAAGGGGGATGGGATTATTTACGAGGGCAATTCTGGGAATGCGGCTTCTTTGGAAGAGCAGCTTCCGGAATATGGCAGCAACCAGATCCAGGACGCAGGTTCTTTTTTTTATATGGAGGAAGACGGGCAGACGCTGATGAAGCAAGTCGATTTCACTTATAAGGATGGGAAGCATGGCAGCGCGTTTATCCTTACGGCTATGGAACAGGTGATCCCAGAGGTGAAGGGCGTGCTGGTGGATTTGGTGGTTTCTGTCGTGCTGATCCTGGTATTTACGGCAGGGATGCTGACCATCTGGATTTACCAGGGGATTATAAACCCCATCCGCAAATTAAAAATAGCCGCCCAGAAAATCAAGGACGGCAACCTTGATTTTAACGTTGAAACCTCCAAAAACGATGAAATCGGGGAATTGTGCCAAAGCTTTGAAGAAATGCGCTTCCGGCTGAAGGAATCCGCGGAAGAAAAAGTAAGCGGGGAAAAGGAAAATAAAATCCTAGTGCGCAATATTTCCCACGATTTGAAGACGCCGATTACAGCCATTAAGGGATACGTGGAAGGGATTATGGACGGCGTGGCCGATACGCCGGAAAAACGCGATCGGTATATCCGCACGATCTATAACAAGGCAAATGAAATGGATCGTCTGATTGACGAATTGACCTTGTACTCCAATATCGACACCAACCGGATCCCTTATAATTTCAACCGGATCAACGCCGCAGATTACTTTGACGACTGTGCAGAAGAGGTCGGCTTAGATCTGGAATCGAAAAATATCAAGCTTACCTATATCAATTATGCGGACCGCGACGTACGGATAATCGCGGATCCGGAACAGCTCCGGCGCGTTGTCAACAATATTATCAGCAATTCTGTGAAATACTTAGATAAGAAGCAAGGCTTTATCAACATCCGCGTACGCGACGTCGGAGACTTTATACAAGTGGAAATCGAAGATAACGGGAGAGGCATCGCAGCCAAAGACCTGCCTTATATTTTCGATCGGTTTTACCGGACGGACGCTTCCCGCAACTCTGCCACCGGAGGCAGCGGCATCGGGCTTTCCATTGTGAAGAAAATTGTAGAAGACCATGGCGGGAAAATTTGGGCAAACAGCAAAGAAGGCACGGGGACGATTATGTATTTCGTCATCCGGAAATATCAGGAGGTAATAAATTGAGCAAAGTATTGATTATCGAAGATGAAGTGGCGATTGCCGATTTGGAAAAAGATTACTTGGAATTAAGCGGTTTTACGGTTGAAATTGAGAACAATGGGGAATCCGGGCTTGTCCGGGCAATGGGAGAAGATTTTGATATGTATATCCTGGACTTAATGCTCCCAGGCGTCGACGGGTTTGAAATCTGCAAGAGGATCCGCGAAACGAAAAATACCCCCATTCTAATGGTTTCCGCCAAGAAAGACGATATCGACAAAATTCGCGGGCTTGGCCTTGGCGCAGACGATTACATTACAAAGCCATTCTCCCCCAGCGAGCTTGTGGCGCGCGTCAAGGCGCACCTTTCCCGTTACGAACGTCTGATTAACAGCAACGTCCAGGAAAACGACGTGATAGAAATCCGTGGGCTCAAAATTGATAAGACGGCGCGGCGCGTCTGGGTCAACGACGAGGAAAAGCAGTTCACAACCAAGGAATTTGACCTTCTGACGTTCCTTGCGCAAAACCCCAACCGCGTATTTTCCAAAGAAGAACTGTTCAGCCAGATCTGGGATATGGAATCCGTTGGGGATATTGCGACGGTAACGGTGCATATTAAGAAGATACGTGAAAAAATCGAATACAACACCACCAAGCCGCAATACATTGAAACGATATGGGGCGTAGGATATCGGTTTAAGGTATAAAATGGCTTGAAAGAGCCTTCAAACCTGCATATTTTGAGACAGTGATAAACGTTCTTATTGCTGTCTCTTTTATTTTGCCTTATTCTTCCTGTTGCTACTTGTCAAGGATGTATTGGCCTGCCCTGTTTCCCATGCTCTAAATCGAGAAGAATGATACACTTTCACTTATCCTTTATGCTGTTATTTTGATATTAAATTGTTTTGCTGATTATGCTAACTGCATGACTTCGGCTTCAATTTCCTTTAATTCCTCCATTGATAATGCAGAAACATAATGTGCAATCTTTTCAAGAGAAAGTTCTCCGTCTTTCATCATTCTCCTTGCAGTTTCCCTTGGATTATCTAATGCCGCTTCATTCCGTATATCTTCCATAATTTTACACATAGCCGCAACTCCTTTCTCGTCCTGCTTAAAATACCATGCTTTTTTAGCAAGCGTTTCATAATTCATATCATCGGGATTAGTACATGAAAAATCGTGCATCAGCTTTCCAATCTCATCGTTGCCCCTATATTTCCCATTAACTTATTATACCTGAAGGACTAGTTCATTGTCCTACACATATAGGATGGGATAAAACTATCGGGAATTTTGCCTTTAATTGAAATACACCAGCTATTGAATATGCCCATTAATTATGATAACATAGATCCTGCACAAGTGGAATGAACCCCCAAGAAATCAAGGTTTTTAGAGGTATCTTATATGGAAGTGATTTACAAAGACAACGAACTTATTATCTGCCACAAAATGCCTGGCATCCCGGTACAGACCTCGAAATTCGGGCAAAAAGACATGGTGGGAATGCTGAAGTCTGCCCTTGTCCTCGAACAAGAGGCTGCGGATATTTATGTGGTACATCGTCTGGATCAGCCTGTGGAAGGCATTATCGCCTTTGCACGGACGAAACAAGCCGCCGCTTCGTTAAGCCGGCAGCTTCAGGAAAACGGCATGGACAAGCAATACCTTGCACTTGTGGAAGGACAGTTAGAAGAACCGGAAGGGATCCTTGTGGACTACCTTTTGCGTGATGGGAAATCCAATACCTCACGCGTTGTCCCCAAGGGCACAAGCGGGGCAAAATACGCACGATTGTCTTACCAGGCGCTCGCGTCCATTACGGTAGCGGAACGGCCGCTTTGCCTTGTCCGCGTCAAGTTAGGCACAGGACGCCACCACCAGATCCGCGTACAGCTTGCCCATGCCGGGATTCCTTTGGCAGGCGACAAGAAATACAACCCAAGCTGCCCGCCTGGATACCTGCCGATTGGCTTATGCGCAACGCATCTATCGTTCCTGCACCCGTCAAACGGCCAGCCCATGCGTTTTTCCATTACGCCAAAAGGCGGGTTATTTACAAAAATCCCCCAGTTATCCCAATATCTACATCCATCCCACACCCCGTAGGCAGCGCATAAAAACTTGTTCCGGACACATACTGTTCCTATGAAAAACGAAACAAGACAAAGTATGCAAAGCATAGGAAAAATCATAGCGATAACGATAGCCGTCTATGCCGGGATCCGCTGGCTGGTCCCTTTAACGCTTCCGTTTCTGGTTGCATTTTTACTGGCCAAATTACTGAACCCGCTTGTAGAACGATTAGACGGCAGGCTCCATTTAAAACGAACCATCTGGTCTTCTGTCCTAGTTGCTTTCTTCCTGGCTCTTTTGGGGGTTCTTCTGTTCCTGTTCTTCCAGACCCTTTTCAGCCAGATTAAAAATGTAACTACAAACCTTCATCTATACAAGGAACAGGCCGCCACGTTCTGGGAAGAATGCTGCGGCCAGATTGAAAACCTGACGGGGCTAAGGGCGGAACAGATCCAAACTGGCATGGAAAAACAAGTGCCTGGGCTCCTAGAATATATGCAGTCCAAATTCCTTCCAGCCGTTATGAATGAAACCATCTTATATGCCAAAAATATCTTCATCCTGGTCGGCGTCTGTTTTGTCATTGTAATCAGCACCATCCTGATTTTAAAGGATTACAGGAAAATCCGCCAGGCATTAGAAGGGCATCCGATAGGGAACTTGGGACTTAACGTCTGCCGACGGACGTACGAAGCAGGCGGCGCTTACCTGAAATCCCAGATTATCATTATGTTCATTATTACCGCAATCTGCGTGGGAGGCCTTTATTTCTGCGGGAACGACTATGCGCTGCTTACCGGATGCGGCATAGGGTTCTGCGACGCCCTTCCCTTCCTCGGGACTGGAACTATTTTCGTCCCATGGGCGCTTATCGAAATGCTCCAAGGAAGATATATGTTAGCAGCTATTTATGCCGTTATTTACACCGTCTGCAGCTTAATGCGTGAAGTCCTCGAGCCTAAGCTATTAGGAGACAAGCTTGGCATGCCTCCCCTGACCGTCGTGGTGAGCATGTATGTTGGGCTGGGGATTTACGGGCTTTGGGGATTTGCCCTCGGGCCGCTTTCTTATATCTTAATCAAAGAAATCTACTTGACAACATAACGTATTTGTCATAGAATAATCACTACCAGAAAACCCCACGGACACATGGCTGCCAGGCAGCCTGCCCGCTGGGCAACAGGCACAGGCATGGACGAGGAATAGTACGGGGCCAAAGATACACAGAGAGGGAACCAATGGTGAGAGGTTCCTTATATTAGAACCCCAGAACCCGCCTTCGAGCCGCGTATGGGAATACGCCGTATAAGCTGCGTTAAGGCTATCGAGTGAATGCATCGCTGCATTAATCAGGGTGGTACCGCCGGAGATCCGGTCCCTACGGGGATAGGATACCCGGCGTTTTTATCTTTTATCCCAATGACAGCGAACCGCCAAACGCAAGCGTCATGCCATGGTCATAACCGCTAGGGTAACATAGGTAATTGCGAAACCCTCTCTGGGACAGACGCGTCTGTCCAATCCATACAAAAGCGGGCTCCAGACGCCGTCGCAAGTCGCCCTTTTTTTGTACAGATTGTACATCCGCTGTTTCTAGAAAGGGAGTTTTGCAATCGCCTACTAGGGTAACAGAATAAAAGGAGAATTAACATGGGAAAAGACAAGAAATTAGTAGAAGCCATTACATCAATGGAAACCGATTTCGCACAATGGTACACCGACGTCGTGAAGAAAGCAGAATTAATTGATTATTCGAGCGTAAAAGGATGTATGGTAATTAAGCCTGCAGGGTATGCCATCTGGGAAAACATCCAGCAGGAACTAGACAGGCGTTTCAAAGAAACTGGGGTAGAGAACGTATACATGCCAATGTTTATCCCAGAAAGCCTGTTGCAGAAAGAAAAGGATCATGTGGAAGGGTTTGCACCGGAAGTGGCATGGGTCACGCACGGCGGCTTGAATCCTTTGCAGGAACGGCTGTGCGTACGGCCTACCTCGGAAACCTTATTCTGTGATTTTTACGCAAATGACATCCAGTCGTACCGCGATCTGCCGAAATGCTATAACCAATGGTGCTCCGTCGTACGCTGGGAGAAGGAAACAAGGCCGTTTTTACGCTCCCGGGAATTTCTGTGGCAGGAAGGCCATACGGCGCACGCCACAGCCGAAGACGCAGAAGAACGCACGCTTATGATGCTGAACCTGTATGCGGATTTCTGTGAGGAAGTCCTGGCAATCCCGGTGATCCGCGGGCGTAAGACAGACAAGGAGAAGTTTGCAGGGGCAGAAGCTACTTATACCATCGAAGCTTTGATGCACGATGGGAAAGCGCTCCAGTCTGGGACCAGCCATAACTTCGGGGATGGCTTCGCGAAGGCCTTTGGGATCCAGTACACCGATAAGGACAACAAGCTGCAATATATCCACCAGACCTCCTGGGGGATGTCTACCCGCCTGATCGGCGGCATTATCATGGTGCATGGCGACGACTCCGGGCTTGTGCTCCCGCCAAAAATCGCTCCTGTACAAGTTATGGTAATCCCCATCCAGCAGCATAAGGAAGGCGTGTTGGAGAAGGCGGGCGGGCTAAAGGATACCTTAAAAGCCGCTGGCATCCGCGTGAAAATGGACGACAGCGAGAAAAGCCCAGGCTGGAAATTTGCAGAACAGGAAATGCGCGGCATCCCAATCCGTATGGAGCTTGGCCCCAAGGATATCGAGGCCAGGACATGCGTGCTTGTCCGCCGCGACACCAGGGAGAAGACCGTATGCGCATTAGAAGACGTGGCTTCCACGGTAGCTACTCTGTTGGATACGATCCAAAACGATATGTTTGCCCGCGCCAAGGCACACCGGGATTCCCATATCACAGACGTAGTATCTTATCAGGAGTTGAAAGACGCCGTAGAGCATAAGCCAGGCTTTATCCGGGCAATGTGGTGCGGGGATGAAGCTTGCGAACTCAAAATCAAAGAAGATACCACCGCAACCTCCCGCTGCCTGCCGTTCGGCGACCATGAAGCCATATCAGACGTATGCGTCTGCTGCCAAAAGCCAGCCCATAAACTGGTTTACTGGGGAAAAGCATACTAAAGGGCGTTTTTGTTCCATAGGACGCACTTTCCTATAAAGTCAAAAATTTTGCCGTTCCTATCCAGCTAATTGCCGGATAGGACGGGCTTTATACGTCGGGCAGTTCTACCTTGCCGGTTTCAAACTTGGCCTTAATACGTTTGTCGTGATGGAAATTAATTTTCCCCTTGCCAATGAAGTTCCAATGTGGTAGAATATCTCGCAGACAGGCAATCTGCCTGCATGGTATGGCAAGACAAAATTGCATAAGACAGTTCGTGACCATCCTGTCTTTAAACAAAACTAGGGATTTGAAAACGGAAGGATTCTGCACAGGCTCCCTGTGCCGGATAAAACCGTTTTTCTGTATGGGCACGTTCTGCGTGCTTTTTTTATTGCACCCAGAACTGATAAGACAATGAGAATCATTGCACACATTTTTATCTGCACAGAAAGGAAGCGCCATGGAAGATTTTAACCCAAACCGCTATGCGGTCAT
>CAOKNO010000114.1 GCA_948470065.1 uncultured Eubacterium sp. | reverse complement strand
GGAATAAATTTGTAAAAACGCTGTCCTTAACCGTATATTTCGCAATATCCGTTTTTTCCATTCCTTCTTCCTTTCACCCCCGCCTTTTTAGCGGGGAAACAACCAAGTATCGTCTTGGTTTCATTATACAAAAATTCCATCCCATATTCAAGGATGATTGCCCGCTTTGCCTTATAATTACTAGGTAAGGATAGGAAGCACTGTCAGTAAGATCCCCAGACGGGATGCGGGGTATTCGCCCCAAAAAGGCACTTACCCTTGCGGCATTCGTCAAATATCCATACCCCCAAGGTACATAGCACGGCTACTTTCCTAAGTTCCCTAGTGTTGCATGTCCCGAGGCAATAAAAGAATAACTAAAATTTGGTAAAATATAATAGGTATTTTTACCTTTTTCCCTCTTTTCCATTCTCTAATTTCCTAATCACATCTCACTTTTTACTAATTTTATCTGATCTAACTTTCTATTTTTTCATGTAGAATCTTAGGTTTTTGTATAATTCTATCTTATATATCATTTGTTTTCGTCCTGTTTCGAGTTAAATTTTTACTAAAAAATAGGAAAATAAATTCAAAAAATATGTATTGACAATTTTCGACGGATCCTTCATAATAAATGATGAATTTCTAAAATTTTTATAAACTTTTACCATTTATTTTCAATTATGAAGGAGGCGTATTTATGGGCAACTCAAATGATAACGGCGGTTTTTTATGGGGATTGTTAGGATTCTGTATCCCAATCGTCGGCTTAGTGTTATTCCTAGTCTGGAAAGACCAAAAGCCTAAGACAGCAAAGGCAGCAGGGATCGGCGCGCTTATAAGCGTAATCCTTGGCGTATTGATCTATATTACCGTATTTGTAATCATTGGCGGTGCAGCAGCCATTGCATATGGCGCCTAAACAGAAAAAGCCCGTAAAAGGCTTTTCCGAACAAGCAGCGATTGGCGGGAAATTTGGACAGTTCCTTCGTATTTTATGTGGCTGCCACGCTATCCCAGGGCGTTCTTTCCACTTCTGTGGAAGGCCGTTCCCCATCTGTGCACGATGCACAGGGGAACTGGCAGGCGTCCTAATCGGGATCCCAACCATGATTGTCCTCGGTATCCCGCGTTTTTGGGTGGCTGTCCTTATGATGCTGCCACTTATCGTAGACGGCACGGTACAACGGCTGACGCCATACGAAAGCACAAATATCCGGAGGCTTGCGACAGGGATCTTATTTGGGATTGCACTCGTCTTTGGGTTCCTGTATTTCCATCAGGTCTGCGTCTTGGCAGCCCGGGAGATACTGAAGCTTTTGGGATTGGATCCATTTGCCGTCAACCAAGCCATGCAGCGTTTTTTGCCATAACCTTCTGGAACTGGGCAAGAGAGGATCTCCCATGCCGTTATGGCAATTCTGCCGCATGGATCCAAACGTCTTTTATGCCACGTCTGGCGTTAGCTTTTCCCGTTTTCCCAATAATATGGCAAGTATTTTTTCAAGATTGGAAATGACGCCGCACCCATCCCCATCAAAGTACGGTGGAACTTTTCATTTGTATAGCTGCTCCCATACCGCTCCATCGCATATCTTTTTAAGTTCAAAAACTCCAGATATCCAATATAATATTTCAGATAATGGGCAGGTTCTTCTATAATTAATTGATAAATTTGTTTGATCACGGATTTATTTGTAATCTGATATCCGGCAAAAAAATCCACCGTATCCCGCAATGACCATCCATCGTAATGGATCCCCATATCCGCCGTCGCATACAAGCTGAGCAACGCCGCCTGGTTCTTCTGTAGGAACGCCGCTACGCTCTGATCAATATCCGCATAGTAAAACGACTGCATCTCCACATACGTCGCCCATCCTTCCGCATACCCGCTGCTTCCAAACAGACTCCGGATCGGCGCAAGCCCGCTGCTCCTCTCCATAACATTCTGGTACAGATGACCCGGAAACCCTTCGTGGGCAAGCGTCGTAAACAATTCCATCCGCGCATCCCCTTTTGACTTGTTGATATAGATACAATTCTGTGTAATATCGTCAATTGGAGGCGTCAGGTAAAATGCCGGAGCCGTATACTCCTCTAAGGATGGATGCACCGTCTTGATCGCATAAGGAACCTCGGGCGGCGCCGGGAAATCCTTTTTCATCTTTTCCTGCAGCTCTAGCAGGATCTGTTCCGGATCCTCCGTAGGCAGTTTATAACTTGAGCACTGTTGTGCAATGGACGGATTCTCCTTTGCCAGCGCATCCATATCCGCCAAATCCTTCTTCCGCTGCGTTTCTGTCTGCTTTTGCATTTCTTCAATTGACAAGGCAGATCCCGTTGTATAAGCTACCAGATAGTTATAATATTCCTTCCCGCCATTCAGCCCGCAAAGCCCTCCGCTATTCTTCCCCGTCCCTTTCAATTCTGCAACGCCTTTCACAAGGCTCTGGTAAGCCGGGATAAACTGCTCCAACACCAGCTTCCGGTTCTGCGCTTTATATTCCTCTATCTGTTCTGGCGTCAGTCCTTCCATTTTTGCAATCCTGTCGTCAAACGTAGACAGCAGGTAATTGCTCTGTGGATCTTGTATAAAATTATTACATTGCGCAATCAAATCATCTACCGCAAAGTCCGCCATAAACAAGCCTCTTTCAGATTTTGTCTTTTCCACCTTTAAGATCTGCTGGAAAAAATCCGGCGTACAAGAAAGCAGGCCAAGGTAATCTTTGATATCCTGTTCATCATAAAAAGTATATTCCGCAAGGAGGACGGGAAGCTGAGACTGGAACCCATTGTTCGGGCGCAGGAGTTCCTCATGCAGCCGGAACTTCACGGCAGGGATTTCCTGTTCTATGTATTCCATCATAATGTCGTAAGTCATCTGCTGGGAAACCGTCAATTCCTTCTTCTGGAACCCCTCTAGGCTGTGTTTCCAGTTTTCTAATGTAGCGGCAGCCTTCATAGAGGTATCGCCAGAAAGCTTTCCATAAGTAATCGGGTATTCCCGTATGCCATAATTCTCTGGATGCGCCAGATTGTAGTGCATATTTAAAGTGCTTGCCGTTACTTCCGAGCGGAAGACCTTGTCGGTATACGCCGAAAATGCCTCCTGCTGCTTCCGATCCCCTCCCGTATTTGTTGAGCATCCGGTCTGAAGGCATAAAAAGGCTGCAAAAAACAAGAAAAACAAGATATGCGCAAAACGGAAATAGGAACTAGATCGTGCCATTGGTTTTAGAGATTCTTTTACTTTCATAGGGAATTTTCAATCCTTTGTATCGTCTTTTTATTTTATGCAGGGGAAGGAATGGCCATGCCGAAAAAAATTTTTTAAAAAAATGATGAAAAATGTCACTTTTTGTAATTTTTATGTGTCTATTATAATGTAGATATCTATTATTACAAAAGAGTAAGGCCATGGCAGATGAACCAACACGTGGAAAACAGGTAGGAAACCATGTAAAGAAGCTTCGTGGAACAAGCTGTGCCAGACATGAAAGCCCCATGAAGAAATGAAACATGGAAAATGAACCGCCTAAAACAAGAACCAAACACAAGAATCAAAACGAGAAAAGAGAGGACAGGAATGAATAACCTGAAAAAGGAGCTTGATAAGGAACTTGCAGACGTCCATTTCCATATGGATCGTTTCAGGCTTTTCCAGGAACCGGACAAAGACCAGAAAAAACCAGCCTGGAACCACAAGAAGATATGCGTAACGACAGTAATTGCAGCTTTGGCGCTTTTCCCCAGCGGAGCCGGGATCTACGCCGGAATCAACTATTTCCAGCAACGCGGCTCACAATTAAGCCAATACGAGCAGGACGCTTATGTTGAGGATATGGCTGACGCCAGAGTAAACGCAGACACTTATTCCAGGGAATTAACCAAAGAGGAACGCTTACGCAAGGATGAACTGATGGGCAGATACCTGAACGAAGGCTTATACCCAGAAAAGAAACTCAAAAAAATCAGTTCCCCAGAAGAAGCCCAAGCGGACCGCGTCTGTTTCCTGCCAGAAACCTCCACGTTCTACCTGCCAGAACGTGCATTAAGCGACGAAGAACTATTGGAAATCATAGACCATGACCTTATGATTGATTACAGCCTTGCACAACGGGAAGGAGTTGATGAAACAGAAACAGCAAGACAAAAAACAACAAATCAGAAACCAAGAAACACGAATACAGAACAAGCTATTGCCATTGCAAAAGAAACTGTCGCCAAAGTATATGGTGAAGATGATTTAGACAGCATGAGGGTTGAAACGGAAGAAGTAACAGATAATCTGGAATCTAGAAATGAAACAATTTCAGATATATACATATCCTTTACCCAAAAAGAGAGTACCTCAGAATATTTTGTTAACATAAATCCAACTACTGGTAGTATCAACCATTTAGAGTTATCAGATGAACATACAAATTATGCTGATAATATTACTCCTGAAGATATATTAAACTTGGATAGAATAAAAACTTTAAAAGAAAAAGCACGCTTATTTATAGGTGGGAATTATTCCATTCAAAAAGGCTATGTACAATTAATAAAAGATCCAGAAGGCTATTTACCTCATGGAACCGTAAGTTACTATTTTGAAACAACCACTGGCAGAATATTACATCTTAATTATAGTGAACAGACCCATCGCATTTTCAGCTTCTGGAATATTTCTCAAAATGAATTTTCTAAAAACGTAACGTGGGCAAAAGAAAAATATGAAAAAGATGGATACCAATATGAACTTATAGAGATAAATCAACTCTAAATTATGGAGGTAGTAATTATGTGGAAAAAAACAAAATTGTTATTTGCAACTGGAATCATGTTATTTATTTTTATGATTTCTGGAAATTTGGGAAGTTTAGAAACCATAGAAGCATCTAGTTTATCCGAAAACGAAATTACAGGCAATGAAGTATACTTACAGATTGTCTCCTATAATGCCGAAAAAAATGAAAGCCTTGCTATTGTAAGGCAGAACCCAAATGGACAAGTTATAGGAGATGGCGTAAGGCTCCGCTCAACACCAAGTACTTCTGGAACAATACTGGAAAAAATGTATTACAATGAATATGTAATCGTTAGAGGGCGTAATAACGATTGGTACAATATCCAAAGAGTAAAGACCGGAACCGTTGGCTGGGCATCCTGCAACTACATCCTTTTATTATAAAAACCCAAAATTTATTTTGAAATTTTTTAGAAAATGTCACATTTAGCAGATTCCCTGTGTCTAATATATAGCAGGATTATTTAAAACCTGATATCTCGCATCCCATGGACATCTTATATCCCCTATAATCACAAGATTACACGGGATGCTAGATTATAAAGCAATGATCAACTATTTATGAGGGAGTGGGGAAAAGAATCCTGGATTGCGGATGCTTCTGTTGAGGCATCCGTTTTATATTGCTTATATACTTTCTAGTAATTGCCTGCCAGAAAGCACATTCTATGCTATGTATTGGATTCTGCAATCAGTGCAACGGCATCTTGAAAAAATGGTCATACAGCACGAATACCGAGCCATACAAGTCAGAAAATAACACGGTTGCAGAGAGCCAAGCGGCTTTACCCCTCTTTTTTATTCGGCTGGTTTAAGTAACCCTCCAGATATCATGCCCTTTGGGTACAAAAGAAATGAGAGCGATTTAATGTATGTTACATATCAGTACTTGATAGATGCCAGATAAGGACGTTACTTTTGCCAACTATCAATGATAATAACCCTTGAAAA
This sequence comes from uncultured Eubacterium sp., assembly GCA_948470065.1. GTDB lineage: Bacteria > Bacillota > Clostridia > Lachnospirales > Lachnospiraceae > Petralouisia. The sequence continues at coordinate 2,159 of CAOKNO010000114.1, read as the reverse complement.
TTTTGACGGCTTATGGTATATTGGACGTAAAGAAGGGCACCTGCTGGTAACAGGCGCCCTATAGGATCCCCACTCCAAAGGTGGAGTTTCCCAAGCGGCTATTTACCTCTCAGTGAGAGGCGCCCATCCTGGTCTCAACAGGGTGGGCATTATTTTTTTCGCTTGTGATCCTTATCTCTGTCGAGAAAGGCAAGCAACGCTATAACAAAACTACCAAAGGCAATCAGCAAGCCGATCACCCCTATGAATATCAAAATGATATCTGCAGCTGTCATTGGCGCCACCTCCCTTCCTATGTATTCCGGCAAGCCGGTCATTGGCTCGGGAGGCTACCACCCCTGTCATGGGTTCCATATTCAAATACTACTACATTTTGACAGAAATAGCAATTATATTATCCTTTTGAATTTCCCCATTTTTTAAGCTCTCATGTTCCACAATCAGCCATCTTAACGTAGTGAACTACCCATTGTCTAAAGCCAATGGGCTTCCTGTTTCCCAGACCTCGTATACCCATAGGGCACTTACCTACTATCTCCACAGGCGTTAATTCGGGCAGTCCCTGCCCTATTTGTATTTTATTATCTTACGCTATTTGTCTTAATCCTTCTGCTAAAATATTTTTTGCGGCATTAACATCCCTGTCATGCTTTGTTCCGCAGACAGGACATATCCATTCCCTTACTGATAAATTTTTTGTTTCTGTATTCTTATATCCACAAGCAGAACATATCTGGCTGCTGGCATAGAATGTATCTATTTTGATGTACTGCCTCCCATTCCACGCCGCCTTATATTCCAACTGCCTTGTCAGTTCATACCATGACACATCTGATATTGGTTTTGCCAGATGATGGTTTTTTACCATATTTTTTATCTGTAAATTTTCCGAAACTATCACTTGGTTTTCGCTGATAATCTCACGTGAAGCCTTATGCAGATAATCTTTTCTAGTATTTGTCATTTTCTCATGGCATAATGCTATTTTCCTTCTCTGTTTATCATAATTTCTACTTCCCTTTTCTTTATATGCAAGCTGTCTTTGCAGTTTTGCAAGTTTTTTCTCATATCTTTTCATTGTCTTTGGATTTTTGTATTTTTCTCCATTCGACGTAATACATAAATCTTTTATGCCTAAATCCAATCCTGTATTTTTATCTGTATGTGGCAGTTCTTCATGTCCCGTTTCCACAAGGATGGAAACATAATATTTGCCACTTGGAACTTGCGAGACTGTCGCCGACTTTATCTGTCCCTCAAATTCCCTATGGAGTTTTGCCTTTACTTGCTTTAACTTTGGCAGTTTTACTTTTCCTTCCTCAAAATCTGCTGCAATATTCCCATTTGTGAAGTTCGTTGTATAGGATTTATGGTTATCATGCTTGCTTTTGAATTTCGGATATCCTGCATGTCCATTAAAGAACTTCCGAAATGCTGCATCCATGTTATAAACAGCATTCGTAAGAGCAAATTTATCTGCTTCCTTCAGCCACTCATATTTCTTCTTTAACTCTCTGTTACAGTAATTATTACAGTCTGTTTTACTGACGGATTTCTCTTCTTTCTCGTATGTTTCCTTTCGATACGTCAATGTTTGGTTATAGACAAAACGGCAGCATCCAAATGTTTTTGAAATTTGCACTTCCTGCTCTTTATTTGGATATATCCTATATTTGTACGCTTTTAACATTTGCTGCCACCTTCCCCTACCCTTGGTTTTCTATATATTTTTAAGCATTTTTTCCGAAACATTCCCAACGCTGCACGCAAAATACCCATCCGTCCAGAATGTGTGCTCCTTCCAAAAAAGCTTTCGCAGACAGTTTTGATACCTTTTCCATATATGGTATGCCGTGTAACCCTTCATCAGGTTTACTATTTTACTGACAGACATTGTTGGTTCTGCTCCTACCATGTAATGGATATGGTCTTTGTCTGTTTCCATATATCTGATAATCACATGATGTTTCTGACATATCTCGTACGAAAGCTGCTTTATATCATCTGGTATCTGTTCTGATGCAAACAGCTTCTTCCTGTATTTGCATACAAAAATAATGTGATACTGTAATAAATACTTGTGCCTGTTTTTTTGATTTCCATATTCCCATGCCGTTAGTATAACACAAACCACCACTTTTGACTACCTTAACCCACCG
>CAOKNO010000113.1 GCA_948470065.1 uncultured Eubacterium sp. | reverse complement strand
GCTATATAAGGCCTGTGGGGATTTTTTGAAATATTAAACTGTCAAACTCCCGTGTCTTTTTCTTCCTGTGAAGTACCCGCAGCCCTTTTTTCATCGCATGTTTCGTCTGTTTTCGACGCTTTCTTGCTCTTGACTTTTTCTGATAACAGTATAAGATAAGAAGGGTAATAACGTGACAGTCCATTTGGATCGAAAGTGTGCGGACGCACCGTTGGAGGAATGTATGAAGAAAATCGTATTAACAGGCGGCGGGACTGCCGGCCATGTGACACCGAATATCGCCCTTCTTCCTAGGCTGAAGGAACTAGGCTATGAGATACATTACATCGGCTCGTACGATGGGATGGAAAAAAAACTAATCGAACAATGCAACATACCATACTATGGGATTTCCTCTGGCAAGCTGCGCCGGTATTTTGACTGGAAGAACTTCTCCGATCCCTTTAAGGTCTTAAAAGGATATGGGCAGGCCCGTTCCATTTTAAAGAAATTAAAGCCAGATATCGTATTTTCCAAAGGAGGCTTTGTATCCGTCCCCGTGATCCTGGCAGCAAAACGCCGGAAAATCCCGGCAATCATCCATGAATCGGATCTTACGCCTGGCCTTGCGAATAAACTCGCCATACCAAACGCCAGCAAGGTCTGCTGTAATTTCCCGGAAACCTTACAATACCTGCCGAAAGACAAGGCTGTCCTGACCGGTTCCCCCATCCGTAAGGAATTACTGTCTGGGAACAGGGACAGGGGGCTTTCCATTTGCGGCTTCCAGGATGGGAAACCTGTCATTATGGTAATCGGCGGCAGCAGCGGGGCCAGATGCATTAACGAAACCGTACGCAGCCTCCTTCCAGATCTGTTAAAAACCTATCAGATCGTGCATCTCTGCGGGAAAGGGAATTTGGATCGCACCCTGGAGCATACCAAGGGATACGCCCAACTCGAATATGCCAACAAAGAACTCCGTGATTTATTCGCACTCGCAGATTTGGTCGTGTCCCGGGCAGGGGCAAACGCCATCTGTGAATTGTTAGCGCTGCGCAAGCCGAATATCCTAATCCCCCTCTCCAGAAAAGCTGGCCGCGGAGATCAGATTTTAAACGCAGAGTCGTTTGAGCGGCAGGGATACAGCCTTGTAATCGAAGAGGAGAACCTCAGCAACGCAACGCTTGCAGAAGCCATCAGAAGGCTAGAAAAGGAACGTGGCACATACATCCATGCGATGTCCAAAAGCCAACAGCTTAATTCTGTAGAAACAATCATACAGTTAATTGAAGATACGGTGAAACAATAACCCATACCATATGGGCGGCGCATACGAATAACCGTCTTTACAATTCAGGCAAAAAAACCGATAATATTACCATAGACGAAACAAATAGAAAGGTGGTGGTTCCATGGCACTCAAAGTAGATCCCGTAACCGCCCTCCAGCCTGCCGAAGCTGCGCAGCCAGTGGAACGTGGAGATGGAAGCTTTAAGTTCACGCTGGCAAGCCAGGTAGAGGAATCCGGGCTGCAGGAGAAGCTGAACGGGCTGATGGAAGAGATTACGTCACAGGGGGAAAAGCTATCCCAGCATATGGACATCCGCGATATGAAAAAATACCGGGAGCTGGTAAAGGATTTTATGAATGAGGTCATCAACCGTTCCCATAAATTTTCCAGAGAAAACTTCTTAGACCGCAGGGGACGCCATCGCGTATACGGTATCGTTAAGCTGGTAGATAAGAATTTAGACGAGCTTGCCAGCGAACTGGTAAAAGATGAAAAAGACAACCTGGCAATTTTAAGCAAGGTTGGAGAAATCCGTGGGCTTCTGCTGGATATTTCTACTTGAAACGGGGGATTCTTATGGCAGGTTTTTCAAGCATTATTGGACACGAACAAATAAAAAAACATTTGCAGAACGCCATTTCCAAGCACAATATTTCCCATGCCTATATTTTCCATGGGCCAGACAAATCCGGGAAAATGGCGCTCGCCAAAAGCTTTGCCATGGCGCTGCAATGTGAACGCAAGCGCACGGATGCATGTATGGAATGCCATTCCTGCAAACAGGCGCTCTCCGGCAACCAGCCTGATATCATATACCTGCACCACGAGAAGCCGAACACGGTTTCCGTCGAGGATATCCGGCTTCAAATCAACCGCGACATCGGCATTAAGCCTTATGCCTCCCCTTATAAAATATACATCATCGACGAAGCGGAGAAAATGAACCAGCAGGCGCAGAACGCGCTTTTGAAGACGATAGAGGAGCCGCCCCAATACGCGGTCCTCTTGTTGCTGACAACAAATGCAGACGCCTTCCTGCCGACGATCCTCTCCCGCTGCGTCCGGCTGAACTTAAAGGCAGTCCCAGACCGCAAGATACGTTCCCATTTAATGCAGCAGTATGAAATCCCCGACGACCGCGCCGATATCTGCACATCGTTTGCCCAGGGAAATGTTGGGAAAGCCATCCAATTGGCAAATTCTGAGAATTTTAACGAAATCAAAAACTCCGCGCTTTCCATCCTTAAGGAAATCAAAGAGATTGAATTAGATGAAATTGTGGACGCCGTCAAGCAGATGTATACTTACAAATTGGATATCAATGATTACTTCGACTTTATGCTGGTCTGGTATCGTGATATCCTGCTCTATAAGGCGACCTCAGACGCTAACGGCCTTGTCTTCCAGGACGAACTGCAAGATATTATGCGCCAGGCGTCGAAAAGCTCTTACGAAGGGATCTGCGGCGCGCTCGAAGCATTGGAAAAGGCCAAACGCCGTTTAGATGCAAATGTCAATTTCGAATTTACCTTGGAACTGCTGCTGCAAGCCCTGAAAGAAAATTCTAATAAGCCTGTGGCAACAGGCGTGGGACACCCACAGAACGGAGGAAATATATGATAAAAATAATTGGAGTCAGGTTCCGCACCGCAGGGAAGATCTATTACTTTGACCCCCAGGATTATACGCTTGCGGTTGGCGATCACGTTATCGTAGAAACGGCAAGAGGCGTGGAATTTGGCACAGTTATGATCGCCCCCAAGGAACTAGAACCAGATAAAATCGTGCAGCCGCTAAAGCCTGTGCTGCGCATTGCAACGAAAGAAGACGAAGCTACTGAAGCATTTAACCGCACGAAGGAAAAAGAGGCGTTTAAGATCTGCCAGGAAAAAATCAAAAAACATAAAATGGAAATGAAGCTGGTGGATGCAGAATACACCTTTGACAACAATAAGCTGCTGTTTTACTTTACAGCGGACGGGCGTATTGATTTCCGGGAACTGGTAAAGGATCTGGCTTCCGTCTTCCGCACCCGGATTGAACTGCGCCAGATCGGGGTTCGCGATGAAACAAAGATCTTAGGCGGGATCGGGATCTGCGGCAGGCCGCTTTGCTGCCATACCTTCTTGTCCGAATTTGCCCCAGTTTCCATTAAAATGGCAAAGGAACAGAATTTATCCCTGAACCCCTCGAAGATATCCGGCGTCTGCGGCAGGCTGATGTGCTGCCTTAAGAACGAAGAAGAGACTTACGAATACTTAAACAGCCATCTGCCTAACATTGGGGATTACGTCACCACAAACGATAAACTCAAAGGCGAAGTCCACAGCGTCAGCGTCTTACGCCAGACGGTAAAGGTCATTGTGGAAGTAGACGACGAGAAAGAAATACGCGAATATAAAATCGATCAGATCCGTTTCCGTCCGAAACGCAAACGGGATCACATGAAACTCTCGGCAGAAGAACTGAAAGAACTGTCCGCCTTAGAAGACAAAGGAAGGTCTAAGATCGACGATGCACATTGACGTACCACTTCTAGAAAACGAACGGCTGGACGAACTGCACCGGAATGGATATTGCATTATCCAGAACACTCAGACATTCTGTTTTGGCATGGACGCCGTCTTGCTCTCTGGCTTCGCCCAGGTAAAACAGCGTGAACATGCCATCGACCTTGGCACAGGGACTGGGATTATCCCAATCCTGCTGGCAGCCAAAACAGAAGGGGAACACTTTACCGGACTAGAAATCCAGCCAGAAAGCGTGGATATGGCAAAACGCAGCGTACGCTACAACTGCTTAGAAGACAAGATAGACGTTATCGCTGGGGACATCAAAGATGCTTCTGTACAGTTTGGGGCATCTTCTTTTGACGTTGTCACGACCAACCCGCCTTATATGACTGGGCAGCATGGGCTCGTGAACCCCAACGAGGCCAAGGCCATTGCACGCCATGAGATTTTATGCACACTAGAGGACGTAATAAGGGAAAGCGCAAGGCTTTTAAAACCCCAGGGCAGGTTCTATATGGTGCACCGCCCGTTCCGCCTGGCGGAAATTATGGTATTGATGCACCAATACGGCCTGGAACCAAAACGCATGAAGCTGGTGCACCCCTTCGCAGACAAAGAGCCAAATATGATGCTATTAGAAGGGCTACGCGGCGGGAAACCGCGGATTACCGTTGAAAAGCCATTGATTGTCTACCAAGAACCCGGGGTATATACCGATGAAATCTATGATATCTATGGGTATTGAACCCTCTTTACCACCAAACGCCCGCCGCCTGCCCTCGCGGCATGGGCCAAATATCCGCGCATACCGAAAGGGCGTATAGCGCGGACATCTGGCTAAGAGCCCTGGGGAGTGCATTACTCGCAGGAAAAAACAGATCGGAAAGGATTGCCATGCAAGGAACGTTATATTTATGCGCTACGCCTATCGGAAACCTAGAGGATATCACGCTGCGGGCGCTGCGCATCCTAAAAGAGGTAGATTTAATTGCAGCAGAGGATACTAGAAATTCCATAAAGCTGCTGAACCATTTCCAAATTAAGACGCCGCTGACAAGCTACCATGAGTACAATAAGATCGAAAAAGCTTATGTGCTTGTCGAGAAACTAAAACAAGGGCAGGATATTGCGTTGATCACAGATGCAGGAACGCCAGGCATTTCCGATCCAGGCGAAGAACTGGTGCGTATCTGCCAGGAAGCCGGGATTACAATCACTTCGCTCCCGGGCGCTTGCGCATGTATCACCGCCCTGACCTGTTCCGGCCTGCCCACCCGTAGGTTTGCCTTCGAAGCATTCCTGCCGAGGGATAAAAAGGAACGTGCTTTTGTCCTGTCCGCACTGGCACAGGAAACCAGAACCATCGTCCTCTACGAAGCGCCCCACCACCTGCGCAAGACACTGTCCGAACTGTATGGCACATTAGGAGAGCGCAGCCTGTCCCTTTGCCGGGAACTCACCAAAAAATACGAAACCATCTTCCCCACCTCACTCTCTGGGGCTATCGCATATTACCAGGAAAATGAGCCGAAAGGGGAATATGTCCTTGTGATCGAAGGGAAGCGTAAGGAAGAACTCCAAAAAGAACAGCAGGAAAGCTGGTATACCCTAACCCTCCAGGAACATATGGCACATTATGAAAGCCAGGGAATCTCACGCAAAGAAGCTATGAAATGTGTAGCCAAAGATCGCGGGATGCCAAAACGAGAGGTATACGCCCTCTTATTAGAAAAACCATAGCCAACGGGGCTGCCGCATCCAAAGGGCGCAAAAAATAAGCCTTTTCTTGCCATGCCCAGGACACTGTGTAAGGCTTAAAGGGAAATATATTGGAACAAAAGAAATTTCTTTATTTCCAATATTTCTGAACCCTTGCCTGTGCATCGTCTTCTTCTTCCGCCGCCTCTCTCTTCTCACTTTCCACATAAGCACGCATAACCTGTTCCTCATCAAACAATGCCATCATCATATCCACAACCTCCTTCTCCCTGCTCTCCAGATACTCTTTCAGGACGTCCCTGTCTTTACAGATATTGATTGTATTGGCGACTGCCTCCCTGGTCCGACCATATAATTTTACCTGCTCGTCATACACCTTTGTAAAAGCAACGTACTCGCTGATAATAACATTCTTTTTCTGTATCCCCTTTATTTACAGGCTTTCAGACGTATCAGCCAAAATTTTTACGACACTATTACGACACCACTTTAAATTTTCGTTTGTTTATTTCTAGAATTGCTTCAAATACAGAACTGTTTTCCTTGTCCCGAACCTGATTGAATAGCACTCATTATCAGTATATGGCACTATTAATCAGCTCATTCCCTTGTGTGCTGATAAACACATCAATTTCAGGAAATAACCCACGAATCATTATAAAGAATGATTTCATCTCATACAGGGTTGATATACTGCCAGTTTCATAGACTTTTCTTCTTTTCATTTTGCTTTACCTACGATTTCTGTTTGATATTTTAATTATAAACTACAATTTTAAAATAAAAAAATCTGTTAATTATTAGAAATTATGTTATTATATAGATAGTAAATAAGCAAGCTAATAAGGTTAAACACTATTTTTAATTTTTAGTGTTTAACCTTATTAGTTACCATATTCAGATGGAAAAAATGCCTTGCAATCAAACCTAAGATATGCTATATTATAGACACAAATAAAAAAGCAACCGCCCACAAGGGGTCGACCGTTGAAACAGGTTAGCAATGCCACCCTACAACTCGCCAAAGCACAAGGGTGGCTTTTGCTATGTAAGGCTACTTACAAAACGTAAATACGAATGTAAGCAATGCCAGAAGGAATATGCCGAAAGTCAGCAACTCCATAAGAGAAATATTAATGCGCTTTTCATGTTTCTTACGCTTTCCCTTTTTCATAGCATCACCCCCATTCTCTTTAGAATGAGGTCAACGCACCCTGTAACACGATTGCTCTTTCTGGATTATAGCATATCTTTTGACACTTCACAATAATATTTCAATATTTTTTCATTACATACAAATAGGATGCCAAAACTATTGACACCCCTGTATTATTGTTTCATATTTATTCTGTTGTTTGATGTCAGAATTGTATCAAAAACATCGTTTTTGACACACTAAGTATGGACGGATATTACTTGCTTGTACTGGTGAGAGAATAGCAAATGTCATTATTGCATTTCTTTAGTAAAGGACATAGGGGGCGTATTACAGATTCATTTTGATTTCACTTTTGGGATTGCCTTATGTGGGGTGAATCTATTCCTCAATGGATTTTTGAAATCTCCCGAAAAGTTGATTGCCGAAAAAATACAAGAATCAGATTGTTATTTAACTGAAAACCGCCCTGTTTGACATCCAGCGCATACACATAAAGACATCTTACCATAGTTGTAGGTAAAATGTCTTTAGGAGTATTTATTGATTATTCATTATTATAAATTCCTTAGAAACAAATGATACAATGCCCCTTGAAATGCTTCCCTCCACGGTACTATCGCCTGTTTTTGCTTTGTCGGATTCCTGTTCTTCCGAAGTAGCTTCTATTTCATCTGAATTTTCTTCCATTTCACTATCATTTCCAGAAATATTATTATCACTAAACATTTTTTCTGTCATATCTTTCATAGACTTAGACAGGATAATTATTTCAAATACAAGGAAGAAAAATGACGACGTAGCCACCATTACGCCTTATCCCTACACCTTGTTACAAAAATACATTCTTTACAGCTTAACGCTGAAAAAGGTCGCAAAAAATAAGCCTTTTCCTGTCATGCCCAGGACACCGTGTAAGGCTTGAAGCGAAATATATTGAAACAAAACAAATTTCTTTATTTCCAATATTTCTGAACCCTTGCCTGTGCATCGTCTTCTTCAAGCTTATATTTTCCTGCTATTTTCTTAACGGTTTCCGAAACAGGCAGCCCTATTTCCTGGCACATCTCAATTGCCGAAATTACTGCCGCTTCCGCCGCTGCCTTTTCTGCCGCCTCTCTTTTCTCACTTTCCACATAAGCACGCATAACCTGTTCTTCATCAAACAATGTCATCATCATATCCACAACCTCCTTTTCCCTGCTCGTCATACACCTTTGTAAAAGCAACGTACTGGCTGATAATATCATTATCCTTCCCATCGTATATCATTTTTACCCTTACCTCAATGGCGCATCCCTCCCCACCAAAAAACTCTTCTGAAAGGGAGACACATTCCGGCTTATTTACCCTTTTCCCGGTGAATATCACATATAATTCCGGCTTCGGCACCTTCACCTTTTTACTGCCGT
>CAOKNO010000112.1 GCA_948470065.1 uncultured Eubacterium sp. | reverse complement strand
TTGTATGGATTGGACAGACGCGTCTGTCCCAGAGAGGGTTTCGCAATTACCTATTACTCGGAAAGGCAGAAAGGAGAGGGTATGCAGGTATTATTTGAGGAATTTGGGGAAGGAATTGTTTTTGCACTTGCAGGCGGCGGATTGATTGGCGTTTTCTGCCTGGTATTGGGGAGGGTTTCCGGGATGTGGTAAGCGCCGCGTTTTAAACAGTATCAAGCATACGCTGGCATTTTGCGAAGGAGGGCTGTTTTTGAAGGAAATCTTTGATGAATATGCCACAATGGTGGCCGGAGGGATAGCAGCCGCCCTGATTTTGGGCATGGCGGTAAAATTTGTATTGGGGGATACCGGGATATATGAGATTCTTCTGGCGTTTGCCCGGGGAATCTGTGGATAAGGCGGGAGGGAAGCATGAAACAAGTAACTAGGAGCATGGCAGGGATTCTTCTGGCTGGGCTTGTAACGGCTTCATTGCTGGCGTTTGTATCGTCTTTCGGCTTGCTGCCGTATCTTGGACAGAAGATGGATACGCCTTCGGAGGGCTTCGCTGGATACCAGGATCTGCAGCAGTTGAAAGCGGTATGTAAAAGGAAGCCTCCAGAAATTATCCGGAAATCCACAAAGCGGTGGAAGCCTGGAGAAGAAATTTTTGTCAGCCAGGTATTTGAAGGAAGGGATGAGGACGGGAGAAGTACCAGGATAGAGGTGGTGGAGATACAGGACGGGGATGGAAATAGCAGGATTTGTGATTACAGCAAGCAGGAGCAGAAGATTGTCTTAAAGGAACGCGGGGTATACCGGGTGGGGCTTAAGGCTGTGGACAGCCAGTGCAAAACGTCTTACAGGCAGTTTCTTATAGTTGTGGAAACACGTATGGAACTATCTGGAAACTTTTTGGATAAAATACGTCCTGCTTGGGAGAACGGATAAGCCATACCGATAGGGAGGGATATGAAGCATACTATATATGGGGCGGCGCTTGCTATCATTGCAATGCTGGCGTTTGCCATTTTGTTAGGGATCAGCGGGAGAAGCGTAAGGAAAAATGAATTGGAAACCGCGATCAATACGGCTGCAGGGCAATCCTTGGGGCAATTGGAAGAAAAGGGAGGGTATCCGGTTGCAAATAGCAGGGAACTGGCGGCTGATTTTACCCAGGCGTTGCTGTTGCAGATCGGATCCGACTCTGGCATCCAGGTGGATATTTTGGCAGCGGATGTTGAAAAAGGGATATTGGATGTAAAAGTTACGGAAACATACCACAATCTTCTGGGGAAGGAAGAAAAGATTGTTTGCAGGAGGGCTGTGATTATGGAGGAATATGCCAAAGAGGATTGTTATTGTATGATTACATTTTTGGTGGATGGGGCGGTGTACCATAATTATTCGCTTTACATTGGGCAAACAGCCGTTACGCCAAAGGAACCGCAGAAGCCAGGAAAGGTATTCCGTTATTGGAAGAAGCAAGGGGAGGAAGGGGCGTACCATTTGGAAGGGAAGGACGTGGAAGGGGATCTTGTCTTGGAAGCGGTTTTTTCGTAGAATCGCCCCTATTCAAATGATGCGGCAAAACGCTAAGGGAAAGGAAGTGAGGGATGATGAAGCGGGTGTGTATCGGTGTATTGCTGTTAGGGGCGTTGCTTGCGGTTGGGATACAGATGGAGCTCCCAGATTTGCTTGCAGATAAGGTGAGAGGGCTGTTTGGGGAGGACATCGGGATTGAGAGGGAAACCCTTGCAAGGGCAGGATTCTCTTCTAGGCTAGGCGTCCCGGCAATGGAGCATGGGGATGCGGGAGTTAGGACAGGAACGGTTGATGGGGAAAACAAAACGGCAGGAGCAGAGCAGGTAGAAGGGGAAGCGATGGATGGAGGAATCGGAACGGCGCCTGAACCTGGAGGTACTGGGAGTCCGGGAAAGACAGAATCCCAAGAGGATCCTTCTGGGCAAGAGAAAATAGATGAGGAAGGGGCTTACCCTGGGACAGGGGGGGTGCAAGAACCATCCACAAATGAAGAGTCTGACGGGGAAGGGGCAACGCCGGGCGAAAGAGAGCCCGGGAGTGGATCTTTTTCTGGGGAAGGCGCAATACCGGATGCTGAGGGGGCAGGAACTGGAACGTTTGATGGGGCAGACGAAATGCCAGATATAGCGGGATCGGCAGACGGAACATCTGGGAAGGAGCAGGAGTTCCATGGGGAAGGCCAATCTCCTGGGACGTCCGATGGTTCTGGCAGCGTGCCCTCAGAAGAGGATGGATCGGAACCGGAAGCTTTCGGCCATGGCGTTTTGGAGGAAGACGGGAAATCTGGCGGACGGGATTTGCTGGGGAAGACGTTTTTGGATCCGAAGGAAATCGTGGAAGGGGTTTGGGATGGGATTGTATCCGTGTTCCGTTTGGGAAACGCCAAAGACGACTACTACAACAAGCAGAAAGATTATGTGCATCAAAAGGGATGCTTCTATCTGTTCTTGCGGAAAAAGGGAGATAAGGTGGAGAAGGGGAAATGGTATAAGATAGCCATGAGCCTTCCTTCCAAATCCTCTTATCAAAGCCAGAAAATAACATGGGATATCTTATATCTAGACAAGCAGTATGGGAAGGTCGCCAACATCAGCGATTGGACTTGGAAGTCTAAGCCTTCTGCAAAGGATCCGTTTTCGTTCCAAATCGAGAAGGGGAAGTCCTGGGAGAAGACACGGCAGAATGGTTCTGGGGCGGATCCGGTCCTTGGGAATGTGCCAGGGGTTCCAGAGCATACGGACGGATATTATTTTAAGCTGTGCGGGAAGCTGCTGTATGATTACCCAGGTTACCAGATCCAGTTTGACGACAGTATTTATAAAGATTTGGAAGGGTTCGACATTGAATACGAGAATAAACAGATCCAAAAGAAAGACAAGGATTTAAAGGAGGGGGAGGAATCCTGGACGGGGAATGGATATTTTAAATTTGCCATTGATACAAACAACACAGGGATGACGAATTACGGAGCATCCCATACCTTCCATAATTCTGTTTATGGATTTAACTTAAGGCCGAACCAATATACCATTGTATATAAGCCCAATGGCGGCAAAGGGGATATGAAGGCGACGGACGTAGCTTATGACCAGGCATTTTCATTGAGGAAGAATCAATTTGAACGTGTTGGGTATTCTTTTGCCGGATGGGATACGAAAGCTGCCGGGGGCGGAACCCATTATAAGAACAAGGAGAGCGGGTTACGGAACCTGACAAAGGAGAATGGGAAATCCATTAAGCTTTATGCCCAATGGAAGCCAAAAACGTACCGCGTGGGTTTGGAGCATCAGTTGACAAGCCCGCAAGCCGTGGGCACAGAGGAGATATTTGAAAAATATGGAGAGGGATGGTATTTGGATAAGTCCTGTAAAAGCCTGTTAGCAGGCAAGTCAGGAAGCGGGCAGATTTTGCTCCCAAAGAAAAAGGGATATCAATTCCTGGGGTATTACAGTGCGAAAAAGGGCGGCGTCCAGATGATTGATCGTTTGGGCAAGCTGACGCCAAAGGGCGTTGCAGGTTATAAGCGTTCAGAGGATACGGTGTGGTATGCCCAGTACAAATATCAGATCTCTTGTGAAGACTATGTAGATATCCCATGCGATATGGATGTTCTTTTGGGGGAGAGCCGTGAGGAAGTTGGGATTTTACTATCTTATGATAAGGACGCCGAGAGGATTTTTGCAAAAGGGAGCCAGACGGGATGCGAAGTGCATCTATGTATGAAGGATGAGGGCACGAGGATCGGGCAGTTTGTTTCAGGGCCTGCCCATTATTCGGGGTTTTCTACCTTTGGGCATTTGGATTATGCGTATCTTTGCGTGGTGCCGGAAGAAAACGCGGCGTACCAGCTTATGGTATTCCGCGATGGGAAAACCTTATGCGATCGGACGATCTATTTTAAAAACGGCAGGTTCCGCACGCTTATAAAGCTAAAGGAATTGCCAAAGGTAATAGAAAAGGGAATGGGAGAACGTGCCGCCGGGGAGGAATGGGGAACCAAAGAAGCAGCTTATCCGCTGTACCGCTACACAGGCTGCTCTACGATACAAAACGTCAAATCCCCAGGGACGGTGGAACGTTATTTTACATACCAAGGCGTTAATATTGTGTATGATGGAAACGGCGCGACGGAAGGGAAACATATGGCTGAGTACGATGTGTCTTTCGAAAACCTCTATCAATTCCGGGAGAATGTTTTTTCCAAAAAAATCTTACAGAGGGGAGGGACAGAGGATGAGAAGCATAATGCCCGTAAGACGGTCTATGCGTTCCAGGGATGGAAGCTTGCTGGAGAGGCGTACCAGCCAGGGGATAAGATCGCATTGGCGGACCTCTATGGGAAAGCAAAGAGCAGCGGCAAGCTGCTGTCTGGTATGCCAGAACTGAAAGGGATGTTTCAGGTTGTCACGCCAATCCCGCCGAATGGATTTGGGGCAGGCGGCCTGGGGAAAGCAGATACGGATATCCTTGACGTCCCTTACTATGCAACTGAATATATCCATCTACAGGCAGACTGGAACGCTGTCCCTACCATAGAGGTGAAGCCGGGCGAGCGCATGGAATTTTATGAGGGAGAGGAAATCAAAAAAGAAGATCTTGTCAGCCGTTTGGATGTCTATGATGAGGAGGACGGGGACTTGTCCGCGAAACTACAGATTAAGAAAATATCTTACCCAGCTTCGAGGAATAAAAGCCAGAAAGCCTATGTCGCAACGTTTGAACATGATGTGACGGAAGGGTTCCGTCTGTATAATTATTATAAAAAATTGTCCTTAGATGAAACGGTATCCATACAGGTTTTGTGCTCTGTGACAGACAGCAATGGGAATACGGCGCAGGAAGAAATTATGGTAAAAATAAAGTATAACCATTACCCTAAGATCCAATGCGAAGACGTTTACTATTATACGAAAGAAGAAGCAAACCGCGGGGAAATAACAAAAGAAGCTGTCTTAAGCTATGCCAAAGCGTTGGACGTGGAGGATGGGGATATTACGAGGAACATGACGTTAGAGGATTTTGACCCAGAAAAGCTTCGGCTACAGACAGAAGCTAAGGCAGAGTTTCTGGTTACTTACCAGGTAACGGATGCATATCAAAAGACGTCTGAAAAGACGGTTACGCTTGTGGTATGGGACGAAGGCGCAGCCACAGAAACGCCGCGCCGTTATGTCAGGTATATCTCAAAGGAATACATAGATACCTTAGAAGAGGGCTCAGTGTGGCGGGAACCAGGGAACGATGCCTACCTTAAGGGGATTTTGGGAAGCGAGGAACCAATGGAAACCTGGAAGTTTTCCCATGAGGAAGTACTTGCTGTCCAGGCATGGATGACAGGGGGTGGCAAAGGCTCATGGAAGGTCGGGCAGGAAGCGAACCGAAGTTTTTTAGCTAAATTTGCAGGATGTAGGAAGCGATAAGAAAGGAGCAGGTATGAATCAGGTAGTTTTGATGGGGCGTCTGACAGCGGATCCAGAAATCCGTTATGGGGCGGGAGAAAAAGCGATAGCAGTTGCAAAATACTCTTTGGCGGTAGGAAGAGCCTATCAACGGGATAAAGAACCAGACGCAGATTTTATCCGCTGTGTAGCATTTGGCAGCAGCGCGGAGTTTGCGGAGAAATATTTCTTGAAAGGCATGAAGGTAGCTGTTGTAGGTAGGATCCAGACTGGAAGCTATACGAACCAGGAGGGGCAGAAGGTGTATACAACGGATGTGGTTGTAGAACGGCAGGAATTTGCAGAGCGGAAAGTAAAAGAGCAGGATGCAATGGAGGAATTGCCGTTTTGTTAAACGGGTATAAAAGGAAAGTGCGTCCTATAGAACAAAAACCATTCGGGAGGATGCGCGGCTTGCGGTAGGGAAATTACTGATTTGAAGACCGCTCGCGCGCGTAGAATCTCGCGTTGTAAGATTCTTTGTTCTGCGCAAGGAACCTTCCTGTCATTTCTTGGCGGCAGGCAGAGTACAGGATGGGCAGCATTTGCTCCCATCCTGTACTTGACAGAACCATGCCACGTAGCTTTCTACGGAGAATCCTTTGTTGCAGGATTCTTATTTCGCGGCTTTTTTGGCAAATCCTGTATGGACAAGATCCTGGTATGGAGGCTCCGCGGTAAGTTCGCCTGCCCCAGAGAGGATATCCAGCAGCAAATCAAAACTGGATTCTTCAAAGATCAAGTTCTCTTTCCAGGTATCCTGCTTGTGGTATCTGCTTATAATCGTAGTCAATGTTTCTAAATCGGTTTCTTTGAATTGTGGGGAGATTGCCTTGGCAATTTCCTCGGGAGAGTGTTCAAGCGTGTAGTCTATCCCTTTTTGCAGCGCATTGGTGAATTTCTGCACGGTATCGGCATTTTGTTCCAGATAGCTGGCTTTTGCACTGAAGGCTGTATAAGGGACATATCCAGAATCGACGCCCAAGGATGCAACGACATATCCAGTACCTTCAGATTCCAGGGCGGTGGCGCCAGGTTCAAACTCTACGGAATAGTCGCCTTTCCCGCTAGAAAAAGCGGCCGCTGTAGAGCCGAAGTCAATGCTCTGGTCTATCGTAAGGTCAGCAGCGGTATCTATGCCATTTTTCCTTAAGATATATTCAAACACCATTTCTGGCATACCGCCTTTCCTGCCGCCTAAGACTTCTTTGCCTTTTAAGTCTTCCCAGGAAAAGTTGGGCATTTCTTCGCGTGCCACTAAAAAGTTTCCTGCCCGTTGTGTAAGCTGGGCAAAATTTACAACGCGGTCAGAAGCCCCTTCGTTGTAAGTATAAATGGTTGTTTCTGGCCCCATAAAGCCAATGTCAGCTTCATCGGATAGAACGGCGGTCATTGTTTTATCTGCGCCGAACCCAGTCACTAAGGTTAGTTGGATGCCTTCTTCCTGGAAGTACCCGTTTTCGATTGCCACATATAGAGGAGCATAAAAAATAGAATGCGCAACTTCGTTCAGTGTGACGTTTACTTCTTTAGAACCTCTTCCTTTTCCAAAGCCGGACGAGCATCCGATCATGGATACCGTAGCAAAGATAGCTGTAAAGAACAGTATGCAGGCTGCCAAGTGTGGGAAAAATTTTTTCATATCGTGGAACCTTCTGTTTTTTATTATGATATGGGGATTTCGAAAAGTGGTTACCATGTAATTCCATCTTGTAAATCCGGGTGAAATGGGATAAAATAGGGACTTGGAGCAGATAGGACACGATGGAACCACAGGGAGAGAGAACAATGTTAGATTATGTAGACTTGCATACGCATACGATTGCCAGCGGCCATGCCTACAATACCAGGAATGAGATGGTGGCTGCAGCAGAGGCCAAAGGACTGGAAGTTTTTGCAGTAACAGAGCATGCGCCTGCTATGCCGGGAAGCTGCCATGAGATGTATTTTATGAATTACAGGGTATTGCCTAGGACTTACAAAGATATGGCTGTACTGTACGGAGTAGAACTGAATATCCTGGATTATGCTGGGACAGTTGATTTGCCAGATTATTTATTAATGGAAATGGACGTAGTGCTGGCAAGCATCCATACCCCTTGCTATACTTCCGGAACCGTGAAAGAAAATACAGACGCATATCTTGGCGCAATGAAAAACCCATACGTCAATATCATTGCCCATCCAGACGACGCCCGTTTTCCAATCGACTATGAAACATTTGTGAAAGCTGCCCGGGATTGCCATAAAATCCTGGAAGTGAACAATGCCTCTTTGTCGCCGACGAGTTTCCGTCAAAATGCAGAAGAAGCATACAAGGAAATGCTGCAACTGTGTAACATATACAGAGTCCCTGTATTGATGGATTCGGATGCCCATGTCGATGTTCTGGTAGGGGATCATACGTATGCCATGCGTCTATTGGAGCAGGAAGGGTTTCCCGAGGAATTGATTATAAATGCGAATCCCAGGATGCTAGAAGATTATCTTAACTGGAAGGAACGGTAATAATAGGAATCCAATCAAAATGGAAGATAATCTCAATCAAAAAGAGAGATAGCCATAGCCCAAACGGTAATGATAGGAATCCAATCAAAACATAGGATATCGTCATAATAGAAGGGGAGGGGTTTTCCTTCCAACGAAAAAGAACCGCAACCTAAAGCGTATAGGTTGCGGTCCTTTTTGGTGTGCCCGGTGGGCATACGTTCTAACGGGTGAAAGTCCCCAATCCGC
>CAOKNO010000111.1 GCA_948470065.1 uncultured Eubacterium sp. | reverse complement strand
CCACGTTCATAATCTGGGAGATCTGCTGCTTCGCTACTACCGCAAATTCATTGGCGATCTCCATGGCAATCGTAGGATCTGGGTAGGTAGCCTGTATCCATACAATACGCGTCCCTTGCGGGTTATTGATGCTGATACAAGACAACAACGCTCCATAAGAAATATCCAGGTTCAAATTTTTCAGTACTTGCTCCGCCACCGGACGGCTGTTAATCAGTTCTTCGTAATCATTGGCAAGGCTGCTCCCCATCTGCAGATCGCTTAAGCTTATCATAGATTCCGAATTGGTCAGGATGTACAGCTTTGCGGTCGAAGTATATTTCGGTGTAATCGCATAATAACTGAACAGCCCTGCTGCAAGCCCGCCAATTACTGTAGCTGCGATAATCAACAGGATATTACGCCTGACTATGAAAAAGATCTCTCTCAAGTCAATTTCTATTTCTAATTCATCCCTTTGAGAATTCATATTGTTCCTCTCTAAATGTATTTTTTCTGTAAAAATTGCTCCTGGTTATCATTTACCAGGCGGTCTACGCATTCTTTCGGCAGCTTCTTGTACAGCTTCCTGATGCAGTCCAGCATAATTGGCGGGCGTTCTGTCATATTATGGCAGTCGCTTCCCAGAAAATGGATCCTCCCGCTCTCTATGAATTTCTTAAGCCTTGCCGTCCTCCGGTCAAACAGGCCTCCCATCAAGCTGTGGCAATTCACCTGCATATAACAGCCCATGTCTATCAGTTCATCAATGCGTTCTTCCTGCCCGAACAATGCGCCTACCCGTTCCATATGGGCTACGACAGGGCAGAAGCCATATTCCACCAACTCCCGTAAGCCTTGGCGGATCCTGCGGTAGCCTTCGTTTGGAATAAATTCAATCAAAAGGTACGGGCTGTCCCCCAATGTCAGGATATGCCCTTCTTCTATCTCTCTAGGGATCCCTTCCCGATATAGTACTTCGTTCCCAGGTATAACATGGAAGGAACGGTCAATCTTCCCTGCCAGGATATCCGCCTTTTTACATAATTCCCTTACCCGCTCGTTGTCCTGCTGTCCTTTCCCTTGGTAATTGTGTGGAGTCGCCACTATCGTACGTACTCCCTGGCGGTATTCCGCCTGTATCATGCGCGCAGACATATCCCAATCCACCGAACCATCGTCGATCCCTGGCAGGATATGGCTGTGCAAATCCAGATATCCTATCTTCCCTATCATTTCATTCATCCACTCGCTTCACTACTTTACCGTATGCTTCAAACGTTTGACCAGCATAAGCAAAAGAACGGTGATAACAACGCCTGCCGCGCTGACCCAATACCACGGCCCTAAGCCTTGCAGCCTGTACTGGTCTAAAAATTGCTGATAATAATCCGGCTCTACCCCTGTGACCTGGAGCACGCCCGTATATCTAAGATACCACATTCCAATCAAATTGAAAAGGGTTGCAGCGATGGTACTATATGCCATATAGCGCACCGCACGGTGTTTGTAATGGTACATGGCAAAAAGGACTACGATACAAGCCGCAGACAGGCAACTGGCAGCTATTCCTAAGATAAGCAAATAATGCCTTACTGTCCTTGCCATTTCATAATACTGGGCAATAAACCCAGGATAGACTGCACGTTCGCAGATCCGGCCTGCCTCTTTTACTAACAATTCCAGGGCGTCCTGGATTGCCTGCGTCATGTGCACCTGCTGCTCTTCTAGATAACGGTCTATCACGGTCTGGAAGCTATGCTCCAGCTCTTCTTGGAACCTTGCATCCCTTCCTTCTGCATAATTGTGGAACAGGACGTATATGTCAGTTTCTTCAAAAGCCTGATCTACCAATGTTTCTGGCAATTCCAGCTTGGCAAACAGTTCCTTCAGCTTCTGGCTAAGTTCTTCCTCTACCTGCGCGCCATAACTATTCGATTGGATCGCCTTTTGAAATTCTTTTTCACTAAAATACCCAACCCCCAGTTCTGTACATAAAAATACTACCAACAGGAAGGCTGTCAGAAAAAATGAAAGGATAACGCTTAGCACAATCCTTAACTTCTTATTCTCACGCATTGCATTATTCTCCAACGGCAGGCCCGGATACCTTCTCTGCATACACAAAGAACCGCCGGTTCCTTACCGTATCTTCTTCTCCAAAAGGATAACAAGTATACAAGATCAACTGTTCCGCCCCATTTGTTATCTGGTAAGCCGAAGTATCCATAAGATCGGATACCTTCGTACCCGTCACACAATATGTGAACTGCCCATAAGAAGTACCCAGGGAAATCTCATCCCCTTCCTGTATGGTTTCCAATGGTCCAAAAAATGTCGCATCATGGGCGCCTATCAAAATCGTCCCTCCCATACCTGGAAGATATCCCCCGGCATACGTCCCGGCGCCTTTTTCTAAGATCTCATCCGAATCGCCATAGTATAATGGAGCCTGCAGGTTTAGCCGCTGACAGGATAACTCTCCATATTGATCGCCTGTCAATGGGTGGATAAATGTTTCCTTGGAAATATTGCCCTCTGTCGGCGTATTCTGGAACTGCCCGTCCATCCCATTGGCATATGCATAGGAATATTGTGGCGCTCCTGAGATCCATACGGATTTCCAAACTGAAAACCTACTGCTTAAGACATCTGGGAGGAGCATCCCAAAAACACTCGCCAGGCAGATAATAAACGCCAGAGGGATCCCGATGTAATTCAGTACTTTCTCGTGTTTCCCACTCCTTACAATCCATACAGCCCCTGCCATTACCACAAAAAAGAAAATGCCAGCGAAAACGGCAGCCTGTTTCACAGTACCTGTATAAAATCCGGTGTTCTTAATCGGAAGTTCTGCTTCCAGCAATACTTCGCCGTCTTTCGTCACAGCCATTGCCTTTCCTTCCAGATATTGTTCCACCGTAAAGGAATTGCCTTCCATATGCCGATTGCCTGTATCCTTGTCTGTTTCCAACCCAACAACGGTATTATGCCCACCGTCTTCTTCCACCGCTTGGTAAATGGCGTCTAAATCTATTGTCTTACGGGGCTTCGATGGGTTTGCGGAACCACCTGTTCCATTCCCGTTCCCAGTATTTCCCATCCCACTGTTCCCGTTTCCAGATCCTGCAGCAGAACCGCCGCTTCCATTCCCAGAACTTCCCTCATTGCCTGTCCCGCTGTTTCCATTCCCGGGACTTCCTTCATTGCCTGTCCCGCTGCTTCCGTTTCCGGAACTCCCTGTATCTCCGTTCCCATTGCCGGAATTTCCGCTTCCTTCATTTCCTGTTCCACCGTTTCCGCTGCCAGAATCTCCAGAACCGCTTCCATCTCCAGGATCTCCCATGTTACCTGTTCCACTTCCGCTATTGCTGTCTCCAGTATTCCCGCCCTGGCTTCCACCATTGTTATCTCCGGCGTTCCCGCCCTGGCTTCCACCATTGTTATCTCCGGCGTTCCCACCCTGGCTTCCACCATTGTTATCTCCAGCGTTCCCGCCCTGGTTTCCGCCGGAATTATCATCTCCCGAACTTCCGCTGCCCGAGCCTGAATCATCGACTTCCACCAGATATCCTTCGTCAATCCCGCGTTTCAAGTTCTTATTCGCCTGGCGGATTGCTGATTTGACTTCTGCCGACGTCAAGTCGACGTCATCTTCCATCAGTTTATTGTACGCCTGGTTCTTAGCGTCCTCCGTAAATTTGTATGTTTTGCCATTATAAGTAACAGTCCCGCTGTAATAGCTAATAATTGACTGCTCTGCGGCATTGATGTTCCCAGCATATGCAGGCGCCCCGGTTGCCAGAACGACCATGCCTGCCAATCCAAGTATAAGTAATCCTTTTTTCCACATATCTTCCTATCACCTTTTCACTTCAAGAATGCCCCGGAAGTAATCCTCCCGGGGCATTTGAAGGCCTTTACCTCATTGCGACGCTCTTATTCTGTATATACATTCCAAACATCTGTATCTGCAATAAAGTTCTCCATGCTGCCAAACTGATCTAAAAGCTCATTATAGTACGCCTTGCTCACGGTAAGTACGTAAGAATCATCCGTTGTTGCAAAGGAAATCACCGGATTAAAGGTATTGTTTGCAACAATCTGGAGCGAAGCCGACTTCGCATCTTTTGCAACTTCCAGCACCATTACCCTTCCTTCTGGCCCAGAACCGCTAATCTGCGCACGGAACCGGATGGAAGATGGACCGTCAATCACTTCAATATCATTAAGATAAATTTTCCTGCCGCTGTTCTGCTCCGTTACAACCAAGCTGCTGAACCTGTCGCCATCCACACGTTCTACAAGCAGACTCCTAGGCGTGCTGAATGCGTTCAACTGGATGGTCTTAGTTGTAGGTGTAGAATCTGTAATTGTCAACTGCCCAAGGAACAGTTCTGTAAATACTGCGCTTTCCCTTAAAGCTTCTGTTGTAATGCCATCCCAATATTTCTTCAGGAAATCATTTTCCCATAACCGATCCAGCTTACCTGCCACTAATTCCTGGTCAGCCGCTACGCTTTCTGCAAGTACGCTGCGGATCATGCCGCCGTTCTTCGGCTCTGCGTCATAGGAAATAGCCGTCTTGTCAAAGGTATAGACATAGCTATAATCTGTTTCAGAGAAGGCGTTCGTACGTTCCACTACCGTTACTTTGCAAATCCGTTCCAAATCGCCTGCTTCTGTCGTTACTTTTGCCGTTACAGTCGCTTCCCCTGCTGCTACTGGGGTTAATAAACCGCTTGCCGGATCTACCGTCACTGCCGCTGGGTTGCTGCTGGTCCATGCTACTTCAGCCGCACCTGCAGGACGTACCGTAGCTACCAAAGACGTCGTCTTATTGTTTGCCTTCAGTTCTAATTCTGACTGATCTATGGTAAGTGAGATAACAGTAACCATACAAGTGTCAATTTTGCCGTTAATTGTCTCAGCAGTAATGGTTGCAATCCCTGCCCCCTTGGCTGTCACAATCCCATTCTCTACCGTCACTACGGTCGGGTCGCTGCTCTTCCAGGTCACCGTCTGGTCAGCGCCTGCTGGGGAAACCGTTGCAGTAAAGGTAGCGGTATCGTCTACACGAAGCGTCCTTGCCTCTGGTACAATTGTTACGCTCTCTGGCAGGATCGTACCTTCTGGTACTACGGTAATCATACATGTGCCGGATTCTTCGCTTCCGTCCAATGCCGTTGCCGTAATAATTGCTGTACCCGGAGATACGGCTGTCACTACGCCAGTTTCTTTGTCAACCGTTGCTACGCGGTTATTGTTGCTGGTCCAAGCCAGCTTCTTATTATATGCATCCTCTGGCTCTACAGTAGCCGTAATTGCTGTCGTCTCACCAACACGGATGGTCGCTGCTTCCGGAACTAATGTAACGGAATGCACCAAAACAGGATTATCCGGAACTGGCGGTTCTGGGCATACCTTCTCGTCGACGGTTACGACGCAAGCGCCCTTCTTACCGCTGCCGTCTTTCGCAGTCGCGGTTACGGTTGCAGTACCTTTCTTCAATGCCTTAACCTTCCCGTTTTGATCCACGGTCAATACGCTGGTATTGCTGCTGGTCCAAGCCAAAGACTTATCCGTTGCATTTGACGGGCTGATCTTTGCAGAAATCATAAAGGACTCGCCAGCCATGATCTTCTGTTTCTCAGGAACAAGCGTAATCTTGCTTACCTTTACTTTCCTTACAGTAACGGTACACTTCGCCTTTTTGCTTCCATCTAATGTGGTTGCTGTAATCGTAGACTTTCCTGGCTTTAATGCCCAAATCCTACCAAAATCGCCGACTTTTACGACACTAGGCTTGCTAGACTTAAATTCAACGTATTTTGCAGACGCTTTTTCTGGCAGGACCCTTGCATTCAGTTTCAGGCTCTTACCCACGTCCATAGTCACAGAACTCTTATTCAGCTTCACCTTCTTAACACGCACCTTCGGGACATACACTGTAAGGATTACTGTCGTCCCGCCACCATCCAATGCCTTGATGACAAGCCTTGTGGTGCCATAAGCTTTTGCTGTAATCTTCCCTTTAGAATTAACAGTTGCAATTTTCTTATTCTTAATGGTATAAGAAAGCTTCTTGTTCTTTGCAGATTTGGGATCTGCCGTCACTTTCAGTTTCAGGCTCTTTCCCTTGGGCACTACAACCTTATCCCGGATTGCCTGCTTCACCCTAATATGCTCTACATGCTGCTTCACAGTAACCCTACAGGTCGCCTTCACTTTTTTATTTGACTTAGAAGTTGCTGTAATCGTAGCCTTACCAGGCTTAACACCTACTACTTCCCCATCCGCTTTCACAATCGCCACCTTCTGGTTGCTGCTCTTGAACGTGACGCCTTTTGACGCTTTGGAAGGCTTCACGCTTTTTACCTTCAGTTCAAAACTCCTGTTCACAAAGATTGTCTTCTTCGTCGCAGACAACTTGATTTCTTTCGCCTTCGGCGCTGCTTCTACCGTCGTATCCGGCACCGCCAATACACTGGTACAAACCATCGCCAATGTAAGTACCCCCACCATCAGCCTGGTGATTGGATTCTTCTTCATACATAGTCCTCCTTCTTGTTTTATGTAGCGCTTTCCACATTCTAATTATACACCCACCCCCGGAAATGTCAACAACAATCACAGTACACGCCAAACATTCCCAAGTCAAATTATAGATGTCAAAAACGGCACGGCTCTCCTAAAGCCCTACCGCTTCCAACAACAATCCTATTTGTTATGCAGCTTTGCTCTTTGCAATCTCTGCCAGGGCTGCAAACCCTTCTGCGTCATTCACAGCCATCTCAGCTAACATCTTGCGGTTGATATCTATCCCTGCCTGCTTCAGGCCATACATAAAACGGCTATAAGAGATCCCATTGATCCTTGCGGCTGCATTGATACGTGCAATCCACAGACGGCGGAACTGCCTTTTGCGCTCTTTCCTTCCAGAATAAGCAGTTGCCAGCGCCCGCATAACGGACTGTTTCGCAATACGGTACTGCTTAGAACGCGCGCCCCTATATCCTTTTGCCAGTTTTAAAACCCTTTTGTGCCTTTTCTTTGCGTTTAAACCGCCTTTAATCCTTGCCATGGTCTAGTCCCTCCTTACACTCACTCTTACAGATACGGTAAAATTTTCTTCATATTCTTAACATTGGATTCGTCCGTAATAATGGACTTCCTCAGATTCCGTTTCCTCTTTGAAGACTTCTTCGTTAAGATGTGGCTCTTATAAGCTTTATTCCTTTTCAGCTTTCCAGTACCCGTTTTATGGAAGCGCTTTGCTGCTGCTCTTTTTGTTTTCATTTTCGGCATTTCCTGTTCCTCCTTACAATCCTGTTATTTCTTCTCCGTCAGTACCATGCTGATGCTACGCCCTTCTAGCTTCGGCGCCTTCTCCACGTTCGCAATATCAGCAAGCTGTGCTGCAAAATCATCCAATACATGCCTGTTCTTCTGCATATGCGCCATCTCCCTGCCGCGGAAACGCAAGGTGATTTTCACTTTATTGCCCTTGGAAATAAATTTCTTTGCCGCATTAATTTTTGTATTCAAATCATTGGTATCAATGTTTGGTGACAAACGGATTTCCTTGATCTCAACCGTTTTCTGCTTCTTCTTGGCTTCTTTTTCTTTCCTTACAAGTTCGTACCTGTACTTGCCATAGTCGATTATCTTGCATACAGGCGGCTTCGCCGTCGGGGCAATCTTCACCAAATCCAGTTCCAGCTCCTGGGCGCGCCGCATTGCTTCCCTTACCGGCATAATACCAAGCTGCTCTCCGTCCTGGCCGATGAGACGAACTTCCTTATCTTTAATCTGTTCATTAATCATTAACTCACTAATGGTCGTGCACCTCCAAAAATTAATTTAACAATCCAACGGGCTTATCGTGGTAAACGATAAAAAAGTGGATAGGCAGACTATCCACTTAACTTCAATCTAACAGCGCCTATGCCACAGAACGATTCAATCCCCATCTGCTATGATACGGCGCATTACCCCAGATATGAAACCATTAGTCACTCAAGCGTGCTAAGGTGAGAGTGGATACTCTACTTTATTGATTCATACGGACAACTGCCTGCCATGCATAACGCTCTGTGGACATACGCAGATATCCGGCAACCGCTGTGAAAGCCAAATGCCAGACTTTTTCTGCCAAGTATCTGACTTTTAACAACGGGAATACTTTACCATAATTTCCACGTGGCGTCAAGTGTTTTTTCTATTGCAAAACGTATTTATTATCGTCCCGCACTACAGGTATTCCCTGCAGTCCTCTGGGCTCAGGTGGTATTGCTCCTGGATTTTTTCCAGGATGACCGATGCCGGGATATCCAGGCCTTTTAATACAGATATCGTACCTTTGATCCCCTCTTCCCTTCCTCTCTGTCTTCCTTCTTCCCTTC
>CAOKNO010000110.1 GCA_948470065.1 uncultured Eubacterium sp. | reverse complement strand
TTTGATTTTCCTAGCTTTGCGGACTTCCCATGTACAAAAATGTCTACTCGAACTCTATCGTCCCCGGTGGCTTGCCTGTACAGTCGTACAATACCCGATTAACGCCTTTCACCTCGTTTACTATCCGGTTCGTTATTTTGCTTAGGACTTCCCAGGGTATCTGGGACGCTTCTGCGGTCATGAAATCGGAAGTATCAACGGCTCTGAGCGCTATCGCGTATTCGTAGGTTCTGAAATCACCCATCACCCCGACTGATCGCATATTGGTCAGCGCTGCAAAATACTGCCCCATTCCTTTATCCAATCCTGCCTTTGCGATTTCCTCACGGTAAATATAGTCTGCCTCTTGGACAATCCTGACTTTCTCTTCTGTCACTTCACCGACTATGCGGACTCCCAGCCCTGGCCCTGGGAATGGCTGACGGAACACTAGGTGCCTTGGAATCCCGAGTTCTAGCCCGGCTTTTCGCACTTCATCTTTGAACAGCATACGGAGCGGTTCAATAATTTCTTTGAAATCCACCACATCTGGAAGCCCGCCGACGTTGTGATGGGATTTGATAACGGCTGACTTCCCCAGCCCAGATTCAATGACGTCTGGGTATATCGTGCCCTGCACCAGGAAATCCACCGCCCCGATTTTCTTAGCTTCTTCTTCAAAGATACGGATAAATTCTTCTCCGATAATCTTACGTTTCTCTTCTGGCTCTGTCACGCCTTTTAATCTGTTATAATACCTCTGCTGCGCATTTACACGGACAAAGCTGAGTTCATAATTGCCGTTTGGTCCAAATACCTCTTCTACCTCGTCCCCCTCATTTTTACGCAGCAGGCCATGATCTACGAACACACATGTCAATTGCCTGCCAACTGCTTTAGAAAGCAAAACAGCGGCAACGGAAGAATCCACGCCGCCCGACAATGCGCAAAGAACTTTGCCAGTCCCTATTTTACTGCGGAGTTGCCGAATTGTGGTTTCCACAAACGACTCCATCCGCCAATTCCCGGTACAGCCGCATACCTGATAAACAAAGTTCTGGATCATTTTCATGCCTTCTTTGGTATGTACGACTTCTGGATGGAACTGGACGGCATAAAACTTCTGTTTTGGATTCGACATTGCGGCAACCGGGCAGGCTTGCGTATGTGCAGATACCTGGAAACCTTCTGGCGCCTTTGCAATGTAATCTGTATGGCTCATCCAGCAGACGCTTTTCGCGGACACTCCTTTAAATAGCGGATCCTCCGCATCTATCTCCAGTTCCGTATGTCCATACTCACTAACTGGGGCAGTCTGGACTTCGCCGCCCAGAAGGTGCGCCATAAGTTGGGAACCATAGCAGATCCCAAGGATAGGAATCCCCAAGCCAAAGATTTCTTTGGAATAATGTGGGGACGTATCTAAGTAAACGCTATTAGGTCCTCCGGTAAAAATGATGCCTTTTGGGTTTATCGCTTTTATCTGTTCCAAGTCTATGGTATGCGGCTTCACTTCGCAATACACATTGCATTCCCGCACACGGCGCGCAATTAACTGGTTATATTGCCCGCCAAAATCTAAGACGATTACGATTTCTTTCTCCAAAACCTTTCCCTCCCAGACCATCTATGGCATATTCCATAGGATTGTATCAAAAACCGACTTTTTATGCGGCCTGTATTGGATGCGCTGCTGCTTCCTTATTTACCAGTAAAATGACTGCCTCCACCACTTGATGGCACAGCCTGACGATCTGGCGGCAGTCCTCTTCAACGGTATTGATTAATTCCACATAGGCATCATGTGCTTCCTGGATAAACCTGCAGATAGACTCTATGCTCCTCAATTCCCGGACAGATTCCTGGATTTCTTCCCTACTTTGTTCTGCCTCTCCGCTTTGGATATATTCTTTCAGTTCTTTCTTCAAATGCTTCTCATAAATACAATGATCTTTCAGATTCCCCTGATAATGCGCATTGTGGGGAAATGTAAAATAATCTGCGATATAGTGGATGACTTCTCCCAAATTCCGGTAAAATACCCGGGTATTTATCTGTGCATTCATCTGGCGTTCCACCAGACGCTTTAAATCCTCCTGCAGTTTTGGGAACGTCCCTTCCATTTCATGTTTCACAGTCAAGAAAGAAGGTTTGCAATCTGGCAAAATACTGCCCAAATAAAAGGCTTTTTTATGCTTTACCAACTCCTGCTCTTTTACACTTGATACAATAAATTTTGCCAACGATATATGAGACTTTTTTCTCATCCTAACCTCCATAATTTAAGTTTACATGGCACAGTTCCACGTGCCTGCTGCTAGAATCCCCATACACGATCCCAAATACTCCATGTATAGATCCCAGTTCCTGTTTTGCAGTATCTCCCTCCTAGCTTTGCAATATAAAAGACAGGAAGTAGAATACTTGAAATGCAACACCATTTCTATTCTACTTCCTGCCGTCCTTTTTTGCAAGTATTTTCACAAAAATTCAAAAACTTTCCGTTACAGCCCAGCCCTTGGGTACTCTAAAACGGAACCCTTCCTACTCTTTAACATCCTCCAATTAACAAAAAGACGTTTTCTTAGCAGACATATCTTCATTTCCTGCTCTTTAACTAGGAACCCTTTTCCTGGCAAGCATACCTTATTTCCTGCTCTTTAACTAGGAACTCGTTTCATGGCAAGCATACCTTATTTCCTGCTCTTTAACTAGGAACCCTTTTCCTGGCAGATATGCCTTATTTTCTACTCTTTAACTAGGAACTCGTTTCATGGCAGATATATCTTCATTTTCTGCTCTTTAACTAAGAACTCTTTTCTCGGCAAAGATATCTGATTGTCTGCTCCTTAACAAAGAACCTGTGTTCTGGCAGGCATGTCTTATTGTCTGTTAATTGGGCAATAAATGAGCATTTGCAGGCGAAACTGCCGTATCTTTCTTAATATTTCTGCCACTATCAACAACCAGTCCTTTATTTACACTGGCAGTCAAAGCTTGCGCATTCTGTTTCTCCGCAATTGCATGCGTTGCTTCCTGCAATCCCGATTTCATCGGCGCAGCATTTGCAATCCTGGTTAAAATTACAATTTGTTGCGCGGCAGTCGATTTCAACTTCTTTTTGCGGGCGTCCTACGGAATTTTTCATCCCTCCGCGCCGTTCCTGGAAACTTTCACAACAAGTTTCGTTTGGCTTGGACGCTCCCCTGCCTCCGATTTCAATATCGCCTTTGGAGCAAAGCTGATCTTCGTTATACATACAATTCCTTGCTGAACATCTTAAACGGGTCATTTCAAATCTCCTTTCTATCTGCAATGGCATGGTTTATCTTGTAAAAACCGCCAGATAACAGCATGCCGTAGCATTAGTATAAGGAGAAGGGATAAAATTTATACTTCTTCTTTGCGGATTTCTTTTGTGCGGATTTCTTCGCAAATCTGGGAAATAAAGGAAGCGATTGGCTTTACACCTTCATCTCCGGCAAAACGGCTACGGACAGATACCGTCCCGTCCGCTTCCTCCTGCTGCCCAACGACCAGCATATACGGTACTTTCTCCAACCTGCTCTCACGGATTTTATAACCAATCTTTTCCGAACGGTTATCGGTTGTGCATAAAATCCCATTTGCTTTTAATTCTTTTTCTACTTTTTCAGCATATGCTTCATATTTATCTGAAATTGGTAAAATCCTTACTTGCTCTGGGCATAACCAGGTCGGGAATTTCCCAGCATACTTCTCAATCAGCCATGCAAGCGTTCTCTCATAACAGCCCATGGATGTCCGGTGGATAATATACGGACGTACTTTTTCCCCATTCTGATCGATGTAATACATATCGAACTGCTCAGCAAGCAGAGCGTCCCACTGTACGGTAATCATAGTATCTTCTTTGCCATAGACATTCTTGGCATTGATGTCAATTTTAGGCCCATAGAATGCAGCTTCCCCTACGTCTTCGGTATACTGTATCTGGAGTTCATCCATAATATCCCGCATATGCTGCTGTGTTTCTTCCCAAACCTGCGGCTCGCCGATATATTTCTCTCGGTTGTCTGGATCCCATTTGGACAAATGGTAAGTCACATCCTCTTCCACCCCCAACGTGGACAGGCAATATTTTGCCAAAGCAATACATTTCTTAAACTCCTCCACCATCTGATCTGGCCTTACAATCAAATGCCCCTCTGAAATGGTAAACTGGCGCACACGCGTCAGGCCGTGCATTTCACCAGATTCTTCATTGCGGAACAATGTGGATGTTTCGCCATAGCGCAACGGCAAGTCGCGGTATGAATGCTGCTCCGCCTTATAAACATAATATTGGAATGGACATGTCATCGGCCGCAAAGCAAGCACTTCCTTATCTACCTTTTCATCCCCTAACACAAACATACCATCCGTATAGTGATCCCAATGACCAGAGATTTTATACAAGTCAGATTTCGCCATCAAAGGCGTCTTGGTGCGGATATAGCCCCACTCATTGTCTTCTAGATCCTCAATCCAGCGCTGCATCGTCTGGATCATTTTCGCTCCCTTTGGCATCAGAAGCGGAAGCCCCTGCCCAATCACGTCTACGGTGGTAAACAGCTTCATCTCGCGCCCTAATTTATTGTGGTCGCGTTTCTTGATATCTTCCAAATGCTCCAGGTAAGCGTTCAGTTCATCCTTTGTAGCGAAAGCCGTCCCATAAATCCTCTGAAGCTGCGCCCGGTCTGAATCGCCGCGCCAGTATGCCATAGAAGAGGAAATCAGCTTGAACGCCTTAATTGGCTTTGTAGTCATCAAATGAGGCCCAGCGCATAAATCTGTGAATCCTTCGCCTTGCTTATAGAAAGAAATTTCAGCGTCTTCCGGCAAATCTTCAATCAGTTCTACCTTATATGGCTCCTCTTTTTCTTGCATAAACTGGATTGCTTCTGCCCTGGGCAACGTAAATTTCTCCAGACGGTTCCCCTCTTTAATGATCTTTTTCATTTCTTTCTCAAGCTGATCGAGATCCTCCCTGGAAAATGGCTTTGCTTCAAAATCATAATAAAACCCTTCGTCTATGGAAGGCCCGATCGCCAGCTTTGCTTCTGGGAACAAACGCTTGACTGCCTCTGCAAGCACATGGGAACAAGTATGGCGGACGGTACGGATTCCCTCTGTGTCCTTCTGCGTCAAAATATTCAATCCGCAATCATAATCAATCACTGTCCGTAAATCCACAACCTCACCGTTCACTTCCCCGGCGCAGGCTGCGCGTGCCAGCCCTTCGCTGATGTCAAATGCAATGTCATAAACGCTCTTTGGCTCATTGTATTCTTTTACAGAGCCGTCTTTTAATGTAATTTTCATCCTAAACCTCCATTTTATAAAATACAATATACTACTCTTACATTTACGATAGGCTTCTATCCTGTTCCAGCTATAGATAATACGATATACCTCTCTTATTTCCGCTAATACTCATTCCATGTCCCAACTATAGTTCATACGATATATCCCTTTTATTTCTTCTAAAGCCCATTCCATGCCCGAATCATAGAGTATACGATATATCCCTCTTACTTTCCGCTAAAACTCCTACCATGTTCCAGCCATAGATCATACATTATGCTGGCCTTACAGCCGTAAAAAAGCCCTATCCATTGCCAACCCCTGCTTCTTTCAAAAGGCTTTATATGGCCATATAAAAACATTTCCTGTAAAAACCATACCTTTCGCCACTACATAACAGAGCATAGCATTGCGGAGCCCTCTAAATGATAAGTTTACGAAAAACCTCATGGCGCTATCTGGTAAAATGGGATGAATGCTTGCCATCTCCCGCGTTAACATAAACCTTTTTTAAACGTTGTAAACAACGGGATAAGGAACCTGCAGGAACTATGAATAATCTCCTTTTACTTATCTATCACCACAAATACATTGCCATAACAACATGTTACTCATACATCTGTGCGCGCTTCCTGCTAAGAGGGCTTTTGGATTAATAGGTAATTCCAACGCTATTTTCTATAAATTAGGCGTCAAAAAATCCATTTTTACAACAAAACTAATTTACCAAACTATTGTGGCGCAAAATTGGGCAAGCTAGCCTGCAAGGGAAATCCATGTATTTTGATACCTTGATCCTATAAGCTGAAAAAAGTCCCATGCATAGCCTTATAGCTTTACATGGGACGTAAAATACGCGGTTCCACCCTGTTTGCCCTGTCCTTTCTACGGATAGAGCCTCTCGTTCCTGACGATAACGGAGTCACCGGGCTGTATTAAAGCCGCTCCAAGATGGTCTTCGGCTGCTTCCTGCCAGACCGCTTCCAGCGCCAATACGCAACCCCGTATGGGCGGTCCTCTCTGCCTGTGGCACCTTCCCATGCTTTATCAAAAGCCAAAAATGATACCTCAGCATTCCACAGCTTACTCTTCTTGTCAACGCTTTTCCTTTTATAACAAACACTATAATCCTTTTTCATCTTTTTGTAAAGAAGAAATTTTAGTTAAATGCTTTGTAATTGCCTAGCCAATCCTAAGCCAGCCAGGAAACAACATTCAGCCAAGCCCGACCGGATTTTATAGGCGCATCCAATTGGCGTGCAAAAGCTAGCTGCACAGGATTACTTATTTCTGCCGCAGCATTTCTTATACTTCTTGCCACTCCCACAAGGACATGGATCGTTGGGATAGATTTTATCGCCTTTTACAACAGTATTCGCCTTCTTCTGCTCTAAGTACAGCTTGTGGCGCTTGTCCTCGTCAAAAATCTGTTCCCATTGCGGAAGCTCATACAGCCATTCAGCTTTGGCGTCCACCATATTTTTGTACAGTTTTTCTTTATCAAAAGCAAGGCTTACCCTTGTATCCTCTTCCATCTCCTCAATAGGGTTTTCTTCAATCAAGCTTTCATTAATCCCATCCAAAAATCCAGCCATTTCCAGAATTGTCAGATTATATTTCTCCGCCAATTCTTTTACCGTCCCTTCCACAACCTCATCCGGATGTTCCAATAATTTTTCATATACGCCCTTTTCCAGTAAGAAATACCGTTCCCAGAACCTCTGTATTTCTTTTTTATCCGTTTCCGTATTATATGCGACTTTTCTCCATTCTTCTAAGATTGCCATATCAAATACCATCCTTTACCAATAGAATCAACACTTCTGCATTTTTGTGTATACTTCAGATAGTATACATCATTTCCCATGTTTTTTCAAAGGATTTTTTCAGAAATTACAAAAATCGCGCTGGGAAGCTGGATGAAAGCATGTTATAATTGGCATGATACGAATAGAACTGCCAAATCCTTGGGATACTGCGCAGAACATATGGAAGGAGAATTTAAAATGAGCCAACTTAAAAAACCTGTGTTTGGAAAGAATGTTTTTATTGCCCCAGGCGCCGTCGTCCGCGGGGATGTCACGGTCGGAAACAACAGCAGCATATGGTTCCACTCCGTAGTCAGGGCTGAGCACAGTTCCATTATGATTGGGGATAACTCGAACATACAGGATAATTGTGTTCTCCATGTCGACGAAGGCGCTGGCATCTGCATTGGGAATTCTGTTACCGTGGGGCATGGCGCAATCCTCCATGGATGTTCCATCGCCAGCAATACCTTGATTGGAATGGGGGCGATTATCTTAAACCATGTATCCATCGGCAGCAACTGTATCATCGGGGCAGGGGCATTAATTACACAAGGCACGGTGATCCCAGATGGTTCCCTTGTCCTTGGAAGCCCTGGGAAAACCATACGGGATACTACCGACGCCGAAATCGCAGACATCAAAAACAATGCCGACCACTATGTAGAAGAAGCGGCATCCTATGCAAGGCAGGATTAACGTAGCAGATATGCCTACCGTCCTGATTTCATTTAGGAATGGAAATGCTTTTCCATAATGCACGTAAGAAGCCCGCTGCATCCTGCTACGACGTCTTGGTACGTCTGCTCAAAATCCCCAGTATACCAAGGATCTGCAACATCGCGTGGATGTGGCGTATAGTCAAGCAGCAAGCTGATTTTCTTTTCCTTATCCCCGCCTGCAATCCGTAACATATTTTTGTAATTCCAGCGATCCATCCCAACTAGATAATCATACTTCTTATAGTCGCTGCGTTCCATACGGATGGCATATTTCCCAGCCGTTGAAATCCCCACCTGCGCAAGCTTATTCCTTGTACCATAATGCACAGGATTACCGATTTCTTCTGTGCTTGTGGCAGCGCTTGCAATGTAAAACTGATCTGCCATATGTTGTTTTTGAACCATATCCTTCATAATAAATTCCGCCATTGGGCTTCTGCAAATATTGCCGTGGCAGATGAAAAGTATCTTAATCATATCTTTTATATCCCTTCATAAGCCTTCAAACCTTGATATTTCAAGCTTTCAGGCACTTTTTTCATTTTTGGTTTTTTACCCTTGATCTGCGTAATCCGTTATAAATCTACGCAAATTTACGGGCAAATGGTGTAGTAAT
>CAOKNO010000109.1 GCA_948470065.1 uncultured Eubacterium sp. | reverse complement strand
GTACAGATTGTACATCCGCTGTTTCTAGAAAGGGAGTTTTGCAATCGCCTACTTATTTCGATAGGGAATTGCGAAACGTTCTCTGCAACAGACGCGTTTGTTCCATCCATACAAAAGCGGGCTCCAGATGCCGTCGCAAGTCGCCCTTATTTTGTATAGATAGAACAACCGCTGTTCCTAGATATTGAGTTTCGCAAACGCCTACTTATTTCGAGAATACGTCCTTCTTCCCATTGCCTTCCCTCTGTGCTAGAAATAACGTATATACCCCGCTGTCAGATTCCTTGCCGAACACCTCCTCATAATCAATTACAAACATCGTATTGATTTCATAGCGGCGCAGCACCTCTCCGGTACAATTGCGGCGTTCATGGACAACGAGCTCCACATCCCGGTAAATCGCCTTATCCGCCGAGTTTTTCGCCCAATTTGCAAGCTGTTTGGTCGATTCCTTATTTTCCTTCGTAATCATCCCCTCAATTACAATCTCGCACCGTACAGAGTCCGCACGGTTCCTGGTGTTGTCGTCAATCGTATTCATCTTAAAAGATACATTTGTAATATCGGGATGCCCATGCTCTTCCTCGGTCGAAAGTGCAATTACCTCCCCTTGCTGGTTCTTAATCGTCAATTTATAACCTGCTGCCATGTCTGCTCCTCCTATTCTTCGCGTTCAATCTCTAACATAATTTCTGTTTCCACACCCCCGAACCTTACCTTCAGGGAATCATCTTCAAATACAATCTTATCATTCTTATGTAGGATGCTGTTGTCAAATGTTTCCTCTTCCGATTCCGATTCCCGCTCCCATCTTCCGACTTCATTATCTACAAACGCCAGGATTTCCGACTTCTTAAAGCGGTTCCCGCCCCCAACGCTCATATTGCAGGTCTGCAGGTACTGCATCACAAAATCCATCGTAAGCTGCATATAGATTGGCTCGTAGACGCCGTTCTTGTCTTTATGCATATTCCTTGCAATGTAGACGTATGTATTCTGTACCCTTTCGCCCTTATAGAACTTGGTATTGCCGCAGAAACAGAAGCCGAACATATCCCTTCCAATGTTATCTTCCACTTCAGACGCCCAGATCCCTTTTCCCTCCCGGTTCATATTCGTCAATAAGACAAAGCGATTGTTCCCTTCCTCTAGATTAAACCGGACGCAGGGATTGTTCCGTTTGATATTGAATTTCTTCTTCATCAGATATTCTGGGTTCTGGGTCGCCACCACAAGACCGGCCGCCACATAGGCGGAATCCACATAGAGCCCTGGGATATCTAAAAATTCTTCCTTTTCCTGACCGTCTTCCCCGATTTTCCCGATCTCAATCGCCGTTTCCTTTTTGGGTAGCACCGTGAAATTGGGATAAGTAAATACTGCGTAAGGATTCCCGCTGATGCTTCCTAGTTTCCTGCGGTAAGCTTCTAACATTTCACTCGTAAACTCACCAAACCCCGTCTTCTCATTTGCCCGGTAATTGAAGAAGGTGGTGATCTTCCCTTCTCTCAGGATTTCCAACAGGATCTTTACGCTTTCTATGCCGATCAGTTCATCCCCATCGCTTGTTTTGACACAATCTTTTCCTTCCTCATCGAAATCCAAATCCATTTCAAATAGATCTTCTTCTGCCAAATCGACCGCGTTATCCAAAAACTCCTCGTCTCCAATTGCAGGGACAATTGCAAACCAAATCCGGTAATCATCAGTTTCTACCCCGGATTCCCGGATGAAATATGCAAATTTCTCTTTTACCTTTTCATCTTCTACAAGCTTCGTAGCCTTACAGTTTGTGACAATCAGCGGAGCAGCCAGCTTCCTGCCTGGGATACATGATTGCTCAAAGAATACCTTGACGTCCAACATTTTTTCTACGGCAGAACTGATCGCCCGGACAAACTGCTCCTGGGAATACTTAAAAATATTGGTGTAATGGTTCCGCTTCTGCACCAGTTCTTTCCTGTCGATCACCTGAAGCGCAGACGTCCCTCCGCCAGAATACGTGGATACGACAAGATCACGGATATAACCGCTCTCTTCTTCCCCATATTGCACAAAATCCTGTGCAATCATTAACGCCAATCCATCCTTAGAATCCCCAGAATGGTCTTCCAAAGCGATATGGTTATCTTCTACCTGGATGACCTCCACATCCAATTCCCCGTTTTCATCAAAACTGACCTTGCATGGAAGCCCTTTCACATTTCCTTCTGTTAACACGCCATTGACTTCCGTTTCCACTTGAGGCAGCGCCTTTAGCTTCTCCTCTGTATCTGCAAGCGCAAGCTTGATCTTCCCGGTCAGGCTGTCCTTATACTGTTTTACAATATCGCTGCGGATGGCTTTTATCTTCCGGATACATGCATTTTTCTCTGTCTTTGCCCCGTCGCCCAATGCTAAGTATTTGTCGTAATTGTAGCGCAAATCCTTACGGAGCTGTTTGGCGTTCTCCATGACCTTCTTGGGGGAAAGCAGTTCCGCCACCCTGGAATAGTCAAATTCTAAGTTTGACTCTCCGCTCTTGCCTTTCTTGGAATAGAGATCCATCACCATGGCGTAAAATTCATTTTTTGACAATTCTATTTCGTGCGCCTCTGGATGGTTGTCCGGTTTTTTCAGGGAATAGCAAAAACGCACTGGGCAATCTGCGGCAGGGGCGTCGTTTACCTCATACCATTCCCATACGGAAGGCATGAATTTGCTGACAAATTCTTCATAACTGCTTACTTCCAGGTTCTTTTCAATTAGGCTTAGAAATTCTGATTTCTGCTTGACATCCTCATTCCGCAGCATCGTATAAAAATCCGGCGCGCTTTCAGAAGAACAAAACTCTTCGATTAATATGGTCTTACTTGTCTGTTTAATCCTGCTTAAAGGCATCTCACTTTTCCTCCTCTGCTTGTAATCTACGGTAGCTTCATGAAACAAACGCCATCCCATCCCTGGAACTGCGCCTTTTGGTAAAATGCTTCCCTGACATAAATATTATTGTCGAGAAGCCCAAGTATTTTGAACATCTGGAACCTGCCTGCCATCTCTGGGAAGACTGCTATTTTCTCCGCTTCTAGCAATGGAAGCAGGCCATCATAAAAATCCCATTCCAGATGAAGGACGCTCTTGTCAATATCTAGGCAGTCAATCCTAGGCGGCACCATAATCCAATAGGTTTCGTGTATCCCAAACGTATCGCTGTATACCTCCGCCTGCTTGAAAAATACATAATCCATGCCTTCTTCTTCCATCCATTCCTTGCACGCTGCGGATACAAATACAATCCCTTCCTGCACCATGAAATCCGGAAGCTCCAGCCCTCCTTCCTCGGACACCTGAAAGACTGCCTTCTCTTTGTCCAAATACTGGATTTCCGATTTCATACACGGATCCTTTAGCGCTGAAAAATCACCTTCTAACCGGATATATTCTTCTGTATCTGACAATAATTTCATAACATAGACTGATTCCATATCACATCCCTCCCCTCCTGGAAACAACTTTTGCAATCGGCTGGTACGGGCGCTCATTCTGGTTGATAAACGCCAATACCTCATTGCCATGCCGCACCAGATACCCTATCACATCCCCGCCGAAGCCGACCCTCCGGACGGCAGGCGCAAGGCCATTGGCGCCTTCAAAGGGCAATTGGTATTCCATCCCTTCCTCGATCAGAAAGTGCATGGCATTCTGGCAGAATTTTATAAACTCCATCCTGTCTTTCAGCAGGATATCCTCCTGCTCTTTCGGGATAACCTGAAGGCCATCCTTCTGGTAACGCTCCATACGCACACGTTTGGCACGGATCGCCCCGTCCTTTTGGTATACCGCTATGATTTTAGAAGCAGATGGCAAATCAAACGCATATTCTACGGCCACTTTTGATACATAATAGGGAAAGCTTTTCTTTGGGTTCTTTTCAAATGCCAACAGATACCGCTCTACCTTCCGGGATACTGCGTCCATATCAGCCTTAAAATCCTGCTTCCTCTTCTTATACTGCTTCTCCCAACAGCGTTTCCTGTTATATTTTCCCAAAAGCTTGTCCATCTCTTCTTTCATCGCCGTCCTATAATCGGAAAAAAACCTTGGGTTCCCCGGTATGGGGTATTCGCCTGGATGCTTCTCATAGTAGTCCATCAAACGCTCCATCGTGCTATTTTGTAAGGAATACTTATGGCCGCCCACATGCCATTGCCTATCCATCAGCCCCATGACGTCAAACGCGCCCGCCATCTTGCTTATGGCTTCCCGTTCCCCAAAGCCATCCCTCTCATTCGTAGGCAGCATTATGCAGTTAGTGGCATTGTTGATATCATAACCATAATACACCGCAAGCTTCGCAAGGACGCCATAGGACAGCATATCCTTTTCTTTCATCATAAGCACCTGGTTCCCAGATATAATATGATGCGCGGCAATCCGCCACCCTCCCGTTGTGGATTTGGCATTTTGCTGGCAATGCTTCTTATTATATTCCTGCCACTCCGCCTTCCGTTCCTCTTGGAAGTTCTTCCGCAATTCCCTGGCGTCGTTATTTACAAACGGCTGGCAGTTATAATAGCCGCATTCCTTTGCCCTGCCGCAATTCTGGTAATCGCATCTGGCATATGGATCTTCTGCAACCGGATCCGCCTGCCCCTCTTCTGGTTGTTTTGCTGCTTCCTGACGCCTTTCTGCTTCTTCTTGACGCCCTTCTGTTTCTTTGGGCTGCTCCATCTGTTCCAACCCTCTGCTGCCTGCTGCGTCCTGCGTGTGCTCCAAGCCTCTTGGCGCAGCGCGATCGGAAATGGAAACGAACGCGCCAATCCCACTGATGCAAGGAGACATGACAGGCGATATTTTCCCGCCATGGCCGCACATCATAAATGAATTTGCAGTCAATACCCCATTGCCGCTGCAAGTTACTCTGTGGTTTATCCCCGTCCAAGCCGTCTGGACCACCTGGCAGGGAAGGAACGCCCCGCTTGGCGTCGGCTGGAAGCTACATGGCAACGGAGCCTTTACCATACACCTCGCCTTATCCGTCAAAATCTTTTTCCCACGGTCTTTTGCGACATAATTCCCCAGTTCCGCCGCTGTAACGAGTATCAGCGGATTCCCGGTACATTGAAAGAGACATGCTTCGTTTAATAGTTTCACACTCATATCACACCCCCAAATATTAGGCACACAAACAGCATAACATCTTACAGTGACATAATGTGTCCTTCTATTACAAATTCTTCCAAAATATTACACCATTTTTCAAAAAACGCCTTCTATATTATACCATTTCTACCATACCTTTACCATATAAATATGATACCCAATTATATTTTTAAAGTCAAAAAATCCCAATTATCCATATATACTTCTGCAGACAAAAAACAGGATCGCTGCATTACGGCTCCATATACCATCCGCAGACAAAAAACAGGATCGCCGCACTACGTTATTTCATGCAACAACCCTGTTTCTCTTGCCTTATCTATGCGATTTTTTATATCTGGAATCCAGACGGACATTCCTTACTGTGGCGCAATCAGATAATCGATCATTTCGCATCCTCTTGCAATACGCCGCCCGCTTTCTGCCGCTTCCTTTTCATTGTATTTCCAGGTATGCTCCTGCGGCGCGGTACTGTCATACAACAGGTACGGCACGTCGTCGCCCGTATGGGTCCTGATACAGATGGGCGTCGGATGATCCGGCAGGATCAGTATCCGGTATTCCTCCCCAGCCTGCGTTAACCCTTCGCAAATGGGGGCGATCACTTGTTCATCCAAATATTGGATGGCCTGCACTTTCTTTGCCACGTTGCCTTGATGCCCCATTTCATCTGGCGCCTCGACATGGACGTAGACAAAATCGTATCCCTCCTTGGTCAGTACGTCAACGGCTGCCTGGGCCTTGCCTTTGTAATTCGTATGAAGCCCGCCCGTCGCGCCTTCTACCGTAAGGTTCTTCATGGAAGCCCCTACAGCAATCCCTTTGAGCAGATCCACGGCGGACACCATAGCGCCCTTTACCCCGGTCTTCTCCTGGAAGGAAGACAAGGATGGCCTTGTGCCCGCCCCCCAGAACCAGCAGGAATTGGCGGGGCGCAGGCCCTTTTTCTTCCGTTCCAGATTGACGGGATGGTTTACCAGGATATGGTAACTCTTTTCCATCATATCGCGCAGCGCCTTATCCTGTGGCAGATACGTCCCAATCGCCTGTTCTAGTATATCGTGCGGCGGCGTCAATTCTAAGATTTCCCCGCCGTTCCAGATCAGCAGATGGCGGTAGCTGGTCCCGGCATAGAACTGGTAAACATCCGTTGCCAGTTCCTTTCGAACCGCTTCTAATAAAACCGCCGCTTCCTCTGTTGGGATTTCATCGGAACTATGATCTAAGATCCTCTTATCCCCATACGCCGCTTCCTCTTCTGATAAGGTGACAAGGTTGCAGCGGAAAGACACATCCGCAGGCTTCATATCCACGCCAATGCTCAAAGCTTCCAATGGGGAACGCCCGGAATAATACGCCTTCGGATCGTAACCTAACACAGATAGGTTGGCAGTATCGCTCCCTGGCGACATGCCGTCCGGGATTGTATGTACCATCCCTATTTCCCCTTTCAAAGCCAATGCGTCCATATGCGGGGTCTGCGCGTATTCCAACGGCGTCATGCCCTGTAGCTCTTCGATTGGACGGTCAGCCATGCCGTCGCCCAGTACAATTACATATTTCATATCGAAAACCCTTTCTGCCTATCAGCGAATCAATGATCCTGTCGTTTGCGAAACGTTGCCTGTGCCAGCTATCAGACCACGCGGATCCTCTGTAAGATGCTGCCCAGGCTGCCTGCCTTCTGCTCAAACGCTTCTTCCGTCATGGTTTCTGTCAAAAACCCAATTTCGCCTGTCACTCCTGGCGCTTCTACATATTCCACTTCCCCAAATACTTCCGTAATCTTCTCACATTTTTCTGAGGTACGAACGAAGAACTGGCTCTTGGCTTTTTTGCAGTCTACCAGGTTCATTTTCCCGGAACTCCAGGAAATCAGGATATTCTTATGGAGATGCTTTGCAATATCTACAATATCCGCCACAACCGCGCTGGCTGTCGGAAGCTTCCCTGCGCCGCTCCCATAAAACATGGCGTCGCCTAACACATTTCCATGGACGAAGATTGCGTTGAACACGTCGTTGACACTGTACAGCGGATGCTGCTGGGACAGCATAAAGGGAGCGACCATAGCATAATAGCCGTCTTCTGTCTTCTTGCTAGTGGCCAGTAATTTAATCACACGATCCATAGCCTTGGCATATTTCATATCGGTTGCAGAGATATTGGTAATGCCCTCCGTCGGGATTTCTTCAAAATCCACCTGCTGCCCGCATACTAAGGATGTCAGGATTGCGATTTTCCTACATGCATCGTAGCCTTCGATATCTGCCGTTGGGTCTGCTTCCGCATATCCCCTAGACTGGGCGTCTTTTAACACATTGTCAAATTCAAGCCCCTCAAACGTCATCTTTGTTAACATATAATTTGTCGTGCCATTTAAAATCCCTGTAATTTCTTCAATCTCATCCGCAGTAAGCGATGAGTTTAACGGACGGATAATCGGGATCCCGCCCCCTACGCTTGCTTCAAACAAGAAGTTGACGCTCTGTTTTCTGGCAATGGCAATCAATTCCGCCCCATGCTTAGCAACCAGCGCCTTATTCGATGTAGTGACGTTCTTCCCTGAGAGCAAGGCGCGCTTTACAAACGTATACGCCGGCTCCACGCCGCCCATTGCTTCTACCACCACCTGGATCTCCGGGTCGTTTGCAATGATTTCATAATCATGCACCACCTTATCCTCCATCGGATCTCCTGGGAAATCACGCAAATCCAAAATATATTTTACCTCGATCCCATCGCCCGCACGCTTGGCAATGCTGTCTCGGTTGGTATGCAATACCTCGACGACGCCGGAACCGATTGTCCCATACCCTAAAATTGCAATCTTTATCATAACTTCCTCCATTCTATTTATCATTCTCTTGCTAATATTTTTAAATAATGAATCCCATCCTGCAGTTCAATCTCTTCTACCATCTGGGATACATCCTTCGTTGCTGGCAGC
This sequence comes from uncultured Eubacterium sp., assembly GCA_948470065.1. Classification (GTDB taxonomy): domain Bacteria; phylum Bacillota; class Clostridia; order Lachnospirales; family Lachnospiraceae; genus Petralouisia. The sequence continues at coordinate 539 of CAOKNO010000109.1, read as the reverse complement.
ACATCCACGCTCAATGTCAGGGATGCAACCCCGTTAACCGGGATGCTCTGGTGGATGGTAAGGATATTTGCATGAAATTCCGCCACAATCTTAAGCACCAGCGACAGAAGGCCAGGCTCATCGTCCATCTGGATCACCATCGTAATGGTTTTCCCTTTGGCATTGTCATGAAATGGGAAAATATCGTCTTTGTATTTGTAGAAAGAACTCCGGCTAATCCCTACCATATCCGTGGCCTCTTGCACCGATTCCGCCCGCTCGGACTCTAGAAGCTTCTTCGCCTCTACCACTTTCAACAACACCTCTGGGACAGCCTTTTTCTTCAGGACAAAATATTTGGTCTTCTCTTCCATAGCGCCCTCCGGTTTGTATTCCTATGAAATACATCTGTTTCCATAGCAAAGATATCTTAGCATATTTGGGTTTTATATGCAACATCTTTTCACAAAAGAATCGGGCGCCCCAAACATCCATTCCTGTTTTCTCCGGGAGTTTGACAGTTTAATATTTCAAAAAATCCCCACAGGCCTTATATAGCC
>CAOKNO010000108.1 GCA_948470065.1 uncultured Eubacterium sp. | reverse complement strand
AAAACGCTCCGCGTGGATCGCACTGCGGCGGTAAGGAATTTGTTGCAAAAGCAACCCGCCGCAGGCGGGGAATCCTGCGTTGCAGGATTCTTTTTTTATAGGCTATACAACAATAGAGTTGTCTGGACTGTTACATTGTCACAAGAAAATTTACGAAACTTTGGTAAAAATTTACTTGAAATTAAGTAATTTTTCTGATATACTAAAGTTACTCTATAAATCGAAAAATGCACAAAAATGAATTGCCTTTTGGAAAATTATACATAGTTTTTTCAATATGGTTAAGAAACAACAAACGGATAATAGTGATTTTGCATAATTTGCTTATGCATCAAGGTGGTTAGGTTAGCATATTGTATAGTAAATAAATTGAAAAAGTTTAGTATTATGCAACACTGTTGCTAATTGCCAGAATATAAGCGTACATTCTGTAAATTTAAGTTATTCTTCGTTTAAATTAAGCCAACGTATGAAGTAGCCGTTCATTCACGCCGTATCAAATAGAATTTAAGTTAGCTGATGGATGCGCTTTGTACGTTTTTCTTTTTCTAACTTCACCGAAAATTGATGTAGCACCCAGGGAGGGAGTGTTTTGGAAAGGGGATTTGAAAGGCTTTTCTGCCAATGGCGTTTGCTCTTGGCGTTGTGCAGTTTCGTTCCAGGCGTCTGCCCTGGATAATTGGCAGGCAAGTAACTTTATTGGCACAAAGACTTGTGTAACTGTTGGCTGTATGGAAGCCGGGCTCAGGCGTAGGGGTTTTGGCAGCTTAATTTAACTTAACTTAACAGTCTGTACTTAGGCGCAGGCTGTTTGCCATGGCTGGGCTTATGCCAGACGCGTGTTCCATACCATCCAAGAAAGGGAGAGGCAGTACAGATATTTCATTGTACTGCTGCATGAGGTAATTGCTTATGAAGAAGCGTAGCGTTACAAAATTATTGAGCTGTGTACTGGCATTTACGATGGTAGTTACGGCAGCGCCTGTTACAGCATGGGCAAGTGAGGTTCCTGTTGCGGCAGAAGAAGTTATTGCTGATATGGAAGCAGAAGGACAGGGAGAAACAGAAAGTACAGAGGATACGGAAACTGCAGAAAATGCAGAAGCAACAGAAGGTGCGGCAGACGCGGATGTTCCGGAAGCAGATCCGGCAGAAGCAGAGCCAGCGGAAACCCCAGAAGCAGGCAATGGCGTGGCGGAAGATGTGGAGGAAACCCTTACCGCAGCGCCAGAAGCAAAGAAAACAGGCAGAGCTATTGCGGTAGATGGGATAAATGATGCTTGGACAATAGATGAACGGACGCATTATGAGGGTAATACCGTCGTATGTCAGAGTGACGGTAAGTTCTTGCATCTTGTGGCTGGGGAGGACAATGGCAACAGTGCAAATGATAGTAACGATTATCCGGCGATGTTCTTGCACCCGAAGACCTTTGATTTTCAAAAAGAAGGGTTCTTTGAATTTAAGATCTGGCCGGTTTCAACGCCAACCAATACGCGGTTCGGGGTTTACCTGGATTACAAATCCCCTGGAGATGGGATGTTTATAGGGTATGATAAGCAGGGATGGTTTTGGCAGAAATATCAAGGCGGTGATGGAAGCTATTATTTGGGCGGACGTACAGCAGCGCCAGTAAACAGTGTCTGGACGCCGGCTCGGATTGACTGGACGGCAGATGGAAAGTTTACCCTGACGGTAAATGGGAAGACTGTCTTTGATAAAGAGCCAAGCGGGATGGAGCATGGGGCGGAAGGTAAAATTGGTTTGAAATGCTCCACATTTTCTGGGACTGCTACGGATGTTTACCTGTCAGAAATCTATTACACAGGGCAGGACACCGTTGACGGTTACCATATTACAGGCAGGGTTGTGGATGGAGAAGGCAATCCGGTTCCTGAGGCGGAGGTTACCCAGGGTGGGAAAACTGTCCAGACAGGTACGGATGGACGGTACGATTTTGAGGTGCTTGATGGAGAATATTCTATAACGGTATCCAAGAAGGGGTATCGTACAGTAAGCGCTGATGTTACAGTGGAAGGCGAAAATGTAGCGATGGATGATATCGTGCTTCCGCTGCGAGGTACGTTTGATAAGATGACCTTGAAGACAGACGCGATGGAAGTACTGGTGGCAAAGGAGTTCCCGAGTATCGTCCAGTATAATATGAAAGGCGATCTGCAGGGGAAGACGTTCTATGGGCAGATTGATGAGATTAAAACAATCAAAATCAATGATGTAGCAATTGAAGTGAAGCCGGAAGACGTTCAGGCAACCTTTACCGATACGACTGCAACTTATGTAATAAGCCTGAAGAACGAAGATGCAGAGAACGCAGACCGAAATATCGACTGCGTGATTACAGCAGAGATTAAAGTAGAAGGCAATACAGCTTCCTTCGATATTACAAAGGTTGAGAACAACCTGACGGAGGTAGATGGAAACGGGTATGCGGTATCTCCGGTGCAGACGATTGAAATCCCGAACCACAGCTTGATTTCTGTAAACAGCGCGCAAGAGAATGCACACTTAAAGGGTGCGAAGATGTCTAGCAATACCATGATAAGCGGCGACAGGGATTTTGATGTGGTTGACGGTATGAAGCTTACGAACAATGCAGCTACTGAAGACTTCATGTATGGCTTTATCTCGAACAAAGATTTGAGCGCAGGCTTATGGAGTAATGCTGAGTACCAAGGCACGCATGTTGCTTCGAATATTTCTGCGGGCGGCGGCTGCAATACGCGTGTGATGGCGACGGCTTCCGAAATAGACGATGTGACATACTTAGGGTTGGCAAGCGCACGTTGGTATTATGACCGCAAAGTAAGCACAAATGTTGTTACTGGCAGGGATGAGAACGGCGCAAGCACAAAAGAAACACGTACTTATGTGGTAGACCATGAGATTATGCCAAGTGCAAAAGTTGCAATTGCTGGGGATGAGAATAAAGATAATGATATCGACTGGCAGGATGGCGCGGTTGCATTCCGTTCCATTATGCACAACCCGTTTAAGAGCGAAGAAGTACCAGAACTGGTGAATTACCGAATCGCAATGAACTTCGGCAGTCAGGCGGCAAATCCATTCTTAATGAATTTAGACGGCGTTAAAAGGGTATATCTGAATACAGAAGGCTTAGGGCAGGGCGTCTTGCTGAAGGGCTATGGTTCAGAAGGTCATGACTCCGGCCATCCGGATTACGCAGATATTGGATGGCGTATTGGTGGGGCGGACGATATGAATAAGCTTCTGGTAGAAGGCAAGAAGATGGGCGCGTTATTCGGCATCCATGTAAATGCAAGTGAAATGTATACAGAAGCAAAAGCATACAGCGACGAACTTTCCTTTGGGAATTTTGGCTGGAACTGGTTAGACCAGGGGATTGGGATCAATTCCAGGTATGACCTTGCAACTGGGGCAAGGGAAAACCGTTTTAAGGAACTGTTTAAAAAGGTTGGGAATAACCTTGACTTTATCTATGTAGACGTATGGGGCAACGGCACATCTGGAATAGATAATGAGGATGCATGGGCGTCTAGGATGCTTGCCCGTGAAATCACTGGGCTTGGATGGCGTTTTACGACAGAATGGGGTCCGACGCAGGAATACGATTCCACTTTACAGCACTGGGCTGCAGACTTAGCATACGGCGGCGCTGGCGCAAAGGGTGAGAACAGCGTAGTGATGCGTTTCTTAAGGAACCATCAGAAGGATTCTTGGATTGCAGATTACCCAAGCTACCGTGGGGCTGCTATGGCTCCGCTCCTTGGCGGTTTGAATATGACGGACTTTGAAGGCTGGCAGGGACGTGCTAATTTTAGGAATTATATTACAGTAATGTTCCGTCATAACCTGATTACAAAGTACCTGCAGCATTATCAGGTAGTGGATTGGGTAGACGGCGAGCCGGTTGCTATGCAGGGCGGATCATGGACGCCGGAAATGCAGATTACGTTGCGCAATACGGAAGATGCTTCTGACAATACTGAAGTTGTAGTGAGCAGGAAGTCAAACGACTATACGAAGCTTGCAGATTACAGGAGCAGGATCATTAAGTTAAATGGTGTGACAATCTCTGAAGGCGCGCCTACAGGCGGCGACGGCAGCAATGCTGGGAATGAGAAGTACTTGATTCCTTGGAATTGGGATTCCAATGGCGAGGAATTGGCTGACGCTGATCTTAAGATGTACCATTGGAATACAAACGGCGGCGACAGCACATGGACATTGACGGACGCTTGGAGCGGTCTTGAGAATGTTGTATTATACAAGCTGACCGATCGTGGAAGAACTGATAAGAAGGTAATTCCAGTTGTAAATAACCAGATTACGTTAGAAGGCATTGAGGCGGAGATTCCTTACGTTATTTTTAAGGGCGAGAAGGCTCCGTTGGCAGTAAATTGGCAGACAACCAAATATGTGTATGATACGGGCTTCAATGATCCGGATATCACCCACAACAGGACAATCACCGGCGAAGGCACGGCGGAAATCGCTGATAGCGCAGCTTACAACCATATGCTGAAGCTGGAAGGAAGCGTTTCGGTGAGCCAGACTCTTACGAATTTGAAGAAGGGGCAGAAGTATGCATTGTATGTTGGCGTGGATAACCGGAGCACGGCAAAAGCGCATGTAACCGTATCTTCCAATGGCAAGATGCTGGCTTCCAATTATGCGACATTGTCTAGCGCACAGAATTATGTGAAATCCGATCAGCATCATACAAACAGCGGCGCAGCAACGATTCCAGGAACCAGTGTAAGCTACTTCCAGAATATGTATGTATTCTTTGTAGCAGACAGGTCTACCGCTACGTTGACGTTTGAACGTGAAGCAGGAGAAGGCGCTACTTACTTTGACGACATCCGTGTAGTAGAAACCCAGATGGATGTTGCAGAAGAGATGGACGAAGAAGGCAGGATTACGGTTCTGTTCAATGATTTTGAGAACAATGCACAAGGGATTTGGCCGTTTGTGGTTTCATCCACAGAAGGCGTAGAAGATAATAGGATCCACCTTTCCGAACGTCATGACAGGTATACCCAGGCTGGATATATTAGCAAAAAGGTAGACGACGTACTGGATGGGAATTGGTCTGTAAAGGTCAATGGCTTGTCACAGAGGAATAACCTGATTTACCAGACCGTTCCACAGAATTTCCGTTTTGAACCGGGAGAGACATATTATGTATCCTTTGATTACCAGATGGGTAGCGACGGCGCATACGAATTACGTCTTGGCGACGGCACGAACCGGAACGTACAGAGTTGGACAATGCCAGAAGCAGCAGGCAAAACAGAGCGTTTTGGCGTAAGCTTTACGGCTGGCGAGAGCGGCGAGAACTGGATTGGTATTTATTCTACCACAAAAGAAACAAAGAGCGGCGGATATTCTGGCAGCCTTCTTGATTTCAGCGGCTACAAGGATTTCATCCTCGATAACCTGCGGATTGAAAAGGCGCAGATGGCAATTGACGTTACCAATACAGAGAAAACTACTGCAAAAGATAAGATTTCCTTAAATGTGGAATTTTTGGATGAATGGATTAACCCGAATACCAAGGTTACCTGGACGTCTTCCAATGAAGATGTTGCAAGGGTGAACAGCGCGGGGGAAGTATACTTTGTAGGATATGGCTCAGCCTTGATCAATGCGACAGCAGTAATCGATGGAAAAGAGGTAACGCTGAGCAGCAGGGTATACTTAGAAGAAGAGTATCAGAAAACGGCTACATTTACCAATGTATGGGCGAATTCAGAACAGCCGTCTGGTGGAGAAGGTAAAGAAAATGCAATTGACCGCTCGCCTTCTACTATTTGGCACGTCGCATGGGATGGTTTTTCTGTTTCGGAAACCAATCCTGCTATCATTACCGTAAAGTTTGAAGAAGATATTACGGATTTCGAATCTGTTGCATTCCAGCAGAGGCCATCTGGTTCGAACGGGTTTGTACAGAAATACGAGTGCGTGGTAGGATCTGGATTTGACGCGGCAACCCATACGATTACAGGAACGCTTGGCACAGATAAATTTACGACAGGGACTGTAACAACGAAACAGCCGAGCGCTGGTAAAATAGAAACGCTAACTCTTCCAGAGGGGACAACGGGCAATTATCTGCAGATACGTGTCCTGCAGGGCTCTAATAACTTTGCATCCCTTGCAGATATTTTAATTGATACTACAGTTTCTTATAACACGCCAGAAGAACAGGGCTACTTAAAAGATAATGCAGATATCTTCTTAGCAAAGGATTTGGAAGTAGAAAAAGAAGAACTTGGACAGGTAGTTGAGGAAGCAAAGTCTGTTTACAGTGGCGGAGAAGCAAATTATTCTTATGAATCCTGGACCGTATTCCAGGCGGCGTATGAAGCGGCACAGGAAGCACAGCGGACGGGTACGCTTGAGGAAGTAAGAGAAGCGAAAGAACTGCTTGCGAAGGCACAGGAGAATTTAAAACAACTTTCTCCGGCGGAAAAAGAGCTTGATACTGCGAAGAAGGAACTGCGGGATGCGATTGCGAGTGTGAAGGAACGTTATGAAGCAGGAAGAGGAGACTATACAAAAGCAAGCTGGACAGTATTTGAGGATGCTTACACGGAAGCGATGGTCGTGTTAGAATCTGATAGCACATCCAAGGTACAAAGGATGAAGACTACGTTGTTAGATTCCTATGATGGCTTGAAAGTAGAAGGTACCAATGATAAATTGGATACAGCAAGGAATAGCTTAAAGGATGCAATTGCAGCTGCGGAAGAAATAGAACGCGGGAATTATAGCGATGCAACATGGGAAGCATTTGAGGAAGCGCTGAACGAAGCGAAATTAAATGTGGATTCTACAAGCATAACGAAGCTGAACCGATTGGAGAGAGAACTGAAGGCAGCACAAGCTGCATTGAAGGAAGCAGAAGACCCAGAACCAGGTAATGAAGGGGAAATCGAAACAGCCCAGAATGCATTGAAGGAAGCAGTTGGGGCAGCGAAAGCGATTATTGATACAGGCAGCAAGAATTACACGAAAGCAAGCTGGGAAGCATTTGAAGCAGCGTACGATGAAGCAAGGTTAGGCCAGAATTCTACGAATGTAACGAAGCTGAACCGCTTGAAGAATGCATTGACAACCGCCCAGGCTAATCTGGTTCCAAAGGAAGATGTTCCAGATCCAGGCGTAAGCCAGGAAGTGAAGGATGCACAGGATGCGTTGAAGAACGCAGTTGCAGCAGCAAAGACGAAGCTGGACGAAGGGAAGAAGGATTACACAGATGCAAGCTGGGAAGCGTTTGAAATAGCATACGATGAAGCAAGGGCAAATGTAAGCTCCACGATTCTTTCCAAGCTGAACCGCTTAAAGAAAGCCTTAGAAGACGCAGAGTCTAAGTTGGAGAAAAAGGGCGAAACGCCAGATCCAGGCGTAGATCAGGAAGTAAAAGCAGCACAGAAAGCATTACAGGATACGGTAGACGCAGTAAAGGCCGTTCTGGATGCAGGGAAGAAGAACTACACAGACGAAAGCTGGGAAGCACTTGAAGCAGCATACGACGCAGCAAAAGCAGGCGTAGGCGCGACAAGCGTTACAACCTTGAACCGTTTACGTACGGCATTGACGACGGCACAGTCTAATTTGAAGGAATCTTCCAATTCTGGCTCTAGTGAAATTAACAAACAGTTAGAAGCGGCAAGGAATGAGTTAGACGACGCCGTAAGGGCTGCAACAGCAATTTTGGCAGCAGGGAAGAAGAATTACACAGATGCAAGCTGGGAAGCATTTGAAGAGGCGTATGGCGCAGCGGTAGAAGGCAGGGCTTCTAACAGCCTGTCCAAGCTGAACCGTGTCAAGACAGCGCTTACCGCAGCACAGAAAGCGTTGAAAGAGAATCAGCCAGTAAGCGATAAGCTGAGGATCGGGGATACGATTGAAGTAGGCGGCGTTTGCTACAAGGTAACCAGCGTTTCTGGAAAGACAGCGATTGCGGCATATGGGACAAATAAGAAGGCAACTACCATTAATATTGCTTCAACTGTGAAGATCAAAGGCGTAACCTGCAAGGTTACAAAGATTGAATCTGAAGCATTCAAACGGTTCAAGAGCCTGAAGAAAGTGACCATTGGCAGCAATGTGACCAGCGTTCGTAGAGAAAGCTTTGCTGGATGTACGAAACTGACAGAAGTAAGCTTTGGCAAGAAGGTAAGCAATATCGGAAAGAAGGCGTTCTATGGATGTAAGAAGCTGAAGAAAGTCATTTTCTTGGGAAGCAGCGTTAAGACTATGAAATACAGGGCGTTCAAGAACACCAACTCTAAGATTAGCGTTACATTGCCAAAGGGCATAAGCGCAAAGAAACGCAACAGCATGAAGAGTATGATTCGGAGGGCTGGCGTTAGTAAGAATGCAACTTTTAAATAAGTAGAAACATAAATATGCTCCAAGTGTGCTGGCGTTCAGGTGTCTGTTTGGATTCCTAACAGCAATTGCCAGGATTTCAAATGGAACGTAATTACTGTCCACCCCATGGCCAGCAACGGCCAGCACATTGGCATAGTGTTTCTGTCCCTTGTGTGAAATAGGTTATTTACATTAGGGAAGGCGCTACATGCCGCAAGGGCAGGATCCTTTTGAGGGATCCTGCCCTTTTTTAAGCTTTAGCCTGTATTACATTGTGTAATTTCTCAACAGAGATTTATCTCGTGTGAGCAAATTAGAAAAGTGCGTCCTAGCGGGATTCTTTTGGAAAATCTTCATTTGAGCCTACTTAGGTAAAAAACTTTAAAATATTAGATTAAAAATATTGACGAAAAAAATAAAATATGGTAACATATAACAGTTGTATGCGTTTTGGATAACAATAAAATAAATTTAAAAAACTTGAAAAAAGTTGTTGACAAATGCAGACAGCCGTGGTAGTATATAGAAGCTGTCG
>CAOKNO010000107.1 GCA_948470065.1 uncultured Eubacterium sp. | reverse complement strand
CAACAGGTGGAAAACAGTACAAAGTATCCGAAGGCGATATCATTACCATTGAAAAGCTTGGTTTGGAAGCCGGGGAAAAGGTAACGTTCGACGATGTATTAGCTGTAAGCGGGGATTCCCTGAAGGTAGGGGAAGACGCGGCGAATGCAAGCGTAGAAGCGTCTGTCGTTGCAAATGGCAGGGGCAAGAAAATCATCGTATACAAGTACAAGAGGAAAACTGGCTACCATAAGAAGAACGGCCACAGGCAGTCCTTCACCAAAGTGAAGATTGAAAAGATTAATGGCTAACCGACAGGCAGTTTGTTATGGTTTCTATCACAATTGATACAAACAGCGCGCAGGAATATACCGCATTCCACTGTATTGGGCATTCAGGATATGCCGAATCTGGGGAAGACATCGTTTGCGCCGCAGTTTCCGTTTTGGTCATTAACACAATCAATTCCATTGAACATCTTGTGTCCGATGCGTTTGAGTTGTCGTCCGACCAGGAAACAGGGCGGATTGATTTTTCCCTGTCGGATGGGTATTCTAAGGAATCCTTGCTGCTGATCCAGTCGATGGCGCTGGGCTTACAAGGGATACAGCAGAATTATGGAACAGAGTATTTGAAGCTTACGTTTAAGGAGGTGTAAGGCATGATGATGAATATGAACCTTCAGTTTTTCGCTCATAAAAAGGGAGTTGGTTCTACCAAGAACGGCAGGGATTCTGAATCCAAGCGTCTTGGTGCAAAGAGAGCGGACGGGCAGTTTGTGAAAGCAGGGAATATCTTATACAGGCAGCGTGGCACCAAAATCCACCCAGGCGTGAATGTAGGCCGGGGCGGGGACGACACATTGTTTGCAAAGGCAGATGGCATCCTGAGGTTTGAAAGGAAAGGACGGGATCGGAAGCAGGCTTCCGTTTATCCAGTTGCAAGCAATGAATAAGAGCGGCTTTATGCAACCATTGCCCAGCTTCTTTGCCTAGCGTTATGGCAAGCAAGCGGGCAAGGATGTTTTGCCTGACTGATAGACTCGACTTTATAGCCGGGTCTATTCTTTTCATTTCATAGGAAAGAATGTCCTATGAAACAGGAACGCTCCGCGGGGATCGTACTGCGGCGGGGAAGATGATAGTCCATTAAGAGAGGTAACCACAATGTTTGCAGACAGTGCAAAAATAATTATTAAATCAGGGAATGGCGGGGACGGGCATGTATCCTTCCGCCGTGAGAAATACGTGCCGAACGGCGGCCCGGACGGCGGGGACGGCGGCCATGGCGGGGACGTCATTTTCCAGGTGGACGAAGGGCTGAATACCTTAGCAGATTTCCGGCATAGGCATAAATACGCTGCCGAAAACGGGCAGGATGGCGGGAAACGGAACTGCCATGGGAAAGACGGGCAGGAACTTGTCATCAAAGTGCCTGCAGGGACGATTGTCCGCGACGCAGCAAGCAATAAGGTCATTGCAGATATGTCTGGGGAGAATAAGAGGCAGACCGTGCTCCGCGGCGGCAGAGGGGGGCAGGGGAACCAGCACTATGCAACCGCCACCATGCAGGCTCCGAAATATGCGCAGCCTGGGAAAGCGGGCATAGAGATCGAGGTCTTCCTGGAACTTAAGGTGATAGCAGACGTTGGCCTGGTAGGCTTCCCAAACGTAGGGAAATCCACGCTGCTTTCCCGCGTGACAAACGCCAAGCCTAAGATTGCCAATTACCATTTTACCACGCTGAACCCTAACCTTGGCGTAGTGGATTTGGACGGCGGGAATGGGTTTGTGATTGCAGATATCCCAGGGCTTATTGAGGGCGCGTCCGAAGGGATCGGGCTTGGCCATGCATTCCTGAAGCATATCGAGCGGACGAAGGTTATCATCCATATCGTAGACGCCGCCTCGGTAGAAGGTCGGGATCCCATTGCGGATATTTATGCGATTAACCAGGAATTGGAACGGTATAACCCAGGCCTGATCCAAAAGCCGCAGGTCATCGCGGCCAATAAAATTGATGTGATTTATGAGGAAGCAGAGAGCGTGATCCCCACGTTGAAGACAGAGTTTGAGCCGCAAGGGATCAAGGTATACCCCATTTCCGCAGTTAGCGGCAAAGGGCTGAAGGAGCTTCTCTATGGGGTAAATGAGCTTCTATCTGGGTTAGAGGACGAGCCGATTGTCTATGAGCAGGAATTTTACCCAGAAGACGCCGTCCGCAAGGAAGGCTCTTACACCGTATCTTACCTCCCGGAAGAGAACGTCTATGTGGCAGAAGGGCCTGCAATTGAAAAGATGCTCGGCTATACCAATATTGATTCGGAAAAAGGATTCCTGTTCTTCCAGAAATTCCTACGGGAGCGGGGGATTTTAGAAGAACTTGAAAAAGCCGGTATTTCTGAGGGCGATACCGTGCGTATCTATGGGCTAGAATTTGATTATTACAAATAAGCCCAGAAAGGAATAGATTATGACAATAACAAGCAAGCAGCGCGCCTATCTAAGGGGGCTGTCTAACAATGTCACGGCGATTTTCCAGGTTGGGAAAGCCAGCCTGACGCCGGAAATCGTCAAATCTGTAGATGAAGCGCTGGAAAAAAGAGAACTTGTAAAGCTTTCCGTGCTGAAGAATTGTTTTGACGATCCGAACCAGATTGCTGATATGCTGGCGGAACGTACCCATTCCCAGGTCGTGTCCGTAATCGGGAAGAAAATCGTACTTTACCGTCCAGCAAAGAAAAACCCGAAGATTATGCTGCCGTGCCCATGATCCATGCGGATCTGATACCGCAGTAAGCCGCCAGGACAAGCCATATGGAAAAAACTTACAAAACGAGAATCGGAGTTATGGGCGGGACGTTCGATCCCATCCATTATGGGCATTTGATGATTGCAGAAAATGCCAGGGAACAGTTCCAGCTACAGAAGATCCTGTTCCTTCCGGCGGGGCGCCCGCCGCACAAACAGCATATCACAGAAGCGGTCCATCGGTGCCGTATGGTTTCCCTTGCAATTTCAGGGAATCCATGGTTTGCATTGGATCAGACGGAAGTAGAATCTGACGGCGTCAGCTATACATACCTGACAATGCAGAAGCTGAAACAAAGGTATGGGGACGTTGAACTGTTTTTTATCCTAGGGGCGGATTCACTCTTTGATTTCGAGTCCTGGATGAAGCCGGAAGCAATCCTGCAAAACTGTAACATCCTGGCTGCGTACCGGGACAATACCGGAAGCTTCTTTGGGCAGTTGGAATATCTGGATCAGAAATACCCAGGGAAATTTTTCCCGCTGGATACGCCGAGCCTTGCGGTTTCCTCCCAGGATATCAGGATGCGGGTACAGTATGGACGGACGATACGCTACCTTGTCCCAGAGGAAGTGGAAGCGTATATCAGGAACCATAAGTTTTACCAAAAAACGCCTGAGCGGAAGGATGGGACTTAAATGGAACGTTTGGACATAGAAAAAAAGCTAAAGAAAGAATTGGACAAGGAACGGTATCGGCATACCCTTGGCGTGATGTATACGGCCGCGTCCCTCGCAATGGCATATGGCGTTTCAATGGAACAGGCGATGTACGCAGGGCTTTTGCACGACTGTGCGAAATGTATCCCGAACCATGAGAAGCTGAAGCTTTGCAAGAAGCATAAGATACCAGTTTCCAAGATGGAAGAGAGCAACCCCTTCCTGCTCCATGCAAAATTGGGAGCCTATCTTGCACAAGAGAACTACGGCGTCAAGGACAAAGAAGTACTCCATGCCATCCAGGTGCATACTACAGGCGAGCCTGGAATGGGTATTTTAGATAAAATCATCTATATTGCGGATTATATTGAGCCGAACCGTGAGAAAGCCCCGGACTTAAATGAAGTACGCCGGCTTGCATTCCAGGATTTGGATCAGGCTATGGTAAAAATACTTTCTGATACCTTGGATTACCTGAAAAAAGGCGGCGGGGATCTCGACCCACTCACTTTGAAAACTTATCATTATTTCACAAACCAGTAAGGAAAAGGAGGGATTCTATGGAACAGTCCCGTAAAATGGCAAAAATTGCCTGCAATGCATTAGAAGAGAAGAAAGCAGAAGACATCCGTGTTATCGACATCAGCGAGGTTTCTACCATTGCAGACTACTTTATTATCGCGACCGGAACGAATACCAACCAAATCCAGGCATTGGTAGACGCTGTGGACGAAGCCCTGGTAAAAAACGGGCAGTCAGCCAGGCAGGTAGAAGGGAGCCGTAATTCAAGCTGGGTACTGATGGACTACAACGATATCATTATCCATCTGTTTTCCCGTGAGGATCGGCTGTTTTATGACTTAGAACGGATTTGGAAAGATGGGAAGACAATCGGGGCAGATGAACTGTAGCCTACCGGCCTGGAAATACAGGCTGCCGCACAAGAAAGCGGGCAGGGATACAGCAATAAGAGCATTGGAATATAGAAGGCATTGGAATATAGAAGGCATTGGCAAATACCCCACAACAGGCAGGCGGGCATCTCATTTCCCGTATCTGGGCTGTGGGGTATTTGCATGTATCCATATAGAAATGCCGGCTATGCATATCGTAGAAACCTCTACCGGAAGATACGCATAACGCCAAATACTTTTCCTAAGATATTGCATTCCTTTACAATAATTGGATCCATGGTATCGTTCTCGGGCTGCAGGCGGAAGCATCCGTTTTCCTTATAAAATGTCTTGACGGTAGCAGAGTCATCCAAAAGTGCAACAACCATGTCCCCGTTCTCCGCTGTCTGCTGGCTCTGTACTAAGATATTGTCGCCGTCCAAAATACCTGCGTTTATCATACTGTCGCCCTTCACATGGAGGATGAACGCTTGCTGCTTCGGCATAAATTCTGCCGGGATAGGGAAGTAAGATTCAATGTTTTCCACGGCAAGCAAGGGCTCGCCGGCTGCGACACGCCCAAGGACTGGGACGTTGGCTATTTCACGGCGTACCATATTGAAGGAGTCGTCCATAATCTCAATGGCACGTGGTTTCGTAGGATCCCTGCGGATATAGCCGTTCTTCTCTAAAGTTTCCAGATGGGAGTGTACGGAAGAGGTGGATTTCAAATGGACAGCCTCGCAGATATCACGTACTGCGGGCGGATAGCCACGGTTTAAAATCTCGCTCTTGATATACTCAAGGATCTCCCTCTGTTTATCGCTTATTTTTCCATATGCCATAAAATGCCTCCTTTAATCCTGATTCCTGACAAATTATATACCTATGCCTAGTATTATAACATACTTTACATAAAAGTTCAAACACATATTCCGAAAATCCGTTCGTAGCAACAATATTTCTACTTGTTTTTTTCTGGATATCCGTTTATAATAAGAAACATAGGGAAGGAGACCGCCTATCTGTTTATGTATTATAGGAGATTCATCTATTATAAGGGGTTCATCATAGGATATCCTTAAGATAACCATGGCATGGGCAGACGCCTTTTTAGAAAGGGGATTTTGGCATGAAATTTACCATCCAACGCGTGACGGAAGCTTCCGTATCCGTAGGGCAGGAAACGATTGGGAGCATTGGCCGTGGGCTGCTGGTATTCATTGGAGTCAGCCAGGAAGATAACGAGGAAATTGCAGATCGTATGGTGCGCAAGCTATTAGGGCTTCGCATATTTGAAGATGGGGATGGGAAGACGAACCTTTCGCTGGCGGATGTTTCTGGCAGCTTGCTTTTGGTTTCACAGTTTACGTTATACGCAGACTGCAAGAAAGGGAACCGCCCGTCTTTTGTGAAGGCAGGAAACCCAGGTTTGGCGGAAGAGTTGTATGGCTATATTATTTCTGAGTGTAAAAAACAAACCCCGGTGGTAGAAACCGGTTCTTTTGGTGCGGAAATGAAAGTCTCTTTGGTAAACGACGGGCCTTTTACCATCCTGTTAGACTCAGCAGAAATCTTCTAGGAGCGCAAGGAAGGGTATCGATAATGAACAGTTCGCGAAATGTCGATTTTGCGAACTGCAAGCACGTTTTCATACCTTGGGGTAATACAGAGCGCGGCTGCTTGGCTAAGCGCCCTAGGGGTACATTGCTCGCGGGAATAAAAAAGGAAGGATTGCTCTTTATGGACTATATCGAGAAAACAAATATCGAAAACAAACGGAAATTGCAATTGCTATTGAAGGAACTCCCCAAATTCTGCAACGTATTCTTCCGTTATCTTGACACACGGAATACGTCTTCTAGGACCCGCCTGTCTTACGGCTACGATATCCGTCTTTTCTTCACATTCATCCAGGAAAATAACCCGCTTTATGCGGATATGCCGATGCATGAAATCCCCATCTCCGTCCTGGATGAGATGACGCCTGTTGATATCGAGGAATACCTGTCCTATTTATCTTATTACGAAAAAAAGGACGGGACGGCCGTAAGCAATGGGGAAAAGGGGAAATCCCGGAAGCTGTCTTCCATACGTACGATGTACAGCTACTATTTCAAAAAGGAATTTATTAAGACAAACGCACCCTCTATGATTGAAACGCCCAAAAAGCATAAGGAAAATATCGTACATTTAGACAAGGATGAGGTTGCAGATTTAATATTTACCGTAGAGAACGGGCATTCGCTGACCGAACGGCAGCTTAGCGCCCATCAGAGGACAAAATACCGTGATACCGCCATTTTAATGCTCCTGTTAGGCACGGGCATCCGGGTTTCCGAGTGCGTTGGCCTGGATCTTTCTGACGTTAGCTTCAAAAACCATGGGCTGCGGGTTGTCCGGAAAGGCGGGAATGAATCTACTGTATATTTTGGGGAGGAGGTTGCCGGCGCACTCTTCGACTATTTGGAAACGGAACGCCCCATATTTGCTGAAAAAGCGCTTCCAGAACATGAAAACGCACTCTTCCTTTCCTTGAAATACAGCCGCCTTACCACTCGATCCGTAGAAAAATTAGTGAAAAAATACACTGGGGCGGCAAATATCAGCAAAAAAATAACGCCGCATAAGCTGCGCAGCACGTATGGTACAAACCTTTATAAGGAAACCGGGGATATCTATCTTGTTGCAGATGCGTTAGGGCATAAAAGCGTAGAAACCACCCGCCAGCATTATACCGCAATGGACGATGACCGGAGGAAGCTTGCCGGAAAATATTCAGGGAGCATCTTCCATGAAACAAAAGAAACGACGTAGTATAGGGATCATGTATTGCCGCCAGAGCTTCAACTCCAGCGGCAATATCATATGGGATATCCCCAAAATGGATTCCGCATCAATTACATACCTACTATTGGCTGTCTTGCCGTTTCTTTTTCATTCCTGACATAATATCCATATAGTCGAGAATCATCTTACAGCATCCTTCAAACCCCAACTGGCTGCTGTCTAAGGTGAGGTGGTAACTCCTGGAGTCTCCCCATTTCTTACTGGAATAATAATTATAATAATTCGCACGCTTCTTATCCGTTTTATGGATCATATCGGAAGCTTTTTCCTTGGACAGGCTATATGTCTGCATGATGTGTTCCACACGGAATTCCATATCAGCATGGATAAACACGCTGATGCAGTTGGGATACTCTGCCAGGGCATAATCTGCGCAGCGCCCTACGATAATGCAGGATTCCTTCTTCGCAAGGTTTTTAATCGTCTCAAACTGCGCAAGGAATACCTTATGGTTCAAAGGCATATCCATAAATGGCGCAGAGGTATATCCGCTGACGGAATAAGTATCCATAACCAGGGAATACAGGAAGCTATTGGTAGGCTTCTCATCATGGTTTTCAAAAATCTCTTGGCAAAGCCCGCTCTCTTTTGCAGCCATTGCCAGCAGTTCCTTGTCGTAACATTTTACTCCAAGCTTTTGGGATAACATACGCCCGACGTCCAGCCCTCCGCTGCCAAATTCCCTTCCAATCGTAATTACAAATTTCTCCATAATCATACCACCTTTCTATATGGGCAAAGCGCCGCTTCTTTGCCCTATGGAACCCAATCCATTTCTATCTCTATTATAATATAAATTGCAAAAAAAGTATATATTTTATTCGCGCGATCCATCCATGGATTATAAAGGCTTTTCCAGCAGCTCCATAAAATATCTGGGCAATGGGGCGGACACCTCTAGGTACTGCCCTGTCGTTGGATGGATAAAACCGATAACGGCAGCATGGAGCGCCTGCCCCTGTAGCTTAAAACGGCTTTTACCATTCCCATAGACGTTATCTCCCAAAAGCGGGTGCCCAATGCTTGCCATATGTACGCGGATCTGGTGCGTCCTTCCAGTTTCCAGTTCAAATTCCATATACGTATGGGAATGGAACCGGCGTACCACACGGTAATGCGTAACCGCCCGTTTTCCATTCCTGGCATTTACGGACATTTTCTTCCGTTCAGTCGGATGCCGACCAATGCTCCCTTCAATCGTCCCAGATTCTTTTGCAACTACGCCTTTGACAATGCCAAGGTAACGCCTAGTTACGGAATGCTCTTTTATCTGAAGCGCAATCTTCCTGTGGGCGCCGTCGTTTTTGCAGACAATCAAAGCCCCTGTGGTATCCATATCAATCCGGTGTACAATCCCAGGCCGTAAGGCCCCATTAATGCCTGACAGACCGTCCTTGCAATGGTACATCACGGCGTTCACCAATGTCCCAGAAGCATGCCCGGCAGAAGGATGCACGACCATTCCTTTCGGCTTGTCCACCACCAGAAGATCATCATCTTCGTAAAGGACGTCCAATGGGATATTTTCTGGCAGGATTTCCAGTTCCTGCGGCTTTGGGAAAACAATGTGCACCAAATCCCCGGCTTCCATCCTGTAATTTACTTTTTTTGCCTGCCCATTGACCAGGACCTGCCCTTCCTTTATCAGCTTTTGCAAAAAAGAACGCGAACTGTCTTCCCCACAGGAAACAGAAAGGAACTTATCCAGCCGTTCCCCAGCTTGTGCATCCTCTGCCCGCAGTTCCAGCAATCTTTCCTCAAAAGGGATGCCATCCATATCCATTCTATCATCTCCTAGTATAATAATGGTGTAGTCAATCAAGACTACTTGTTTAATAAGTT
>CAOKNO010000106.1 GCA_948470065.1 uncultured Eubacterium sp. | reverse complement strand
TATTGTTATCAAATCCCCAGTTTCTTTATTCAGATAATGCTTATGGCTTCCTTTTCAAGGACAGCTTCTGTGTTGCAGGACGTAAAACTCAGTATGAAAAAACACTCCATGCGGACTTGTTGCTTGCCGGAATCACCCAACTTATATTGAAAAGAGCAATAGATTTTCTCTACTGCCCTTTCTCTCTCACGTACACCTATCGGCTTTGAATTTTTAACTCGCTTTTGAGCGACGCTGTCAAGATTGCAGGATTGTATTTCCTCTATCTCAACCCCTATCGTTGATGGCATATCATAAGCTATATCATATTGGTATCTTTTCCCGTCAATCAAAACATAATCCGCATTCTTTTTGAGGAAATCCCCATCAAGAGTCAGAAGCATTTGATTTCCGATTTTTAATTTACTTTTCACTCTCATAAATTTCCGCTCCTGTTAGTACACAAAGATTCGTTTTTTATTCATACTCCAAAACTCAAACAATAGCTTTTTCCGTATTAAAATTATTTTATTTTTTTATTTAATTACTAATTGACATTTTTATATTTCTATTGTATTATATTAATGTTCATATATTAAATAATTTTTAATAGTATTTGTTAAATTAGCTAACTATATAAGTCTTATTTCTTTTCGCAATGTAAAAAACACAGATATTACTGAACTTATTTACAATAATAATAAAGGAAGAGCGTATGAAAAAATATATAATAGCAACAGGTGCTTTCTTAGTAGTTTTAGGTACTGCCATATTGCTTTCTATGGATACGTTACCACAAGAAACCTTATTTCAATATAGCCGTTCCAATCGTGAAACGTATATCACAGATTATTTATCCAAGAGACTTGATTCCCTGCTTCATGAGCTACACTCCATATGCTACCCTTTTTATGGGAACACTTACGGTCCGTATGAATTTCTGGATTCTGATGCTGAAAACTATGATGTACAATACGATGAACACGGAATAGGGCAACGCTCCGCGAACACACACAGCGCCTTATTATATGAAGGTGTCAAATGTATCGAAGACACCTCTGATGTAAAAATCTCCCTTAGTTCCGACGGGATTTATACGCCCTATGAAAAACAGGGGATTGAAATAGACACCATAGAAAATTTCTGGCAACGGAAAGAACTGGGAGAAACAGCAATTCCCATCTTAGATGAAGAAAACGGATATTTTCTGGGATACCACAGCACAGGAAACAATCTTCTTTATATAGGATTTACACGTGACATTGGCGCAGGAAAATGCTACTTTGGTGGAAATACATTGAAACTTGGATCTGATACTGTCATACAAGCCAATATCCCACAGGATCACAAAGGAACAAGCTACCTTGTATTAAAAAATGAAAAGACAAAAGAAATGTTCCGTTTACTGGGAAGTGAAACAGATAATGGATGGTATGGTTCTATCCATATGAAATCTATCCCATCTGCCTATTATTCAATCGGGATAGAAAACGCTTCTTCAGAACAAATCACTTATAGGGGAATCTATGGAATACATTACCTAAGATAAAGCATTACAATCTGGCGTTACCTTAGCAATTGATATTTCACAAAGTATTACAGGAAGAAGCCAATTATTATTAATTAACCGGGATACAAATACCAGAACCATTATTATTGGTTCTGGCACAACAACAGGATGGCACAGAAACTTTACCGTCAGCACACTTCCATATGGATATTATCATCTAGCCATTGAAAACCTTTCTTCCAAAACAATTACTTATACAGGAACCTATCATTATTAATTATTCTAATCCTTATGAGTGATACCGTTACAGTTTCATCTTATGCAATAATCAAAATGGCATCCAAGGCTACTTATTACAGCCTGGATGCCATTCTGCCCATGGTATGTTTTACTTATCCTTTGCAATGCAAGACGATATGCCCTGCTTTCCGTGTGGCTGGCACGTCTATCACGCGCTGGTTTGCGCTTCCGCGCCAATGGAGCTGCGTATCCTTCTGTTCTACAATAAATTCTCCATCCACTACGACATCTGCATACCGCATGATTTCTAAGGATGCAACCGATTCCCATACAAACCCAGTATAAAGCCAGATGGTCTTATCTGGGAACTTCTCTTTGATCTCTTTGGCAAGCTTCTGTATTTGCGGGCGGTTGCCATAATACAGCGGATCTCCGCCACTGAACGTAATCCCTGCAACGTAATCCTTGGCCAGTTCTTTGAACACCTCCTGCTTTTCGGGTTCGCCAAACAAAAGCCCGCCGTTAGGATCCCAGGTGACAGGGTTCTGGCATTCCTTGCAGCAATGGGAACAGCCCGACACCCATAAAACAACGCGCAGCCCGTCCCCGTTTCGCATATCGTCCGTTGTGATATTATGGTATCTCATAAGTATCTCCTTACATGCTCTTGCGTTCTTTGATTTCCGCCATCTTCGCATCGTTTAGGCGCGTATCGCCTTTGACCCTGGAATATGACAGATAGCCGTTCATACGGTCGATTTTTGTCAAATTGCGGCTGCCGCATTTTGGGCAGACGTCCATTTCTAATTCCTGATGACCGCAGTCATCGCAGTATGCTAAGGACAGGTTGACGCCTTCGTAGAAGCCCATTTCCATCGCACGGCGCACCAAAGTCTTCACGGCTTCCGTATTATAGTCAATCGGGTATTTCACGTATTGGATTTTCCCGCCGTTACTCAGTTCCCAGAAACGGTATTCCAGATCCTGCTTCTCTATCGGCGTGATATCCTCTGTCACATGGCAATGGAACCCATTGCTGACGTATTCCCGGTCAGACACATTTTCAACAATGCCATATTTCTTGCGGAACTGCTTGACCTGCAGGCCGCACAGGTTTTCTGCTGGGGTTGCGTAAATGGCATAGAGATGCCCGTCCGTTTCCTTATACTCTGCAATCTTCGCATTGATATGCTCTAAGACCTCAAGTGCGAACTGCCCGTCCTCTACCAGAGACTTCCCATTGTAAAGCCGCTGTAACTCATTAAAAGCTGTAATGCCGAACGAGGCCGTCGCTGTCTTTAAAAGCGGCTTGATCTTATCATGGATGCCAAGATGCCCGCCATAAAACCCTCCTTCGCAATAGGCCAGCGGGTTTGTGCTTGCCCGCATTTCCCCCAGATACGCATACGTACGGATATGGAGCTGGCGGATCAGTTCAAGGTAATAATCCAGCACTTCATAAAAGTCACGGCTCTCCTGCCTGGATTTTGCCAGGATCATCGGAAGGTGCAGGCTGACAACGCCGATGTTGAACCTGCCGACGAACACTGGATGATCCGTTTCATCCGCCGGGTTCATGCCGCCTTTCACATACCATGGGGAAAGGAACGCGCGGCAGCCCATCGGGCTTATAATCTCCCCATACTGCTTGTACATGCTAGCAATATAGCCTTTCCCAGTCAGGCTCAGCCAATCTGGGTACATCGTCTTCCTAGAGCATTCAATCCCAGCCTCAAACACATCTTCTAACGGCCTCCCCGGCCCATGGAGGTTCTCGTCATACAAAAAAACCAGCTTCGGGAACAGGACGGGCTTCTTGCACCCTTCCTTGCCTTGCCCTTTCCTGCGCACGTTAAGCATAGCAATGGAAGCCATCTTGGCAAACTTCCCCGTACCTGTCCCAAAGGTCATTGTAATAAACGGATAGTCCCCACGGCTGGACGATACGGAATTAAACTTGTATTCCCATCCTTGGACGCCCTGTTCCAAATCCCGTTCAATATCTTTCATCGTTTCCTCTTCCGCCCGCTCCTCGCTTAACCCTAGTTCCTGGTAGCGCTTCCTATATTTCACATAAGACTTCTCGGCATAAGGCTCTAAGATTTTCTCCACGCTCGGTACGGTAAAGCCGCCGTATTGCTGGCTTGCGGCGCTTAAGACAATATCCCCGATCACGTCAAAGGCAACGTCTAAGGTCTTTGGCTCGTTGTACCAGAGGTTCCCCATCTCAAAGCCGCCCTTCAGCACATGTTCTACGTCGAACAGGCAGCAGTTCATCGTATCGCGCCTGGCAGACATGTCATGGACGTACAGATAGCCGTCCCGGCAAGCCTGGATTTCTTCCGTCGTCATAAAAAACTTCTGGTACAGCTCCTTATTAAGCTGGTTGAAAATCAAACTCCGCTTGGTAGACACCAGCGCGCTGTCCGTGTTGGAATTTTCCTTATCGCCAATATACATAATGGACTGGCTCTTCTTATACACCTCGTCTAGCATCTGCACAAAATCCTGCTTGTAATTGCGGTAATCCCGGTAACTCTTTGCCACTACAGGGTTCACTTTCTCCAACGCGCCTTCCACGATATTGTGCATCTGGGCAATCTTCACTTCCTGGATGCCCATGGATTCCACCTTCTCTTCCACAAACTGGCAGATAAACTTCAATTCTTCCTCGGTAAACGTAATCAATGCACGGTACGCAGACTTATTAACGGCAACGACGACCTTCTGCACATTGAAATCTTCTTTCGTGCCGTCTTTCTTAATCACCTTAAACCCTTTGTCCATAAACGCTCCTCCTGTCGTACAGTATAAAAGTAGAAACTACACAGCTATGCATATATAGTATAAAAACTAGTGTTTGTACCATATCTTGTGGTATGCTATCTATCTTATCACGCCAATTGTGGGATGTCAACATGAACTTCAAACTGTGAATTATAAAGTTCTGCATAGAACCCTTCCCGCTCCAAAAGTTCCTGGTGGCTTCCTTGTTCGATGATATCCCCATCTTTCATAACCAAGATCACATCCGCATCTTTAATGGTAGAGAGCCGATGCGCAATCACAAAACTGGTCCTTCCTTCCATCAAGTTATTCATAGCCTTCTGGATCCGCTCTTCCGTCCTAGTATCGACAGAGGAAGTCGCCTCGTCCAAGATCAAGATTGGATTATCTGCCAAAATTGCACGCGCAATCGTAAGAAGCTGTTTCTGCCCTTGGGAAACATTGCTTGCGTCCTCATTCAATTCCATATCATAGCCGCCAGGCAAGGTGGAAATAAAATGATGGGCATGCGCTGCCTTTGCCGCTGCAACAACCTCCTCATCGGTGGCGTCTAGCCTGCCATAGCGGATATTTTCCATAATCGTCCCCTGGAACAGCCACGTATCCTGCAAGACCATGCCGAAATTCTCACGCAGCTCGCTGCGGTTAAACTCCCGCAGATCGTGGCCATCCACCTTTATGCTCCCGGCCTGTACATCGTAAAAACGCATCAAAAGCTTGACCATTGTAGTCTTCCCGGCGCCTGTAGGCCCTACGATCGCCACCATCTGCCCTGGCTTTACCCGGCAGTTGAAATCCTTGATAATGATCTTGTCTGCATCGTAGCCAAACTGCACATGTTCAAAAGAAACCTCCCCCTGCATCTTTGCAAGCTTCACAGGATGCTCTGCTTTTAACTCTTCCTCTTCTTCCTCTAGGAATTCAAAGACACGCTCTGCCGCCGCCGCTGTAGACTGGAGCATATTCGACACCTGCGCCACCTGGGCGATTGGCTGGGTAAACTGGCGGACATACTGGATAAAGGATTGTATTTCCCCTACCTCAATCCTGCCATGGATGGCAAGCATACCGCCCACTACTGCAACCGCGACATATCCTAAGTTCCCTACAAATCCCATAATCGGCTGCATCATACCGGACAAAAACTGGGATTTCCAGGCAGATTGGAACAAGACTCGGTTCGTTTCATCAAATGTTTCCAGCATATCCTCTTCTTTGTTAAATGCCTTGACAATATTGTGGCCGCTGTAGACTTCTTCCACCTGGCCGTTGATCTCCCCCAGATACTTCTGCTGCGCTACGAAATGCTTCTGGGAAAATTTCACCACAATCCCAATCAGTACGGCGGAAACTGGAAGGATCACTAAGGCAATCAAGGTCATGACTGGGCTGATGCTTAACATCATAGCCAAAATGCCTACCAGCATCGTAACCGAAGTGATCAGCTGTGTCACGCTCTGGTTCAGCCCTTGCCCTAACGTATCCACGTCATTCGTAATCCTAGAAAGCACTTCCCCTACTGTACGGGACTCAAAATATTTCATCGGCATACGGTTGATTTTCTCTGAAATATCCTCTCGGAACCGGAAACAGACCTTTTGCGTAATCCCGGTCATAATCCAGCTTTGTACCAGCGCGCAGATCGCGCTGACTGCGTAAATCGCAATTAAAAATAACAGGATACCGCCGATTTTCCCAAAATCAATGCCCCCAGTCCCAGACACCTTCGCAACCAGGCCGTGAAATAACTCTGTCGTCGCTTTCCCTAAAATCTTAGGCCCCACAATGCCAAAAACCGTAGATGCAACGGCAAAGACAAGCACTGCCAGGACTCCAATTTTATATTTCCCGATATACTGTATCAGCTTGGCAGCCGTACCTTTGAAATTCTTCGCTTTCTCCCCAGGCATCATCCCTGCGCCTGGCCCATGCCCCATCCGCCTGGGCCGTTTCTGTTCTTGTCCGCTCATCTAACGGCACCTCCCTTCCTCTGTCTGAGCCGCCGCTCCCTGCAGTTCTTTTTCCGAAAGCTGGGATCTTGCAATCTCCTGGTACGTCCCACACGTTTCCATCAATTCCAGATGCGTCCCCTTCCCCACGATCTTCCCTTCTTCGAGCACAAGGATCTGGTCTGCATGTAAGATCGTACTGATGCGCTGCGCCACAAGAATCACAGCCGCATGGCCTGTCTTTGCCGCCAAAGCCTTCCGCAGCGCCACATCCGTCTTATAATCCAACGCAGAAAAGCTATCGTCAAACAAGAATACCTTTGGGCGCTTTGCAACTGCCCTTGCAATGGAAAGCCGCTGTTTCTGCCCGCCGGACACATTGGATCCGCCTTGGGCAATCGGGCTTTCATACTGCTCTTCTTTTCCCAGGATAAACTCTTCTGCTTGTGCGATCCTGGCTGCTTCCTTCATAGTATCCTCATTTACATCCCCCGCAAACTTCAGATTGCTGGCAATTGTCCCGGAAAACAGCACAGCCTTCTGAGGTACATATCCAATCAGATCCCGGAGCTGGTCTTGGCTCATATCCCGGAGATCCACGCCATCCATTGTGATCTTCCCTTCTGTCACATCATAAAACCTGGGAATCAGATGAAGAATCGTCGATTTCCCACATCCAGTACTGCCAATAATCGCAGTTGTTTTCCCTGGCTCCGCCGTAAAGGAAATATGGGAAATGGCATGCTCTTTGGCTCCTGGATAGGAAAAGGATACATCTGTAAATTCAACGCTCCCTTTCCAGCCCTGCTCTGGCTCTTCTACTGGATCTTTGGGATCTAAAACCGTTTCTTCGGTATTCAATACTTCGTCAATCCGGTTCGCAGAAACCCCAGCCCTTGGCAGCATCACCGACACCATGGTAATCATTAAAAATGCCATAACGATCTGCATCGTATACGTAATAAACGCCATCATATCCCCAACCTGCAGGTTCCCCAAATCCACGCCATGCGACCCAAACCATACAATCATTACTGCAATGCAGTTCATAATCAGCATCATTGCAGGCATCATCATAGACATGACACGGCTGGTAAATAACTGGGTCTTCATCAAATCCCGGTTTGCGCCTTCAAACCTCTTTTCTTCAAATTCCTCCCGCGAAAACGCACGGATAACAGAAACGCCCGTCAGGATTTCCCGGGAAACAAGGTTCAGACGATCCACCAAAGACTGCATTTTCTTGAATTTCGGCATTGTCACAGACATCAGGACGCCTACCAACAGAAGGATGCTTGCAACGGCTACTACAATGATCCACCCCATCCCAGTCTTCGTGCTTGCCACCTTTAAAACACCGCCAATCCCGATAATCGGCGCATAGAACACCATACGCAGCAGCATGACCGCCACCATCTGGATCTGCTGGATATCGTTCGTGCTCCTGGTAATCAGCGAGGCTGTGGAAAACTGCTCGATTTCCCTGTGTGAGAAGGATACGACCTTACGGAAGACCTGCCCTCTGAGATCCAGCCCCAGCCTTGCAGATACCTGGGCAGCCAAAAGGCCGACTAGGATCGAAGCAGCCATCATAGCAATTGACATGGCAAGCATCTTCCCGCCAGTGTGGAGCATATAGCGGTTCTGGTATTCTGCAAGATCCCATCCCATTGCGGTATACTCCGCCTTTACCGCAAGCCTGGCCCGCTGGGCGACTAAGGTATCGCTCATATCCCCCATCTGCCCTTTTGCCGTTTCCAGCGCGGCAAGAAGCTGCTCTTTTAAAACCTGCCCGCTGTCTAACATGGCCGTAACGTCTGAAAGCCCCATACCAGCCTGCTCTGTAATAGAAGAAACCATAACCAGAGGCATCCCCAACAGGCGGTCCAATTCTTCTAGTTCTTTCTCTTTCATCCGGTTCCGCTTGTAAATCCCATCCTCCCCTCTTGTATACGCGCTTTGCATAGCCTTGGCGCCATCCTCTTCCAAAAACAGGCACAGCCCGTCAAACGTGCCTTCCCGCATTGCGTCTGGGGCAACGTGCGCGATACCTCCCTGCTGTATGCCGATATCCACAATATCTGACATATACTGGGGAAGCGCCAAATCACAGTATGCTTCTGCTACAAGCAGCAGGATAACAGCCAACACCGCCGCCTTATACCTGCTTAGGTACTTGAAAATCTTTCCCATACCAATCCCTCTCTTTCTGCCTTTGCTGTCTCTAGCTTCTTGCCTTACCTTCCCTGCGCCCTTTCGTTTCTTGTTCCAAAGCGTCCGCCAATTCTCCAAACAGGGCAAGCATCTCTTCTATCCTCTCGCTCCCCATAGCCATGATAACCCGTTCTACCAAGCGATCCATCTCAGCTTTTCCCTCTTTGCATACTTCTTTGCCTTCTTCCGTCAGAAACACACGGGTATTCCTTCTGTCCTTCCCATCCACGCTCCGCCCAATCAAGCCCCGTCCTTCCAGTCCCTTCAGCATCCTAGAAGTCTGGGAAGCGGCAATCCTTAAGCCTTGCGCCAATTCTGACACATAAATCCCCGACGCCTCTTTGTCTCTCTGATATTTCCCAATGGCTTCCAATGCAAAAAACTCCATCTTCGATATGTTTCCCACCATTTTCATATGGACTTTCCCAATCCGATGGAGTGTATACATCAGCCTTGTGCATAATTCTGTACCTTCCATAATCTCCTCCCTGCCCTA
This sequence comes from uncultured Eubacterium sp., assembly GCA_948470065.1. Classification (GTDB taxonomy): domain Bacteria; phylum Bacillota; class Clostridia; order Lachnospirales; family Lachnospiraceae; genus Petralouisia. Next base: position 217 of record CAOKNO010000106.1, on the reverse strand, counting down.
CTGCGCAGTTTCCATTCCACGGCACAATAGTTAACATGGTAATCTTTTGACAATATAACATATTAAAAGTCTTTCCTATATTTGTCAATGATATGATTCTAAATTTTCTTAAAATTTTCTAAAGATTCTGGAAAGTCAAATAACCCGCCGCAACCTGCCGCAATGTGTGTTATCCCCAATTAGTAGGAACAATACAGCTTTCTGGCGGGCGGCGGCA
>CAOKNO010000105.1 GCA_948470065.1 uncultured Eubacterium sp. | reverse complement strand
CAAGAGGCTGCCGCAAAGTTAAACGATACTTTGCGGCAGCCCCATCCGTATCTGAAACAAGCTATCTACGGAATATGGAACATGCCTATCCCCTTATTCCCGATGCATGGAGAAGCTGTCCATTTCATAATTCTCCAGGTTCTCATTCAGCCCGCGTTCATCCGCCTGTAAAATCAAGGTGTCGCGGTCTTTCCTGGAAGTTACCTGATCGCGGTATGCGCTTGGCCCGCCCACGCAGCCGCCATCGCAGATCATACCCTCGATAAAATCTTGCGGAAGCTTCGCCACCTTCAGCAGAAGCAGCGCCTTCTTGCACTCTGCGGCTCCGTTTGCTTTATAAACCTTTGCATCAATTTCATTCCCGCGTTCCTTCAGGCTCTGCATTACGGCTTCGGTAACACCGCCAGAGTTCGCAAACCGCTTGCCATACACAGACGCTTCCTGGATATCATTCGCACATGGCTGCAGCGTAATGCCTTTTGCCCGCATAATCGCACGGATCTCACTGTATGTCAGCACATAATCTGCATTCCCTGGGATCTTCTGGTCTACAACTTCTGATTTCTTAGCAAGGCACGGTCCGATAAATACGGTGATTGCATCTGGATCCTTCGCTTTAATCAGGCGGGACACGGCGCACATTGGTGAAACCGTCGTAGACACGCACTCTGCAAGCTCCGGGTAATGGAGCCGTACCATATTTACAAACGCCGGGCAGCAGGAAGTCACTTTCTTCTTCCCATCCTGGTAAGCTTCCGCCCACTCCTCTGCTTCGTAAGCGGCCGTCATATCCCCGCCGAGCCCAACATCGTAGAAATCATCAAAGCCCAGTTCCTGCATTGCCTTTTTCCAGCTTGCCATTGTGATATCCACGCCGAACTGGCCTTCCGTTGCCGGGGCTGCCATTGCGTAGACTTTCCTGCCGGACTTTAACGCTTCCACGACGTCCACGATATATGTCTTAGAACCGATAGCGCCGAACGGGCAGCTATGGATACATTTCCCGCAACGGATGCACTTTTCCTTATCAATAACGGAAATCCCATGCTCGTTGTATGTAATCGCGTCTACTGGGCAGCTATATTTGCAGGGCCTCTTCAGATGCGCAATTGCATTGTAAGGACAGGCCTGCGCACATTTCCCACACTCCTTGCACTTCGCAGGATCGATATGGGAACGCTCCCGCCCTATCCCAATCGCGCCAAACTTACACGCGTTGATACATGCTTTCCCGATGCAGTTCTGGCAATTCTCTGTAACGGTATAACTGGAAATCGGGCAGTCTTCACATGCGGAACTGATTACCTGGATCACATTCCCATCATCCGTTGCCCCTGGCGCCTTGCCCTCCGCCAGACGTACCCTTTGGCGGATAATCTCACGCTCCTTATAAATACAGCAGCGGAACTTCGGCGTAGGCCCTGGGATCAGTTCTAATGCAATATGATCCCGCTTTGCATCCAGTTCCCCGGCAAATGCCAGCTTTGCCACTTCAAACAGTACGTCATGTTTAATCCTTATCACATTTTCATCAGCATACATTGTCATTCCCTCTCTCTTTTAGTATGTTAATATCTTAACACCGCAGGAATACCTTTGGCAAGGAATTTTTGGATTGTACTTTATAAAATGCCACAATACCTTGCCCAGACAATTACTGCCGCTTTGGCCTGCCAAACAATATAACAAGGATCCCGCCTAGGATAATGCACAAATCAGAAAGGTTAAACACCAGCTTATCCAGCCGTTTCCATGGGGTGCAGAAACTGAAATAATCCACCACATAGCCTTTTGCCATGCGGTCGTACAAGTTATTCGCCCCTCCGCCGACCATCAGGCTTAACCCAAACAGCAAGGCAGGGTTTTGCTTCTTCCGCAAGAACAGGAACCAGAGCAGCCCAACTACAAACAAAACGGCTCCGCTTATCTTTTTTACCAGCCCTGGGCATTTTTCCAGGAAATTCATGGCTGCCCCACGGTTGTGGAACCTCTTAACCGCTATCCTGCCTTTGAATAATTTCTTCCCTTGGGGGATTTCCTGCTGTTTCTCCACCTGCCTTTTCAAGCAGAAATCTCCTATAAATACCAACGCTGCAACTGCTGCATACTTCATCCAAAACCCTCCTTGCCTTCCTGATATCTCTTTCGTAATTGTATCACCCTTTCTAGGATAATGAGAAACGGATGACATTCCAGGAACACTTCTTCATCACGCTTTCAAGCTTGCCATCTTCAAGCTGGTACGCTGTTTTTGCCTTTGGCTGGACTTGTTCCCCTGCCGGGCTATTTACAGCCTTCAAATCGTCATGCTCTAGCACGAGATACTCCAATACCTGGACGCCCGCAAAGCTGCGCAAATCTGCTTCAAATACGATATCTTCGGTAAGGTTCCGGTTTACGGCAAAAATAGTAAGCTCGGCTTGGGCTTCGTTGTAAACAGCGATACTCTCAATATCCGTCACATCACAGTGAGCGATCGTATCGTGCTTCGTCGTACTTACCAGAGGCTTTAACGCAACGCCGCGCCCATACAAGGAAGCATGAAGGAAGGGGTAGAAAATACTCTGTTTCCATACGCCGCCGTCCGTTTCTGTCATAATCGGGGCGATCACATTGACAAGCTGCGCCAGGCAGGCAATTTTTACGCGATCCGCGTGCTTTAGCAAAGTAATCAGCATCAGCCCCACTAAAATAGCGTCTTCAAAATTGTAAACATCCTCCAAAAGCCCTGGCGCTACCTGCCATGGATGGTTCTGCATGGTATCGTCGTCCGCATCTTTGGAATGGAACCATACGTTCCACTCGTCAAAGCTGATATGCATCTGCTTCTTGCTGCGCTTCTTTGCCTTGATATAATCGCAGACAGAAACAACCGTATGGATGAAATGCTCCATATCCATCGTCATAGCCAGGTAGTCTGCCGAATCTTGCTGTACATTCCCATAATATTGATGCATGGAAACGTAATCCACATATTCGTACGTATGATCTAACGTGATTGCCTCCCATTCTGGGAACGTAGGCATTGCCTCATACGAACTTCCGCAAGATACCAGTTCAATCTTATCATCCAAAAGCTTCATTGCTTTTGCCGTTTCCGCCGCCAGCCTTCCGTATTCCACAGGCGTCTTTTTCCCAAGCTGCCAATCGCCGTCCATTTCATTGCCAAGGCACCATGTCCGAATCCCATAAGGCTCTAAAACTCCATGGGACCTGCGCAAATCACTATAATACGTACCGCCTGGATGGTTGCAGTATTCCAACAGGTTGCAAGCGTCTGCAATCCCCCTTGTCCCTAAGTTCACCGCCATCATCAGATCCGATCCGGCAGCCTTTGCCCACGCTGCAAATTCATTCAATCCCACTTCGTTCGTTTCCAAACTCCTCCAGGCAAGATCTAAGCGCGTCTTCCGGCTCTCCTTCGGCCCTACGCCGTCTTCCCAGAAATAATTCGATACAAAGTTCCCGCCTGGGTAACGTATCATAGGGATATGGAGCTGTTTTACCAGATCCAACACATCCATACGGAACCCCTCTTCATTTGCCGAAGGGTGCCCCGGCTGGTAGATTCCATTGTACACCGCCCTTCCAAGATGTTCTATGAAAGAACTGTACATCCGGTGATCCACTTCTGCAATCTGGATGTCTTTATCTACAATCATCCTTGTCTTTTTATCCATTTTCTACCTCTTTTTCCTCAACTGACCAGCTATTATCGTGCCCTAATTATACTATCCCTTAACCGCGCCTGCAACCATTCCTTCCATAAAATATTTCTGGAAGCAGACATATAAAAGAAAGATTGGGATAATCGAGAAACACGAGCCTACAATTAATAAGTCATAATTATTCCCATACGGCGTCAGCAGCGTATTTAAACCGATCGGAAGCGTATATTTTGACGGGGTTCGGAGCACCAGCAACGGCCACAGGAAATTGTTCCAGTAATTCATGCCGTTTAAAATCGCCATTGCCGCAAGCGCAGGCTTCATCAATGGGAAAATCAGCCGCCCGAAAATCCCATATTCTGTCGCGCCGTCAATCCGCCCTGCTTCTATGATATCCTTTGGTATCCCGGATAAAAACTGCCGGAAAAAGAAAATTGTCGAAGCATTCGCCATAAACGGCAGCACAATACCGACATAAGAATCGCTTAGCCCCATGTCGTTCATTTGGCTGTACAGCGGCAGCATCAGGATTTCAAACGGAACCATAAGGATAATCAAAACAAACATGAACCAGATGTTTTCCCCTTGAACTCGTAAGCGGCAAACCCATAGCCCACGACTGCGCTTACTAAAAGCGTCAGCACGACCTGCACGACCGTCAAAAATAAGCTGTTGAAAAACCAGCGGAAATAATCGTGCTCCCCGGTAAACAAGTACACATAATTGTTCAGGTTCATCTTCTGCGGCTCGATCTTCAAGTTCAGGCCGTATTGGATGAGTTCTTTCCCTTCTTTGAAGCTTGCGATAAAAATCGCTGCGAACGGGATTAAGATAAATACTGCGATCAATACGAAAAACAGCACCATCAACACCCGTAATAGCTTTTTCTTTGGCGTAAGACGTTCTTTTTCTTTTATCACTTTATCCTTTTTACTCATGATTACTCCTCCTTCTTAAATGTCCCAGACAGCGTAAGCTGAATCAGATTGATAATCATGGTAATCGCAAGCAGTATAATGCCGACTGCCGAAGCATAACCCATAGAATTGTCTTTGATCCCCCGCTTATACAGATACCCCACAATCGTAAGCCCGATGTTCATAGGGGATTCCTTGCCTGCCCATAACATATAGCTTTCTGTAAACATTGCAAGGCCTCCATAGATACTGATGGTCAGCACATAAGTAATCGTAGGCTTCAGCATCGGCAGCGACACGTGCCAGAACCTGTCCCATGCCGTCGCGCCGTCGATCGACGCCGACTCATACAGTTCTTCCGGGATACTGCTCAGGCCAGAAAGGAAATAAAGCATATTTACCCCAAACCAGCGCCAGCACGCCAGTACCAGCAGCGCGATATATGCGGTCGTTTCATTTTTCAGCCATTTTAACGGGGAAGGCCCGATTGCCGTCATAATGCTGTTCATAAACGCGGAATCCATTTCCCCAAACATCAGGCGGAAAATCGTACCTGCCACTACGATTGAGGTCAGGACCGGTATGAAGAATACAGATTTAAATATATCCTTCCCTACCATAAGCTTGCTGTTTAAAATATACGCCAATACCATCGGGATTGGGATCAATAATATCAATGTGCCAATCATGTACTTTAAACTGTTTTTAACTGCAATCAAAAATACTGGATCGCCGATTAATTTCTGGTAATTCTTCAGGCCGATAAATTCCGTTGCGCCTGGCAGCACCTCCTGGAAGCTCATAACCCCTGACCGGAGCATCGGAACCAGCCAAAACAGCAGGAATGTGAGCACAAACGGCAGGATAAATACGTAAGGCGCGATTTTCTGGGAATACAGCACGCTTTTCATCGTCCGCTTTTTCCCAGCGGTTGTTTTCTTCTCTTTCATGCCATTTACTCCTTTACAACAGAAATGAGGACGCCGCAAAAGGGAAAGCCAGCTCCGGCAGTAATATACGGAATAGCTATACCTTTGAAGGCATCCTCATTGTGACTCAATTATTATAACATTGCATGTATCTGGGACATCTGTAAACTATTGCAGTTCATTTTGGATCTGTGTCTGCGCTGCTTCTAATGCTGCCGCAATGTCCTCCCCGCTCTCGAAAATGGAGTTCAAGGTTGTGGAACTAAACGTGGAGTTAATGCTTGGATAAGCTTCTGTACACTTAATCAATCCAATTTCATCTTTCATAGAGTTCAATACGTCAAATGGGTTGTTCTTGAAATACTGTACATACATGTTGTCTGGATTGTGTGTAACGTCTTCCATTTCCCACACGCTCGTGTTACATGGGTCAAATCCAAGGTTTTCCCAAAGGCCGATGGAACCTTCTTCGGAGCATTTTGCATATGCAAGGAACTCTGCCGCTAACTGGGTATCGGCACACTGGTTGGTCACGCAAGTACCTGTACCGCCGCCGCCAACGGAGCATGGCATACCTTCTTCTAATACTGGAACCTTGCCGATTGCGATTTTCCCACTTAAGTCTGTCATATAGCTTGTATACCTGGACATCTGCCACAGCGGCATAACGGCGCATGCATACTCGCCTGCATTGTAAGCTGCATAAGCTTCTTCTGTATCTGGGTTCCCGCCAGGAACGGTTGCCGCTATACCAGCGTCCTGAAGGTCTTTGAGCATTTCAAGGGCTTTCTGCGCTTCCGGGATATTTACATTTACATTTCCACTGTCGTCTACCCAGTCTACGCCCTGCTGTGCCAGCAGCACATTGAGCTGCCATAACGCGCCTGTATCTGCTGAAATCATGTATTTCCCTGTTTTTTCCTTTACCTTAAGGCCTGCTTCTTTGAAATCAGCCCAAGTAACGATATCTTCGTAATTTACCTCTGCCTGCTCTAAAAGTTCTGTATTATAGAAGCATACCGTAGCGCCTACATGGCTTGGTACGCCGTAATTGTTGCCGTCCTTGCTGTAAATCTCAACACGGGACTCTACCAGATTATCACGGTAAGGATCCAGCACATCGTTCAAAGCCACTAACTGCGGCTCGCCTTTTAAGAAGTTCGCGTACTTCCCAAGCTCAATATCCACAATATCCGGCGCGCCTTCGCCAGACTGGAGCGCAATATTCAGTTTATCATGCATATCATCGTATGGCAATACGTTGACAGATAACTGAATCTGCCTGTCTGGGTTCTGCTCATTCCATTTTGCACACATATCTTCAAAATGGTTCCCATGAAGCTCTACAAACGTCCAATACTCGAACTCTGTCGCTTCGCCGCTGGCGCTGCTATCGTCTTCCGCTGCATCTGCATTATCTTCTGCAGGAGCATTATCCTCTGCTGCATCCGCATTATTGGCAGCGTTATCGTTGGATGCATCCGTGCTACTGCCTTGTTCTGTCTTATTTTCTTCCGGCTTATCGCCTCCGCCGCATCCTGCCAAGGAACCTACTGCCATTGTTGCTGCCAATACCATAGCTAAAAACTTGCTTCGTTTCTTCATCACAATACCCTCCATCTTTTCTTGCTTTCTTAAAACAACTCTTTAATCCATACCAGCATCTCGCCTGTTTCCCGATTGCCCCAGTAAGCATACGGCACAAAGGTCAGCATACATTCCTCAAAGGAAACCCCTTGCTCCCCATACAGCTGATCCCCATCCCAGCTTCCAGCCGCCTTCTTAGCTTCTACACGGATTACGGCTGTACCTCCTAAGATATCTTCCCGGTACTCTTCCATTAGCTTGGCGCCGCCTGAAATGTAGTATGCCGGAAGGTTTCCTCCATTATCTGTTTCCTCTGCACAGTATACCACAGGCCCTTTCAAAATGGAAACCTTGCCGATATCTTCCCTGACCATAGGGTTTGCATGTACAATCCTGGGTTCCAACGGAAAAGTAAGTTCCACCAGGTGTTCGGCCTGATCCAGCGTAAGCATCGCATATCCTTTTTCCACCACGGCTTCCTGGATGTGCGCACCGTCCAGGTACAGCGTAAATCCCTCTGCATATTCTGGAATCCTGACTGCCAGCCGCCCATGTATTGGATTGCCGCTTTCTAGATGAATCCTGACTTTCCCATCATACGGGAACCTTGTTTCCACTTCCACCCGGACGGTTTCGCCCGCTAAAGCAACCTCTGTTTTATTAGAAATAAACAGGTTCAGCCACAGGCATCCCTCATCCTGGAAATAAATGTATTCCCCCAGGGACGCCAGCGTCCTGGCAATGTTTGGCGGGCAGCAAGCCACGCCAAACCATTTCTGCCTGACTGGTTTTATATGTTCTTTGGACGTCCTTGGCAGGCAATTCTCCGGCCAGACCTCCAATGGATTAACATAGAAAAAACGTTTCCCATCCATTGCTATCCCAGATAGCAATGTGTTGTACAACGCCCGTTCCACAACATCGACATACTTCGCGTCACGGGTTATCTGCGCCATGCGCCTTCCAAACAAGGCAAGCCCAATCGACGCGCATGTTTCCGAATAATTACTGTCGTTCGGCAGATCGTAATCTGTGGTAAAACGTTCCAACAACCCGGAACTCCCAATGCTGCCCGTGATATACATCCGCCTTTTTGTAATATTATCCCAAAGTTCCTCACAGACATTCAGCAATTCTTTATCCTGATATTTCCACGCTACATCCGCCATCGCACAGTACATATAAACGGCGCGGACAGCATGGCCTTCCGCCGTGCGCTGCTCGCGCACAGGCTTATGGGATTGGGAATACAAGGGCAGGTATCCCTCGAACTCTGGGAATATCCGCTTGAACTTCGGCTGTTTCTCTTCCCATAAGAAATAATTCTCCCCAACGCCCCTGCGATCCAGAAATAGCTTTGCCTGCCGGATATACCGTTCTTCTCCCGTCGCTTCATACAGCTTGATTAAGCCGATTTCCACTTCCTGGTGGCCTGGATATCCACGGCCGTTTTTCTCTTCGGAAAATTCCTCGCATATAAGGTCTGCAAACTTACATATCATATCCAAAAACTTCCGCTTCCCGGTCGCCTTGTAATAGGCAACGGCAGCTTCCATCAAATGCCCCGCCGTATAAAGCTCATGGCCTTCTTCTAAATTCGTCCAGCGCAATCCTGGCTCCTTAATGGTAAAATATGTATTGATATAGCCATCTTCCTGCTGTGCTTCCCCAATGATATCAATGACTTCATCCGCCTGCGCCATCAATTCCTGGTCTGGATCGGACGCCAACGAAAACGCCACGGCCTCTAGCCACTTCGCTACATCGGTATCTTGGAAGACCACGCCATAGAACCTGCCCTTTTCCCTGCCTGCAGCAATCTTAAAGTTCATCAGGCTATGGCTCTTTTCAATCCCTTCCACCTTATCGTTAATCACATCCCATTGGTAAGGGATAATGACATCCTTCACTAAAGAGATGTATCTGTTCCAGAATGAATCATCTATTTTAATTTTGTTCAAATCTGCTATGCGTAATTTTTCCATCATATCTTGTTCCCCGTTCTAGCTGTGCATACCGTCTTACCCGAAGGCGTATGCCAACTGATTCCGTCCGTCGTTTGAAGAAACGTTTAATCCATCCTATTCCAGGACGCTTTTCCAATCCTGCAAAAGCCTGTTTTACTGTCTTTTTATAAATCTTTTGTTCTCTTTTGTTGGTTAAACGTTTACTCTGTTGTATCTATTAAAGCATATTTCCCAAGGATTGTAAATAGGGTTTTTGCAAAAAAGAATTAATTTGAATATTCTATACAAAAATAAATGCTTCCTTTTATTTAGATTGCATAATATTTATGGAGTCTAAAGCGGGAAAACCGCAAGAAAAGAATTTGTTTTGTAGGTATTCTCCCGCCGCAGGGGATAAACTTGATTCCCCTGTATGCGGTTTTTGAAAAAAGTTCCTAGAAGGAAAAAGGACGCCAGGGAATCCTGGCATCCTCCTTATGAAAGATTCTAAACACTACTGAAGCAATGACAACACGCCCTGTGTCGCCTGGTTTGCCTGCGCAAGCATGGACTGCCCTGCCTGGGCAAGGATATTGTTCTTGCTGTATTCTACCA
>CAOKNO010000104.1 GCA_948470065.1 uncultured Eubacterium sp. | reverse complement strand
ATCTCGAAGCTGCTGTCTGTGATCCGCTCTTCCTGCTTCCCATCCTGCTGTTCTAAGAAATGCTCGTTGGGGAAACGGATAATCTCTTCGTCCCCTATGTAATGCTCCCCGAACACTTCGTTAATCACTGGGATGATCAGCCGGGTGCAGTCATTCAGTAATGTACGGAACACATCGTCGTATGGTGTATTTGTCTTCTCAATTCCCCTCATTTCGTTTCCTTTCTTTTATTTTATCACGGTTTGTTGGATTGCTCAATCATAAAAAACGCATCCTCAATGATACAGTTCTGATCTTTCTAAGAAAAACTTGTTCATGAATTATATTGCCCCTAATGATTAAAACTAACATTCTTTCTTCAACACATTATTCCTTACCTTTGAACCTAACGTACTCCCCTGAACGTATCGTTCCTTACTACTTGAACTTAGTATTCTTCCCTGGACATATTGTTTTTAACGTTTGAACTTAGTACCCTCTAGACATATTGTTCCTTGATTGAACCTATCATTATTTCCTTAACATATTATTACTTAATGGATGAACCTAGCGTACTCTCCTGAACAATATTAATTCAATACTTCCTCACCCTGCTAATTACGACCCCAATCCAGCGCCTTCCTTATCCTGTTAATTACAATACCAATTCAGCGCTTTCTTTGTTCTACAAAAATATAACTGCAATATGAACCATTTTATTAAGGCGTTTAATAAAAGGAATAAGATGGTGAACACCAAGAAATTTCCAGGGTATCATCCCTGCTTCATCCATTAAGAACTTCTAGTGAAATACTCTGACACGAACTATCGAATTTATCTTAGACTGTTTTTAACAAGTTTGCTCCAAGAGGCAACATTATTTGCACCTAAAGACATATCCTCGTGGTATTTCCCCTAATTAATGCGTGATAAACTCTTACTAAATATCCATGGATAACCACTAAGGATACATAATATGGCTATTCTCCTAAGCCCTCTTTGGTCACATGAATCACGGGAATAAAAAGAATAAACCTATCATATCACACAAGATATACATAAGCAATACTTTTTCAAATATTTTATATATTTACACAGTCAGAACCACCGGCTTAGCCGGTGGCTTGCTCAGCCCCTATAAGGGGCTATTACTGGCAAAGCCTAAAGGCTTGTTGATAAAGATTCCACTTTTGCAAAACTTGCTCCACTACCCTACGGGTAATTTATTTCTGTGGTAATCTTTACTTTTTTAGCTTTCACTTATCAACTTCTCATGCTATAATTTATTTGCTCACATGAGCCAAAACTCCTTTATTCAAAATGTGGTTGGCGAATCAACATTTTTGTAATATTGGAGTTTTTTGCTGTAAGCTAAAGCAATGCTGACTCACCTGCATAGCAGGTGGTTTATTTGTTTCCCAAAGTTTCGTTTCTCTGTTGAGAAACTCCACAATGTGAAACAGGCTAAAGCCTAACAAAAACAAGGCAGGCGCCGATATGGCATCTGCCTTGCTTTATATAATACTAAATTACGTATGGCGAATAAAATATTTATCTAGTCTTCCCATTCATCCGGATCCGGAATAACGGTTCCACCACCTATATCACCACTTGTTGTAAGGATATCTTGTGTTTCTAAGTAAGTAATTTCCATATCTGGCGCAGTATACTTTACCAAAGCCATGCACCTCCTTCCAAAATCTTAAACATTCTATACATCCCCTTTTGGGGGAGCCTTCCTTCCGAAAACGGATGGAAGGCTATTTGAAATACATCTTATTCTGCCGGCTCTGGTGTAACCGTTCCATTCAATGTATTCCATGTAGTCTGTACAAAGTCTGAATACTCGATCCCGGATTTATTCCCCTTCGTCCACTTCACATAAGCCTTTACAGCTACTGGGCTGCCAAGCCTTGAATCTGGGATTGCAATCGTCAGGACATTTGCCTTGTCACCAGTTACTACATATGTCTTAACACTTGTATTTGCTGTACCATATTCCATATCTGCATCTGTAATAGATGCTTTTAAGCTGTACAGGAAACCTACTTCTGTCTTCTCGCATCCCTCTGGAGTACTGATTGTAGAGGTAAACGCCAGGCTATAGCTTCCTGCTGTCCCTAATGCCTGCTGGTTTGTAATCGCTACGATCGGAAGTTCTTCCTGCGGTTGCTCCGTGGTGTATACTGCCGTAACTACTATTTCTTCCGTACTATCAATAAATACATCATACGATAAGCTGGTCGATACCTTAGTTCCACCAATCTCCCAACCTTGGAAATAGTATGTTACGCCACCTTCTGTAATTTCCGCCTGAGCTGTTACTGTTTTAAATTCACCAACGATTACATCTCCCTCAACATGTTCTCCTTCTACCTCTTTTTCGCCAATACGTTTTACAACTTTCAGGCTTCCCTTTTGGTTCAGTGACTTATAACTAGCATAAATATTAAGCTGTTTCCCATCTGCAGACCACTGGTTATCAAATTCTGCCTTCAATGCATCAAACGTAGCAAGCACTGTGCCATCTGTACCTATCTTCCAGCCTTCAAATTCATACCCAGTCTGTGACGCCGCAAATGGCTGGTTCCCAATAATGCCATTTGAGTTTTTCCTATACACGATTACCTGAGTCTGTTTTCCATCAAATCCATGGAAGACTGCACGAATTACATTCGGCTCTACTTTGTTACACCACTTACACAGGCCTTCCTGGTATACATGGCTCCCGCTTCCTGCTGGGATAATACCTTCAATCTCACTTTCAAATAAGTCTTCGCCTGCTTCAATGTTGTCAAGCCTGTTTTCTAAATCTACTGTAACAGGATAATATCCGCTACCTTCCTGAGCCTTATCTGCCGGAGCGTCTGGGCAAGATGCTTCTACCTCTGCATATGGAGTCCCAACGGTTGCTTTCACAACTTTTACTCTAGTATAGCCGCCTGCGATAGCCTCTGGTGTATCGGTACAACCACGTGTACATGTAAATACAGCTTCAACTTCTACGCCTTGCTTACCTTCAACCCACCGATATTCCGGCTCGCCATACAGATGGCCTAATCTTCCTTCTGGAATATGATATGGCACCCTGCAGCTAGCTGTCGTGTAAGTGTTTTTACACCTTGTACACTTATAATGCTTCTCCCAGCCTTCTTTGTTACAATCTTCCTTCTGCTCTGGTACAAGAACTGCGTTATGCGTTCCAGCTTCCCAGTAGAACGTCTGTGTAAGTTCAGCGCCTTCTGCCATGCTCCAAGGTGCATTTTCATTCGTAGGCGCTTCCACCGTAAAGTTCAATTCAGCCGCCTGTGTACAATCAGCAATCTTATCTTCTGTTACGGCTTGGACTTCTATTGTTTCCACATGGCTCGCTTCACGCCGGCAAACCCGTCTGAATACCACGGTAGCTACCGGATTTCCATCTGCATCGAATGTCCAAACCCATGTAGCAGTTGCATCGGCATAGTTATGGTTGTCATTTGCAGGAATCACTTCTTCCTTATGAAGTACTGCGTCTTTTACAAGTTCTGCGCCATCTGACGGTGTAAATGTTACATCCCATGTCTTCATACCTGAATCTGTACAATTGATAAGGGCTGCATCTGTTTCTATGTATGTCGGAGTCAACTTCTCAGTTTTGATCACCGGCCCGCCATCTGGGCAATTTTCCCTGATACACTTCTTGTCAGCAGTTACTGTCCATGCTTCTGCACCTGTCTTATCTGCATTCGCCTGCCAGTTAATAGACCACTGTTCCTTATGCCCTAATACATCGTTAACAATTACTTTTTCTTCCTTATAAGTAACTTCTCCGAACTTAGCATATGTTGTATAGGAAACACGTCCTGCCGCAATACATGTAGCCGGAGAACCATTAAACCCAACCGTCAAACCATCTACTGTTGGGAAGCCCAAGTCCTCAACAAAGCCATCTTCGTCAAGCCCCAGTTCCTGGAAGTCTGCTTCTTGTACGGTATACTTTGTACGTCGAATCCTAAGTTCATCGGTTTCATCATTAGAACACTTCGTACAATATCTCTCAGCCGATACAGATTTGTATCCAACCAACTCTTCAGCTTCTATCTTTTCTTCCCATCTCCAGTCAATCTTAATGTCGTGGCCTTCTGCTTCTTCTGTGTATACTGCTGGTGTTGCGTATTCTGCAATTAATTCCGTCCCATAGTAAACAGAAGCCCTATAGACTACCCTGCCGCTAATCGTACATGTCTTTTTCCGTACCGTATAATTAAGCTTAATATGGAACCCTGCTGTATCATCTGGTTCTGTCCCAACTACTGCTGTATCTGTTAATGTCCCAACTGCGCAGCCTGTATTTCCACAGCTACGATTTGCAGTAATTTCATAAACAGGAACCGTATACTCTGCCTCTCCAACGGTTATCTTTGTTGTCTGTTGCACGTCAGTGTCGTTACCATCTGCATCCTTCACCATTACTGGCTTCCATGTAACCCATTCCACTTCACTCCAATTGTGTGCGTTTGGATTCGCTGCCGTTGCAGTAGCAAGTTCTTCACTGTAAATCTGCTGCATCCCTTGACCATCGTTGTTGTCATAGCTTACCCTTACCCGATACGTAGACATACCCTCTTGTGAGCAAGTAGATGCAATTGTCTTAGCTGGATCCGTCAGAAGGACTGTATTCATCGCTGCCAAAACGGAAGTGTCTTCAATTGACGTCCCATCATCTGTGATACCGTTCTTGCTTGTAACTCTCATTGTTCCGTGGCAATGCTTACATTCTAAATTTGCCACTATCCCCTGCTCAATATCATAGAGCTGTAAATCTGTTGGAACACCATCAACAGGACTGGTTGTTGTCTGTCCAGTGGATACCCAACCTACATTAGCTATCCCAAGTTCATGCGGCTCTGTTACTTTCTTCGTCAATTCGCCTGTACGAGTCTGTTCCTCTTTGCCTGCTGCCGTTACTGCATCTGAACTATAAGAGAACTTACCGTCCGCACCTTCTACAATTCCTTCTCTGGCAAACTTATAAGTAGCCGTATACGTCCAGGTAACTTCCTTCCCACACTGACGAACCCCTGTATCATCGCCGTCTTTACGAGCTACACTTTCACATGGAATATCAAAAGATACTTCCTTGCAGTTTGTACAGTGGAATGTCACTTTTGCATTCGTCTTACTCTTATCCGTCCATGCAAGTTCCTTCACAACAAAGGAATGTGGGCGTTTAGCAATCGTGATGTCCTTGCTACCTGGTGTTATATCAATCGCGTCACCTTTCACTGCAGAATCTTCACCAAGATAACTGTTCCCACAATCTTCACACGTATAGTATCCCCACTGGCCAGTTGATGTACACGTAGGCGCTACGTAAGGTTCATACGTATTTAAATTATGCGGAGCTGTAAATGTCTGTTCGTCTTCTGGATTTCCTGTATAATCTCCTGTACCAAAAGCGGCTGTAGCGGTAAATAACTTTTTGCCATCTCTGCAAACAAGAGCATGATCTGTTGGATAATCTTCACATGCTACGGTTACTGTCCCATTTTCTTGTACACCACATACCGGACATGTATTGCTTGCGGTTACACCATTTGCTTGGTCTCTTTTGAATGCAGTGGCATCAAATGCACCCCAATTAAAATCAGCAGCGCTATAATCATGTGCCTTTGCGTTAACTTCAATTGTGTTCTCTTCAGTTGCCGTGTTCGGATTCGGAACAACAGGTTCTTGACTATCTCCACCCTCTCCTGTTCCTGGATCGGTTCCCTCACCCTCAGCTACTGCACTTGTCGCTTCGCCTGATGCAAAAACAGCAGTAGCAACAAATACGATATCCTGCTTTACTGTACAATTTGTAATCTGCGTTGAGGAACCATCCTTCAGTGCAACAGTAACCGTTCCTTCTTCTTCAAATTTCGGTGCATTCTCTGCACGGCTACATGCTGGATTTACACAGGTGCGCTTCGCTGTTACATTGTTCGCTTCGCCTGTCACAAACTTCGTCCAATCAAACTTCGTCCAATCGAACGTAACATTCATTGTGCCATCTTCTTTTTCAAAGCTATGCCCTGTAGCTTGTGTTTCATAAGCGCTTTCTGTTTTGCCTGCTGAACCATTCGTGTCCGCATCCAGAGCATCTATTGTGTCATAGCGCATACCACAGTTTTTACACTTATAATGTTTGTCCAGACCCTTTTCTGTACAAGTTGCCGCTACTGCCGGAACAAGTTCGCCGTTACCAGCATGATCTTTCCTTGGGATTACTGTTTCTTCTGGAGTAAGTTCTACCTTAGAATCGGTCTTCGTTGTATACATCCTGCCGCATGCAAGGCATTCATAATGACCAATCACACCTTCATCCCAGCAAGTGGAATCTTTTCTTGCAACCCAAGTAAGTTCATGGGCTGCATCTCCACCACCCTGGCTTACATTCCACAACCCACTTGTGGAATCTTGCAGTGCACTACAGCAGCCAGCAAGATAATTTGAGGGATCAAAGCCAAAGGATCCGCCACGGATTACAATTTTATTCTTATTGTTCGTATCATCCTTCTGCGGATCATAGAACAACGCATCACCAGCTGTTGCATTCGCTACCTTAAACGTACCGCCTTCAATTGCCAGGTTCAGACCAGCATTTGCGTACGGAACAGAAATTACATGCTGCGTATCACCACCATTCGTTCCATGGTTTGCAGTAAACGTACCGCCTTTGATGGTTACGTTTGCTTTTGCAGAAAGATAGAGTACTGCATTCCAATTGGAATCTCCATTTGCAGCCACATGGCTGTTGAACGTACCGTTATTTACAATAATCGTTCCAGGAGAAAGCGTTCCATTCATTGCAATCGGTGCAAACATAGAGTCAACAGTTGGCTGTTCTGTACCGTTTTCTGTACCCAGTACGATCTTAGCGCCTTTTGCAACAGCAATGCCGTACATACCATTCTCCCCGCCATCTCCGATGTTCGCATTTAAGCTACCGCTTTCCATCACAAATTCTGCTTTTGTACCCACTACAGCAACCAATGAAACTCCATCGTACCACCCTGCACTTTGAATCTCATTAGATGTTGCAGTACACTCAACATTAGCGCCTTTCATGGTCAGCTTCCCATATACGCCGATTGCCTGGTTGCCTTTCGATGTATACTCACCGCCTTCAATCACCAGAGTCCCTTTTTCTGAAACCTGGATCATCTGTTTCCTACCGCTAAGACCTACGGCGCCCCAATTTGCCGCGCCGCCCAAATCAGCCGGCACTTCATTGTCAATCGTAACATTTGTCAATGTAACATTTGCTCCAGCCGGAACGTCAATCATATATCCCTTAGTCTGGATCGTTTTACCTGTATATGACTCTGTAAGGCTTGCGTTCCCATTCAGGGTAACTGTATCACCCTCTTGCGCTGCATCCAGAGCATCCTCCAGGCTTTCATACCCTTTGTTACCAATCATCGCTACAGATGCATTAGAGATTTCATACAGCTTTTCACTTTCTCTATAATACGCACCGTAACCCTCTGCAACATAAGCTGATGGATCCGATGAGAACCAGCCGCCAGTAACCTTAACATTTACTTTCTTCGTAGTATCAGTTGTATCAAACCCAGCGCCAAAGAACACGTCTTTGCCTGTAGCCGCTTTAAAAGTCCCGCCATTGATGTTTACATTCATGCGGACTTTATTACCATTCACCTCAGCATAAGGCGCGGAAATTACATGGCAATCGCCTGTGCCAGTCGCAGTAAACGTACCGCCGTTAATTGTTACATTTGCACTGGCTGGAAGGTACAGTACAGAATTAAATTTCTCATGATTCACCTTGTCTGGGCAGTTTACACTTGACGTATAATTCCCGCCACGGATGGTAATCCTACCTGGAGAAGCAATCCCGTTCATTGCAACTGCAGAGAACATACTGTTGATGGTAGGGCCGTTCTGTGCATCCACACCAAGTTCTACTTCTCCGCCTTTGCTTACGTAAATGCCGTACATACCACAGTCAGTCCCATTACCAACATTCGAGTTCACCGTACCGCTTTTCATAACAAGCTTAGAACCCGCTTCTGTTACATTGATCGGTGATGTACCGTCATAATCTCCTCTAGCTGCTACTTCTTCTGCTGTAGCATTAACTGTAAATTCAGCAGCCCCATCAATCACTGCATTGCCGCTGATTGACAAAATCGTAGTACCCTTTGTCGTATATGTACCGCCATTGATATTCAAAGTACCTGCAACGTTAAACATCAAGCGCACATTGGCAGATGTATAGTTCTGAGCCCAATCCTCTGTTGCCAATACTTCATTCTTGATAGTACCGCCATTCAATATTACTTCTGTAGCTTCTGCGATTGTAATCATAAAGCCTTTGGTATCAATCGTCAGCTCTTCCAAATCATATGTACCTGCTCCCAGCGTAACATCCCCTGCAAGTTCAATGTTCTTTACAGTTCCAGCCTTTGCTTCTGCAATTGCTTCCGCCAGGGTCTTTGCATCCTCGCCGCCAACCACAATAGCTTCTGCTGCTGGTGTTTCTGGTGTTCCCGGTGTTTCTGTTCCCTCTGCTACCGGATCCACATCGCCAGATTCTACTGCCGGAGCGTTGACTACAGGCGCTTCCGCCTCGTCTTCTCCTGCCACTTCTTCGTCGTCAGCTACTTCTTCTTCATCTTCCGTTTCTTCTGCTTCTTCTACATCAGGAACTTCAGAATCTTCTGTTTCGTCTGTTACTTCATCTGCGCTCATGTCTTCCAGCTCGTCAGCCGTATCCTCCAGCACAGGCACGGGTTGATCCGTTATGCCCTCTGCACGCACCGGAACGGAAAGCGTAGAAGCCACCATCGCAGCGCTTAAGGTCAGACTCAACAGGCGTTTCAGTTTCTTTAACCTCATAACTGTATAAACTCCTTTCGTATACGATTGTTGCAACGCGCAGCATAGCCCAAGACGGGTTGCAATTCCGTCAACGCTGTACGTTCCCGTACAACGGGGTTGGGAAATAAGCCATGGCCGCCATGCGGCTCCCTTTTGGCATCTTAGAGAAATCCACACCCTTTAGGAGTATCTCATGAATTTTGCAACGATCCATGAAAAACAAGATAGAATCTTCTATTTGCAGCCTTGTCCACAAGGTGTGCAAATCCCATCGCAAAACATGCTTCCTGCCAAAGGCCTTCCTGACCTCCTCTCTTCCATATCTGCCTGATAACGATATTTATTTGCCCATTCCCATACTGCTTGTTACTGTCTTGCTGCTTCTGCAGCAATGCATGGGAACAAAGGAAGCCTTTATTCCTATGCATTTGCTGCGGAAACATGCAAACCGCAACGTCCGGAGTATTGTGTTCTAAATATATAACGTCTTGCCAACGATATGTTGACGGAGTAAGTATAACACACTTCTTTTGAAAAAACAATCTTATTTCATCTAAAACGGTTTTTCCATCGTTTATCGTGTTACGTTCACCCGTGAACAGTAACCTTATTATACAACGAATTTCCCGTTTGTAAAGTAGTTATTTTCTGGTAATCCCCAAACGGGTTCCTAACCGTATCTTGCGCTATACTGATACCCTTTTCTATTTATCGGCCATAAGATTATTTTTCATAAGTATCCCTGGCAGATATTGCGCGTTTCGCGTTGTAGGGCTTACGGTCTATGCCGACAGCCGACCCCGGTCGCCAAAACCAGGATTCTGTGTTATACTGTGACCAGGGATCCATAAGGCGCGGATCCACAAACGCCAATATTTTCTATTTCCTATCATAAAATAATAATGGAAATGGAAGTAAAATGGAATCTATGGGGAACCATAAGTACAGATTAATTTAGGCGATTGCAAAACTCCCTTTCTAGAAACAGCGGATGTACAATCTGTACA
>CAOKNO010000103.1 GCA_948470065.1 uncultured Eubacterium sp. | reverse complement strand
ATATCGAAAAAACCTTGATTTTCAAGGAAAAAAGACTTGACTAAATAGGGAGGTGGTTTTGCTATCGCTGGTAAAACGAAATTACATTTTCATTTTCATAATCCAAATTCGATGGATGCGACCGCTAATTACATAACAAAAATATTTGTTGAGGTCAATCGGACTAAAGTAGAACAGATACTGCAGGAAAAAGTAGATAAAATAGAAATGAAAAAGTGAAAAAAAGGAGCCTTTCAAGTTGAAAGGTTCCTTTTTTTCTTATATAAAATAAAAGGTTGGATTAAAAATATGTATTTTGATTTTTCCTATTTACAATTATTCTGTATCGGGTATAATAAAGATGTAACAGAATGATTGAAAAGTATTTGGGAGGTTTTTATGAATATAGCTGCATATTGCCGTGTATCTACGGACAAAGAAGACCAGTTAAACAGTCTGGAAGCTCAAAAAAATTTTTTTTCTGAATATACAGCCCGTACAGGTGACAACCTAATTCGTCTATATGCAGACGAAGGCATTTCTGGAACGAAAATAAAAAACCGAAAAGAATTCTTGCGCATGATGTCTGACGCAGAGCAGGGGCTGTTTGACATGGTAGTGGTAAAAGATATTTCCCGTTTCGCCCGCAATACGGTAGACCTTCTTCAAAATGTCCGCAAGCTGAAATTATTAGGCATTGAGACGCAATTCCTTACCGCTAATATGACCAGCATGGGAAACAGTGAGTTTGTGCTGACAATTTTCGGGGCTTTAGCCCAGGAAGAAAGTGCGAATACATCCAAGCGTGTAAAATTTGGAAAGAAAATGAATGCCGAAAAAGGGCGGGTTCCCAATATTGTGTATGGATATGACAAGACCATAGGCGATTATTTCAACTTAGAAATCAATCAGGAGGAAGCGGCGGTTATCCGCCAAATTTATCAGTGGTATACAGAAGAAGGATATGGAGCCGCCAAGATATCCAATAAGCTGAATGAACGTGGATGGAAGACAAAACGTGGCTGCAGGTGGAGCCAGAACGCTGTCTGCCGTATCCTTACCAATGAATTGTATACAGGAAAAATCATCAATGGAAAACAGGAGGTTGCAGATTTTTTGACAGGCAGACGTACCAATAAGGATGAAACAGATTGGATGGTGGCAGAGCGGCCGGACTTGCGCATTATTGAGCCGGGAGCTTATGAAAAAGCACAGCAGATTTTACAGTCCAGAAACAAGGCGTTTCATGTCAAACACGAACGCCAAAGCAATAAATATCTGTTTTCTACGCTCATTAAGTGCAAAGAGTGTGGCTGGTCTTTTCGCCGTACTGTCCGCACCTATAAAAACACATATGTCCGCTGGGTATGCTCCGGGCATAACGGACGCGGCGCTGACAACTGCCCCAATGCTGTGACGGTGGATGAAGAAGAACTGATCCAGGCTTTGCAGGAATATTTTGCAGGAATGCTGAAACAAAAAAAGAATATCATCCACAATATAGTCAATGAATTTCAACGCATTTATAAAGCAAAAGATGAAAATGTAGAATATGAAAAAGAATTAAACCAGCAGCTTGCGAAACTGCAAAAAACACGTCAGAAATATATGGATATGTATACGGACGACTTAATCTCCCGTGAAGAGCTGAATACAAAAATTGGCGGTATGCGCAAGGAAATCGAACGGCTTGAAAATGAATTAAAGATGATATCCTATCAGCTGACCAAGGGAGAGCAGTTGGAAGGTTTGTTAAATAATACGTTTCAGGCAGTAGAAGATATTACAGATGTGCATCAGATGACCAATGAGCAGTTAAAGCAGATTATCCAGAAAATCGAAGTGGACAAGGAGGGCAGCGTAGACATTTATCTGCGCCTGTTCGGTGACTTGGGATTGGAGAAAGCAGTGCTGATTGAGGATGATTCTTCGGAAAGGAGAGCCGTTCCTAATAATAACAACCATACATAAGGATGTAACAGAACGCCTGATGCAGATCAACCCAACGCTTGCCAGCCAAGCCAGGCGGGTTTTGGATGTGAATAAATCAGAGCGGCATATCCGGGGCGGGCTTGCGACAAAGGAGAAATATCTACATCAAAAAGGCATGGCGTAGTTAAAAAACATCAATTAAACTGATTAAAATTATCACTATACAAAAGAGGGAATCTGTGTTAAGATAAAACCCGTGAAAAGCAAAGAAAAGGAAGAGTAGCTGTAGCGGAACTTACAGAGAGCCATTGGCGGTGGGAAATGGCAGGGATGATACAGTGAACTGGCCTTGGAGCTTCTTGGCTGAATGTGTTTTCTGTAAGCCAAGGCGGGTTCTCCCGTTACAGGGATAGGCGTAAAAGCGCCGATGAGGGCATGTGGATACATGAAGTAGAGTGGTAACGCGCGAGAATGGATATCTTTCGTCTCTATTATCTGGTTTCAGATAGTAGGGATGGAAGATTTTTTATTTCATTCTATAGGAAAGTGCGCCCTATGAAATAAAAACGCTCCGCTGGGATCGCAATATAAAAGACAATGGAGGAATGAAAGGATGGAAAATTATAAAAAGTACGAACGGCAGTACTTTATGCCGCCGGAGGTTACGTATGATTGGGTCAAAAAGGAGTATATCACCAAGCCGCCTGTCTGGTGCAGCGTGGATTTGCGGGATGGGAACCAAGCCTTGATTGAGCCGATGAGCTTAGAAGAGAAATTGGAATTTTTCCAGCTTCTGGTAGACGTCGGGTTCCGGGAAATTGAAGTGGGCTTCCCGGCAGCCTCAGAAACGGAATATAATTTTATGCGTGCATTGATTGAACGCGATATGATACCAGAAGATGTGACGGTACAAGTCCTGACACAGGCCAGAGAACATATTATACGTAAGACGTTTGAGGCGGTAAAGGGCGCGCCGCATGCAATTGTCCATCTGTACAATTCTACATCTTTGGCACAAAGGGAACAAGTCTTTAAGAAAAGCAAGGAAGAGATCAAGCAGATTGCGGTAGATGGCGCAAAGCTTTTGAAAAAGCTGGCGGAGGAAACAGAAGGGAATTTTACGTTTGAATACAGCCCGGAGAGTTTTTCCGGGACGGAGATGGAGTATGCGTTAGAAGTGTGTAATGCCGTACTGGACGTCTGGAAGCCTACGAAAGAGTGGAATGCGATTGTCAACCTTCCGACTACGGTGGAAAATGCAATGCCCCATGTATTTGCCGGGCAGGTGGAATATATGAGCAAGCATATGAAATACCGGGAAAACGTCGTACTGTCCTTGCATCCCCACAACGACAGGGGGGTTGGCATTTGCGACGCGGAGTTCGGCATACTGGCAGGCGCGGATCGGATTGAAGGGACGCTGTTTGGGAACGGGGAGCGTACCGGGAATGTGGATATTGTGACGCTTGCAATGAATATGTTTTCCCATGGGGTAGATCCGAAGCTGGACTTCAGCAATATGTCGAAAATTGCAGAAACGTACGAACGCTGTACCAGGATGCAGGTGTCGCCCAGGCAGCCGTATGCCGGGGAATTGGTGTTTACCGCATTTTCAGGCTCCCATCAGGATGCGATTGCAAAAGGGATGGCATGCCGGGAAGAGCATCCAGACGGCGCATGGACCGTGCCTTACCTTCCGATTGATCCCAAGGATGTGGGGCGTACGTATGATTCGGATGTTATCCGCATTAACAGCCAGTCCGGCAAGGGCGGCGTGGGTTATATCCTGAAACAGAATTATGGGATCACAATCCCAGAGAAGATGAAAGAGGAAGTAGGGTATACGGTAAAGGGCGTTTCTGATCATCGCCATATGGAATTGTCCCCACAGTTGGTATACCAGGTGTTTGAGGAACATTATGTAGGCAATACGCCGCATTTCCAGATTGTGGAATGCCATTTCCGCCAGAAGCATGGGATGCTGGCGGAAGCGACAATTTCCCACAATGGGCAGGTGCGCACCGTGGCTGGGACAGGGAATGGGCGTCTAGACGCCGTCAGCAATGCGTTCAAGCAGTATTTTAATATCAGCTACGAGTTGTCCGTCTACGAGGAACATTCCTTGTCGAAAGGCTCTTCGGCAAAAGCAATGTCTTATGTCGGGATCTCCTGCAACCAGAAGATGTACTGGGGCGTTGGGATAGATGAGGATATCATTAAGTCTTCCATCGAGGCCTTGTGCGTGGCGGTGAATAAGTTAGAACAGATCCAGCAGAGTGGGAAATGCAGGGATGAACGGCTGAACGATATTATGAATTACATCCAGGAGCATTACCTGACGGTGACGTTAGATGAGCTCGCAGAGAACATGCACCTGTCAAAGCCATACTTGTCGAAGTATATCAAGGAGAAGTCCGGGAATACGTTTGGCGATATCGTCAAAAATGTGCGGATGAAGAAGGCGCGCACGCTGCTGAAAAACACCAGTATGACGGTGGAAAATATTGCAGATAGCGTAGGATATCAGAATGTGGAGCATTTTAACAGGCTGTTTAAGAAAAGGTATGACGTAACGCCAGTACAATACCGGAATACTTCCCAGAGCAGGAAGTAATAACTTGTATGATAGCCGCCATAGCAGGCAATTCCTCTTGGGTTGTTTTTGCTGTGGTGGCTAAAATTATAACAAAAGGCGGGACCGATGCTTTTTATAGCGGGCGGTATGCCTGCGGATAACGGAGTTGAAATAGGATGAAAAAAATATTAATAGTTGAAGATGATGAAATCTTAAATTCCGGATTGTGCTATAACATCCAAAAAATACAGCTTTTCCCTGTTCCTTCCTATTGTATAAGAGAGGCCAAAGAAAGGCTGGAGGAAGAAACGTTTGATTTGATATTGCTTGATGTAAATTTACCCGATGGAAACGGTTTTGATTTTGCAAAAGAAGCTATGCCCAAATATCATACTCCTTTTATTTTCTTAACGGCGCATCATTTGGAAGAAGAAATCATCAAAGGGCTGCGGTTAGGGGCGGATGATTATATTGTAAAACCATTTCGTATCAAAGTCGTTATGGAGAAAATACAAGTGGTATTAAGACGATGCCATAATGGGCGCGGATCCGAACGCTATTCTTGCGGCAATTTAGAGATTGATTTCAAAAACCGTACGATTATGCGCAAAAACGAAGCATTGGCTTTGACGCCCACAGAATTTGAAATTTTAGAGGCTTTTATTGAGAACAGAGGGCAGATTATGACAAAGGACCTGCTATTGGAAAAGATATGGGATAGAAAAGGCAATTATGTCAATGAGCATACGTTATCATTGAATGTCAGCAGGCTGCGGAAGAAAATAGCGGATAAAGATTTTGATTACATCAAGACCATATATGGGCTGGGTTATAAATGGAGTGAGGATTAAATGAAATTATGCAGATATATCTTACTTAGCTTGCATGCGCTGCTGCTTTTTGCAGGGCTCTACATAGCGCTGGCGCTGGTAGAAAATACGATGGTAACGTATGCGCTGCTATTTACAATCTTATCTTTGGGGCTGGTAAATCTGGGAAGCTATTTCTATTTCCGTAGGAGATTTATTTGCTTTTCAAATGAAGTCTGCCAGAATACAGAAAAAATCTTACATGGGCAGCCCGTCGGACGTCAGCAAAATAAGGAAACGCTTACCTCTAAAATGATCATGGAATTAGAGAAAATAGAACATATTTTTTCGTTCCAGCTTGCAGAAAGCAGGCGTGAGAAAAAAGAACTGCAAGAAATGATTTCAGAACTCACGCATCAGATTAAGACACCTGCTTCCAATATCCAAATGTATTGCGACATGTTTTCGGATCCAGATATTTCTTCTGCGCAAGCCAAACGGTTTGTATCTGTTATCCAACAGCAATTAGAAAAATTGAAGTTTTTGCTAGATATCCTTGTAAAATCTTCGCGGCTTGAAACCGATATGATACACCTGCAAATGGAAAACGGCAGGATTGTTGAAACCTTAGCGGTTGCTGTCAACAATGTCATACAGAAAGCAGAGCATAAAAAGATAGGCGTTTCTGTTTCATGCAGGCCTGCGGTTCAAGTTTATCATGATACAAAGTGGACGGCAGAGGCAATCGAGAATCTTCTAGATAACGCAATCAAATATACCCCAGAAAATGGGAAGGTCTTAATTTCCGTAAAAGTTGGGGAAATGTACACGGAAATCCATGTGAAGGACACAGGAAAAGGGATAGAAGCCGCGCATGTCAATGACATTTTCAAACGGTTTTACAGGGAGAAATCCTCATCGAAAGACGAGGGGCTAGGCTTGGGCTTGTATCTTGCAAGAAACATTGTAACGTTACAGGGCGGGTATATTTCCGTCCATTCTGTTCTGGGGGAAGGCAGCCGTTTTTCCGTGTGCCTGCCAAACCGTATCTTGGAATGAATTGTTTCGATATTGATACTTTTTCCTATA
Source organism: uncultured Eubacterium sp. (assembly GCA_948470065.1). GTDB lineage: Bacteria > Bacillota > Clostridia > Lachnospirales > Lachnospiraceae > Petralouisia. The sequence continues at coordinate 3,646 of CAOKNO010000103.1, read as the reverse complement.
AATTTGAAACAGGATTGATACTATTTCGGTTTATGATAAGAGTATCAAACAGAAAGGGACGGGATGGCAATGAATATTTTAAGCGCAAAAAACCTGACGAAATACTATGGTACAGAGCCGTTATTGGTGAAAGCAATTGATGGAATCTCTTTCGAGATTGAACAAGGGAGTTTTACAGCAATCGTTGGGACTTCTGGTTCAGGCAAAAGCACATTGCTCCATATGCTCGGCGGGTTAGATACTCCGACGAGCGGGAGCGTATGCGTGGATGGGCAGGAATTAAGTGGGATGGGAAAAAACGAGCTTGCTATTTTTCGGAGAAGGAAAATAGGCTTTGTTTTCCAGAATTACAACCTTATGCCAAACCTTACGGCGTATGAAAATATTGTGCTTCCGGTTGAGCTGGATGGAAGAAGGGTTGATAAAGAATATTTCGAAAGAATCGCAGGGACGTTGGGGCTGGAGGATAAGATAGGCCGCAGACCGAATCAATTGTCTGGCGGGCAGCAGCAAAGAGTTGCGATTGCAAGGGCTTTGGTGGCAAAGCCTGCGATTATTTTAGCAGACGAGCCGACTGGGAACCTAGACGGGCATACAAGTAGGGAAGTCATCGGTTTATTGAAAACAACAAGCGAGAAGTTCCATCAAACAATCGTTATGATTACGCATAATGAGGAAATAGCGCAGTCGGCTGACCGCACGATCCGTGTGGAAGATGGAAAAATTGTAGGAAGCAGGTGGTAGGCATGGATTTGAATAAAAACAACAATGGAACTACCATTTACCGCATTGCCAAAAACAATTTAATGGCAAAGAAAATGCCGAGTTTCTTTTCTATGCTGTCCATTTTGTTAGCGATTACTTTGGTATCTGCCCTATCGCTCTTTATGGTCGGGACACAGGCTGCTGAAAAGAATATGCTAGGGCAGATGCAGCATGTCATGTATCAGGACGTCACGGATGAACAGATACAACGTATGGCTTTGGATGATAGGATGGAACGGTGCGATCCATATAAAGAACTGGAAAAAGAATTTCAGATCCAGGGCGTCAAGTACCGCCTTTTTTACAACGGTTCCTATGTTGAGAACGTAAGAGGCTATCTTCCGGTAGAGGGGAAAGATCCACAACATTATGGTGAAATCCTTGTGGATAAGGCTTTTATGCGGGCGATTGGAAGGGAAGCCGTTCTTGGGGAAACGATTGGTTTCGAGATAGGAGGGGAAACACAGGAATTTACGATCTGCGGTTATACCGATGGGAACGCTCCGGCAGCGGCGCATCCTATCCATGTATCGAAAGCATTTGCAGACCAAAGCCCACTTATGAAAGACTTGCCCTATACTGCGCTCGTGCGGATTAATGGTGTTACAGATGTCCCTGCGTCTACCTTTACCACCATAGCGTATCAGATAGCGATGGATTATCAGATTGAACGGCCAAATGTCAATTTGAATGGTAAATTTGAAGAATCTCTCCAAAAGGGGAATACTGGAATCTATTTCGTTCTTTTTGTTTCCGCAATACTTTTTATTGCCAGCAGTATCGTGATATACAGCATTTTTTATCTTTCTGTGGCTGCCCGCGTACAACAGATTGGGCAATTACAGACCATTGGTATGACAGAAAAACAGGTTAAGCAGATGATACGAAGGGAGGGGTTGTTGTTAAGTGCTTTGGCAATTCCCATCGGGCTGCTGCTAGGCGGTATCGTTTCTTATCTTTTAATCCCAGATGGATGGACGTTTCAAAGCTTTTGTATGGTAGCTTTGTGCGTCGGCGCCTTAGGTATCCTGACGGTACAGATATCCGTGAGGAAGCCTGCTTCCATTGCGTCAAAATTTTCACCAATCGAAGCGTCGAGGAATGTAGGCACAGTTGGAAAGGGACGGCCAAACGGCAGGCATAAAACGTTAACGCCATATGTGTTAGCGCGGATGGAGCGTAAAAATCATCGGAAGAGATGGTGGTTTACAACGGCTTCGCTTGCATTTGGAGGAATTATTTTTATGGTTGCGGCGACTTGGGTGGTATCGTGGGATGAGGAACAATACGCAAGAGAAGGATTATTTAACAATAGCGAGTATTATATTTCTTACCTCTATCATCATAGTACGCCTAAGCCTTACGGAATAACCGAATTTCAGCTAACAGGCCATCTTGGAGGCGAATTGGAACGTAGCATACGAGAGATACCAAATGTAAAAGATGTCCACATGGAAGAAGAGGTGTTTGGAAATGTGGAATACAAAGGGGTTACATTTTTACAAGGATTTTATCCGGTTGGGGCAGAGGATACGGAGTATTATAAGCTTCCCTCAAAAGGAAACAACACTTATCAATATATGGTACAGCACGACGCCATTTTGATCACAGATAGCGCTATAAGCGAGAATATAAATGGAATCACATTTGAAGCAGGAGAAAAAATAAAGTTTCGCTATTTTGATGGGGAAGAACATACGGTAGAATTGGAAATAGGAGCCGTATCGCAAGAAAGCGCTGGCCAATATGGGAATCGGCCGAATTTCTGTATCGCAGATAAGACGGTAGAAAAATTGTGGGGCGCTATGAATACAACGTCTTCATTCTCCATATCTGTCGAGGATTATGAGGAAAATGGAGGGCAAGTAGAAGCGGCGTTACGTGCGTTGCTGGATGGTTATGAAGATTTGTCGCTTTCCACATTGCGGGAAGAAAAAATCCAGGTGTCCGGGCAAATTGAGCAGATACAGATGCAGATATACGGAATTTCTATCTTTATTATATTGTTCAGCATCTTTAACTTGATTAACACGGTTATCAGCAGCATTGTAAGCCGTAAGAGGGAATTGTCTATGTTAGAATCCATTGGTATGGAGGAACGTCAAGTCCGCAATATGCTGTTTTGGGAAAGCTTTTTTCTTGCGCTACCGAACCTTCTGCTGACATTGACCCTTGGAACGGCGGCAGGATTTGCCTTTATCTCGTTGATGCAGAAATCAGCAGGCTACCTGGAATATCATTTCCCAGCCCTTCCAGCCGTGCTTTATATGGCTGGCATGATAGGTATTCCGATGTTGATCTCGCTTGTCTGCCTAAAAAGGCAAAATAACATTTCTTTGGTGGAAAGAATAAAAAATGAGGATTAACAAAAAATTTTAAATGTGTATGGGAGCGTTTCTTTCTATAATCTTGACATAGGGTGTCAGCATTTGTGTGTTATATTATGTTTGTAACCAAGCAGGTTTTGCATATAGGAGGATTGAAGATGACGGAAAAATATTGTCAAAGTTGTAGTATGCCAATGGGAAATAGCGATGAAATGTACGGGAGGAATCAGGATGGAAGCAAAAATGAGGATTACTGCAAGTACTGTTTTGAAAATGGCGCATTTACAAGAGATTGCACCATGGATGAAATGATTGAGTTTTGTGTCCCTCATATGGTACAGGCAAATTCAGGTATGACGGAACAAGAAGCCCACAGTATGATGAAAAAGTTTTTCCCCTCGCTTAAGCGGTGGAAAACAGCGTAATTGCGAATCCGTTTTATAATCTCCAAAAAAATAAAAAAATTTTAAAAAAGGGATTGCAAATTTTGAAGAAAGAAGGTATAATCCTGTTTTTGACAGTTGAGGGAAAATAGAATCGCTACAATGCTTGAA
>CAOKNO010000102.1 GCA_948470065.1 uncultured Eubacterium sp. | reverse complement strand
CTGTCCAATCCATACAAAAGCGGGCTCCAGATGCCGTCGCAAGCCGCCCTTTTTTTGTACAGATTGTACATCCGCTGTTTCTGGAAAGGGGGGGTTGCGATCGCCTATTTAAATCAGAGGTAGAAAGGAAGGATCATGGCTGCAATCATAGATGGAAAGAAAATTTCCCAAGAGATCAAGGAAGAATTAAAGGAAAAAGTATCGTTACTCAAAGCGCAGGGGAAGACAGGAGCCCTTGCGGTCATCCAGGTAGGCGCAGATCCAGCGTCTTCGGTTTACGTCCGGAATAAGAAAAATGCCTGCGCCTTTATCGGCATTGAGTCGTTGGCATATGAATTGCCGGAAGAAACGTCTGAGGAAGAATTGCTCCGGCTGATTGAAGACTTAAATCAGGACGGGCAAGTCAAGGGGATCTTAGTACAGCTTCCCCTGCCTGCCCATATCTGTGAAGATAACGTGATAAAGGCAATCCGTCCAGATAAGGATGTAGACGGCTTCCATCCGCAAAGCGTGGGAGCGCTGGTGATTGGGCAGAAGGGTTTCGTATCTTGCACCCCTGCCGGGATAATCCAGTTATTGAAGCGTTCGCAGATAGAAATCGCCGGGAAACGCTGCGTGGTGATCGGGAGGAGTAATATCGTAGGAAAGCCCATGTCGCTTTTGATGCTGCGCGAACATGCGACCGTCACGATTGCCCATTCTAAGACAAAGGATCTGCCAGGACTTTGCCGGAGCGCGGATATCTTGATTGTAGCAATAGGGAAGCCGCGTTTTATCGGCGCAGAATATGTAAAAGAGGGCGCGGTCGTAATCGACGTCGGGATCCATAGGGACGCGGATAACAAATTGTGCGGCGATGTAAAATTTGAAGAAGTAGAGCCTATTGCTTCGGCAATTACGCCCGTCCCAGGAGGCGTAGGGCCGATGACGATTGCAATGTTAATGAATAACTGCGTACAGAGTATCGAAGAGGGATAAGGATGAAGTGTGCAAACTGTGGGGCAGAGCTGAGGGTAGGATGCGTATATTGTTCGAAATGTGGAAGAGAAGCCCAGATTGTATCCGATTACAATCTTTTAGAGGATGATTTCTTACGGACTATGCTACAGGAGCCTAAGCCTACGGATGTTTCCCATAAGCAGGAAGAAGGCAAGGAGCCTAAGCCGTCCGGGACTTCAAAAGGCAAGCATAAGCCATCCGGGACTTCAAAAGGCAAGCCTAAGCCGGATGGCAGGCAAAAGACAGATGGCAAAAAGAAAAAAAGCAACAAGAACGTGTCCTGGGCAATCTTTGCCATTTTGTTCCTAGTAGCCTTAGTAGCGGCGATTGCCATCTTGATCTATTATGGCAGGTATCATTCCTATGGATACCAGATGGAGCGGGCCTCAGCCTGCTATGGCCGCAGGGATTATGAGAAGGCCAGGAAGTACCTGTTCCGTGCGCTAGAGCTAGAAGAAGACGACGTGGAGGCAAGGATGCTGCTATCCGAAGTCTACATCCAGCAAGAGGAACTAGAACGGGCAATCGGCGTCCTACAGGAAGCCATAGGCCTTGACAGGGAATATGAGGAAGCGTACCAGAGCCTCATCCGGATCTATGAAATGCAGAAAGATTATGCGGCGATCCATGAATTGTACTGTGGCGTGGAGGATCCAGGCATACAGCTTCTTTTTGAAGAATATACGGTGGATCCCCCTGTGTTTGAACCGGAAGAGGGGACGTACCACGAAGTGATTTCCGTTGAAATCTCAGCCCAGATTGGATGCACGACGTATTATACGTTAGACGGCTCGGATCCCAAGCAAGGGCAGGAGTACGCAGGGCCGATCCCTCTAGATCCAGGCAAGGAAACGACAATCCGTGCAATTTCCTGCAATGAATACGGGATCTATGGGGAAGAAACAGAAGGGAAATTTCAGATAGAGCTGCTTAAGCCGGAACCGCCGCGGGTAATGCCGCAAGGCGGAAGCTTCTATAACTCCCAGGCGATTTCTGTATACGTCCCCATGGGCTGCCAAGTCTATTATACCTGGGATGGGAGCGTTCCAACCCGGGCGTCCGAGCGGTACACCGAACCAATCGCTATGCCGGAAGGGAACAATATCCTGTCTTTGATCCTTGTGGACGAATATGGCATGAGCTCCGACGTGCTGCGCTGTAATTACATCTATATGCCATAGAAGCATGCCATAGAAGGAGTGGATGATGAAAGAGTTAAATGAAATACGTAAGGAAATTGACCAGATTGACAGCCAGATCGTTGCCTTGTACGAAGCGAGGATGCGCTGCACCGCAGAAGTTGCAGAATACAAAATAGCTGCCGGAGCGCCCGTTTTAGACAGGAGCCGGGAACAGCAGAAGCTAGAAGCCGTGAAATCCCTCGTGCAGTTTGAAGAAAACGCATACGATGTGGGCGAGGTGTTCGGGCAGATTATGGCAATGAGCCGCAAACGCCAATACCGCCTGTTAAGGCAGCACGGAAAAGGGCAGAAGCTTGGGTTTACCAAAGTGAGCGCCCTGCCGTTTACAACGCATAAAGTCGTATACCAGGGCGTAGAAGGGGCATACAGCCAGCTTGCGATGAAGGCGTATTTTGGGGATTCGGTGGAAAGCTTCCATGTGGATACCTGGAAGGACGCAATGGAAGCGATCCGCTGCAAAAAGGCGGATTATGCCGTGCTGCCCATAGAAAATTCTTCTGCTGGGATCGTAGGGGAGAATTTCGACCTCTTGGCAGAATACGGCAATTACATTGTAGCAGAGCAGATCATCCGTGCAGAGCATGCCCTGCTTGCCTTGCCAGGAAGCACATTGCCTGGGATACGCCGCGTCTATTCCCATCCGCAGGCCTTTATGCAATGCGTGGATTTTTTGGATGGCCATATGGATTGGGAACGCATCAGTATGCACAATACCGCAGGATCCGCCAAAAAAGTATTAGAAGACGGCAAAAAGGATCAGGCGGCCATTGCAAGCGCTGCGGCTGCTGAAATCTACGGCTTGGAAATCTTAGCGCGTAACATCAGCTACAGCGATGAGAACAGCACCCGGTTTGTAATCGTCACAGGGGAGCGGATCTGCCTGGATACGGCGGGGCGCGTCAGCATTTCCTTCGAGGTATCCCATGAAAGCGGATCCTTGTACCATATGCTGTCGCATTTGATTTTCAACCACCTGAATATGGTAAAGATTGAATCCAGGCCGGTGAAAGATAAAAGCTTTGCATACCGTCTGTTTGTGGATTTAGAAGGGAACCTGAACGACAGCGCGGTCATGAACGCGTTAAAGGGCCTAGAGGACGAAGCGCTTTCCCTAAAAATCCTGGGGAATTACTAGACGAAAGAGGTCTTACACATGAGTGATAGAATAAAAGAGTTAATCCTATACCGTGAGTTTGAAGAAGGAAGGATCCTTACCGATATTTCCCAGCTTATGAAGCTGTTTGGGAAATGGGAGGAACAGCGCCGCAATGGAAAAAGCGCTGGGGATTTGGAACGGAAATTGCGGCGGTTGTGTTACAAATGCCTGCACGGGCTGGTTGGGTTTTCGGCCGCCCATGGGTTTGAAGGGAACCTCTGGCATACCTATCTGGCGTATCTTTTGGTCAACCATGAGAACGCCTACAGCGTTTCCTGTGAAATCAAAGGCAGTATCCCCGGGAGCATCAACGAACTGGCAATCCATGATTTTGCGGTATTCCTGGAATTGTTTTCCTGGGATTTTAAGGACTTTTCAGAAAAACTGGGCGTCCCAGAATTAAAGCTTATCGCCAGTTATAGCCGCGCCGGGCGCAACGGGACCGTATATAACCGCAGGATCCGCGACCAGATCTGCGAACTGAGCGTATGCCTGGGGAAAGCCAAGACGGCGGAAGAACTAAAGGATGCGGCGACGGGCTTCTATAAAGGGTACGGCGTGGGCAAGCTTGGGCTCCATAAGGCGTTCCGTGTAGAACACCGGGAGGAAGGGGTTAAGATTGTCCCAATTACGAATATCGCGCATGTGAACCTAGATGATTTGGTCGGCTATGAACTCGCGAAAAAGAAGCTTGTGGAGAATACCGAAGCTTTTGTCCATGGCAGGAACGCAAATAACTGTTTGCTGTACGGGGACGCCGGGACAGGGAAGTCCACCAGCATTAAGGCGGTAATCAACCAGTATTACAGCCAGGGGCTGCGCATGATCGAAGTGTATAAGCACCAGTTCCAGGACTTAAATTCTGTTATTTCCCAGATTAAGAACCGGAATTATAAGTTTATCATCTATATGGATGATTTATCCTTTGAGGAATTTGAAATTGAGTATAAATACTTAAAAGCGGTAATCGAGGGCGGGTTGGAGAAAAAACCAGACAACGTGCTGATTTACGCTACCTCCAACCGCAGGCATTTGGTACGGGAGAAATTCAGCGATAAAGCGGAACGTGACGACGATCTGCATACGAACGATACCGTACAGGAAAAGCTATCGTTGGTTGCGAGGTTCGGCGTTACGGTCTACTTTGGCGCGCCAAGCCAGAAGGAGTTCCAGGAAATTGTAAAAAGCCTGGCTAGGAAGCATAAGATACAAAAGGAGGAAGAAGAACTTCTGAAAGAGGCGAACCAATGGGAACTACATCATGGCGGGCGTTCCGGGCGGACGGCGCAGCAGTTTATGGATTACCTGTTGGGGAAGGCATAAGCAGAGGGAAAGAATGGGGAATGCCAGGGCGTTTTTGCCTGGCAGAAAGGAAGGCCATGAAAATTACAACATTTGCAGCAATTTATATCGGCTCCCATGAAGTGAGCCTGAAAGTATTTGAGATAAGCGCAAACCATAAGATCCGCGCCATTGACTATGTACGCAGCAACATCGACCTGGGGCAGGACGCATACCGCAACGGCGTGATAGGGTATGAACTGGTGGAAGAACTCTGCCAGGTGCTCAAAGAGTTCCATACGATTATGGATGGCTACAAGGTAGACGCTTACCAGGCATATGCAGGAAATATGCTGCGCAGCGTCAGCAATGAGCCGTTTATCCTGGATCAGATCCGGCTCCGTACGAAAATTGACGTTACGATCCTGAGCAATTCGGAGTATCGGTTTATGGAATACAAATCATTGGCGCTGTCCCCGGAATTTGAGAAGATGATCCAAGAAGGCGCCGCTGTCGTGGACGTCGGCGGCGGCAGTATGCAGATCACATTGTACCAGAAAGGGAAAGCCGTTACGACGCAGCATATAGAACTTGGGATTATGCGGATCCGGGAGAAGCTTTCTAAGATTGAAAACCTGGTATCCCATTATGAAACGCAGATCCAGGAGCTGGTAGACAAGGAACTGGAGATTTTCAAGCGGATTTACCTGCCAGAGGCGCAGATCCAGTACGTGGTTGTGATGGGGGATTACATAGGCGAAATCGTCAAAGGCTTTTCCAAGAAGGAAGAGGATGGGACGATTGAAACCGAACGTTTCATCAAGCTGCTGAAAAAATGGAACAAGAAGTCCCCGGAAGAGATTTCCGTAGAACTGAACCTTCCGAACGAACACGATCCGCTGATCATCCCCTCTGTCGTTTTGTATAAGCGGCTGGCCGAGGAAATGAACGCGCACCATATCTGGGTGGCAGGGACGAATATCAACGATGGGATTGCCTGCGATTATGCGGAGAAGCACCGTATGATTGCCTTTGCACATGATTTTGAAGCAGACATCTTAGCGGCTGCGCAGAAGCTGGCGGAACGCTTCCAGAGTTTTTCCAGCCATACGGAGGCCGTCTTATCTATGTGCACGAAGATTTTCGACGCTATGAAGAAAGCCCATGGCATGGGCAAGCGGGAGCGGCTGCTGCTGCAGGTTTCCGCCATCCTCCACGACTGCGGGCGGTATATCAGCCTGGTGGATCAGGCGGAATGCTCCTACCAGATTATCAAAGCGTCAGAGATCATCGGTATGACCCAACTGGAACGGGAAATCGTAGCAGATACCGTAAGGCATAATTCCCAGCCAGTCTTGTCGTACCAAAGCGTCAGCGACACGTTAGACCAGGCAAGCTACATGGTCGTGGCAAAGCTTACGGCAATCCTTAAGATTGCAAACGCCATGGACCGCAGCCACAAGCAGAAGTTCCAGGATATCAAAGCCGTGCTGCGCGGCAGGGAACTGATTATCACCGTAGATGCGCCAGAGAGCATCGTATTGGAGAAGGGGCTGTTCTCGGCATATGCGGATTCCTTTGAAGACGTGTTCAGCGTCAAGCCAAAGATCCGGGAGAAGAGGGTATTTTAGGGAGGTTAGCAAGCAATGGAGAAAGAGAAGGATTATTTTAAGCCGGAGTATTACGAGAACCGGGAATTAAGCTGGCTGAAATTTGACGCCAGGGTATTGAACGAGGCAAGGGATAAGAACATCCCGTTGCTGGAACGTTTGAAGTTTGTCAGCATAACGTCATCCAACTTGGATGAATTTTTCATGGTACGGGTCGCATCCTTAAAGGATATGGTCCATGTAGGTTATAAGAAACGTGATATTGCAGGGATGACGGCGAAAGAACAGCTTGACGCCATCAACAAGGATACGAGGGCGTTGGTGGAAATGCAGTATTCGACGTACAACCGTTCGTTGGTTCCGCTGTTACATAACCATGGGATACAGATTATAAACGCTTACGAGGATCTGACGGAGGAACAGGCGGAGTACGTGGACCGCTATTTCGAAGAAACGGTTTACCCTGTGCTTACGCCAATGGCGGTAGACGCGTCGAGGCCCTTCCCGCTGATCCGGAACAAATCGCTGAATATTGCAGCCCTGCTCCAGAAAAAGGAAGAGAAGAAAACAGAGAAGAAAGAGAAGAAGGGCGATCTGGAATTTGCGACCGTGCAGGTGCCCTCAGTGCTTTCTAGGATTGTGCAGATCCCTGCGTCAAAGGAGGGGGAGAAATCCTTTATCCTGTTAGAGCAGATGATTGAACGCAACATCCACCGCCTGTTTTTGAACTACCATGTCGTATGCGCGCATCCCTACCGGATTATGCGCAACGCCGATCTTACGATTGACGAAGATGGGGCGGAGGATCTGCTCCAGGAAATCCAGAAACAGTTGAAGAAACGCCAGTGGGGGGAAGTCATCCGCCTGGAAGTGGAAGAAAAGATAGACAAACGCCTGCTGGGGGTGCTCCGGGAAGAGTTACACATTGCCCCGGAGGACATCTTTAAAATCAACGGCCCAATTGACCTGACCTTCCTGATGAAGCTGTATGGCGTCGAGGATGGGGAGAAGCTGCGCTATCCGGCGTATAAACCGCAGCGCGTACCGCAGATTGTGCCAGGGGAGGATATCTTTGAAGCCATACGTAAAGGCGATATCCTGCTGCACCACCCGTACCAGACCTTTGATCCCGTGGTGGATTTTATCCGCCAGGCTGCAAAGGATCCAGACGTGCTGGCCATCAAGCAGACCTTGTACCGTGTCAGCGGCAATTCCCCGATTATCGCTTCCCTGGCGCAGGCGGCGGAAAACGGCAAGCAGGTGTCCGTCCTGGTGGAGTTAAAGGCGCGTTTTGATGAAGAGAATAATATCGTATGGGCAAAGAAGCTGGAGAAGGCAGGCTGCCACGTCATATACGGCCTGGTAGGGTTAAAGACCCACAGCAAGATTGCCCTGGTGGTACGGCGGGAAGAAGACGGCATCCGCAGGTACGTGCACCTTGGCACAGGCAATTACAACGACTCTACGGCGAAGTTATATACCGATCTGGGCATGTTTACTTGTTCCGAAGCGATTGGGGAAGATGCGACCGCAGTCTTCAATATGCTGTCCGGCTATTCCGAGCCGCTTTCCTGGAATAAGCTGGTTGTGGCGCCTATCTGGCTGCGCAAGCGCTTTTTGAAGCTGATCCGGCGGGAAGCCAAGCACGCCCAGGCAGGGAAGGATGCCTTTATCAAGGCGAAGATGAACTCCCTGTGCGATCAGGAGATTATCGCCGCGCTTTATGAAGCGTCTGCGGCAGGCGTGAAGATCGAGCTGGTGATCCGCGGCATCTGCTGCTTGAAAGTAGGCGTCCCAGGGGTTAGCGAGAACATTACAGTGCATTCCATTGTAGGGAATTTCTTAGAGCACAGCCGGATTTTCTGGTTCCACAACAACGGGCAGGAGGAAATCTATATGGGCAGCGCAGACTGGATGCCCAGGAACCTGGACCGCCGGGTAGAGATTATTTTCCCAGTGGAACAGGAAACGCTGATGGATCAAGTGCGCCATATCCTAGGGACCCAGCTTTGCGATAATACGAAAGCACATATCCTACAGCCGGACGGGACATATGAAAAGATTGACAAACGCGGGAAGAAACTGCTCAACTCCCAGAAGATATTCTGTGAAGAGGCCAAACAGGCAGTACCGAAGAACGTAAACGTATACGAGGAACGGGTCTTCATCCCGGCGGAACCAGTGGAATAACAAGCAACATGCGGCAGGGAAGCCGGATTGCAGATAGAGGACATATGGGAACAATGCAGGCTTTCAGAAAGAAGGGGACTATGGTAAGTAAGATATTATTTACGGATCTTGACGATACGTTGTTAGACGAACAGAAGCATATTTCAGAAGAGAACAGGAGGGCGATCGGGAAAATGCTAGAGGCAGGGCATTACTTTGTGCTTGTGACGGGCAGACCGATTGCCACCGCAAAAATCGTGGTAAGGGAACTGGGGCTGGCTGTCCCAGGGTTCTATATGGCGGCGTATAACGGGGCGGTCATATACGACTGTGCGGCGGACCGGATCCTAGCGGAACGCACCCTGCCAATGGAAGTGACGAAGGAGCTGCTCGACGAGGCCCACAAGGAAGGCATATACGCACAATCCTACCAGCACGATACGATTATAACAGAGGTACACGGGAAGGAACTGGATTTCTACCTGGATAACGCCGTGATGCGCTACCGGATTGTGGACGATATTTACAGCAGCCTGGAGAAAGAGCCGAATAAAGTAATCCTGATCGACGTAGACAACCCAGAAAGGCTGGTCCAGTTCCGGGAACAGCATAAGAACCTGCTGGAAAAGACAAATCCCTTCTTCTCGCGGAACGAATTTCTGGAATACTGCCCAAAGGACACCGATAAAGGGAGCGGCTTGAAGTATATCAGCAGCTTCTTGGGGATTCCGTTGGAGCATACGGTAGCGGCGGGGGACGAACGGAACGATATCCCCATGCTGGATGCGGCCCATATTGGGGTAGCTGTCAAAAATGCCCACGAAGACGTGCAGCGGGCCGCAGATTATATTACAGAACATAGCAATGGGGAAAGCGCCATCGCAGAGATTATTGAGCGGTTTATCCTGGGATAACAGGCGTTACCTTGGCAGCGGATTCCTTGATCTGCGCCAGGTACTGATAGGGGATAGAAAGGTTGGACTTCCCAGTCCCAAGCTGGATGTCCGGCTTATTCTCCCCATGGAAATCAGAACCGCCGCTTACCAGCAGGCCATATTCTTCTGCAAGGCGTTTCAGGTAAGCTTCGTCTTCTGGGCGGTTCAGGGAATACATGGCCTCTATGCCAGCCAGCCCGGCTTCCTTCAGGCTTTGGATAAAGCTGCGCAGCCTGCCGTCCTCCATATGGCACAGCACGGGATGTGCAAAAAACGCAAGCCCGCCGCCAAGCTGGATCAGGCGGATGGCTTCAAACGGCGTGATTTTCTCCCGCGGCACATAGCAGCGGCATCCATCCCCTAAGTATACCTGGAAAACAGTTGCCTTATCCTTGACAAAGCCATGCTCGACGAGGTAGCGCGAGATATGCGCCCTGGTAATGACGCTGTCCGGGTTCTCACGGCGCAGATCTTCCATGGTAATCGCAAAGCCTTCCTTCTGTAACAGTTCCATCATCTGATCATTCCTGTGTTCCCTGCCGTCTACAAATTCCTGCAGCTTTGTAAGGAAGGCAGGCTCTGTTTCATCCATATAATATCCCAGGATATGCACTTCCATCCCCTCATAATCGGTAGAAAGCTCAATCCCAGGGACCAGTTCAATCCCAAGCTCCTTCGCCCTGCGCCGCGCCTTAGGAAGCCCGTTCACCGTATCGTGATCGGTCAAGGCGATTGCAGACAGCCCAAGTTCCTTCGCGTGTCCCACCAAATCTTCCGGGGAAAGCGTCCCGTCCGACTCCGTGGAATGTGTGTGTAAATCAATGATTCCCATATCCATTGTTTGATCGATTCCTTTCTGCAAATTAATCTGTTAGGTAATTGCGAAACCCTCTCTGGGACAGACGCGTCTGTCCAATCCATACA
>CAOKNO010000101.1 GCA_948470065.1 uncultured Eubacterium sp. | reverse complement strand
GCTATATAAGGCCTGTGGGGATTTTTTGAAATATTAAACTGTCAAACTCCCGGGCTGAAACCGGGTTTGAGAACCTTTCTTATTTTAACCGTATTTTCAAAAAGAAATACCATTGTACGCCTACGATGTTCCGATTGCAGCAAGTTCCATATTGACATATTTTTGTCAAAGTTATATATTTAATGTAGCAGTAAATACATAGGTACAGCAAATACATATTTTAGGAGGATTTTACCCATGAACAATTTAAAATTAGACGTAGCGGATCAGATTGCAGTCTTGACAATCAGCAGGCCAGGCGCATTAAACGCATTAAACAGTGAAACATTAGATGAACTGAACGCCGTATTGACAGAAATCGAAGCAAGGGACGATGTGAAGGTTGTGATTTTAACAGGCGGCCCAGATAAGAAGGAGAACGCCTTCAAATCTTTCGTTGCAGGCGCAGATATCGCAGAAATGGTGAACTTCACCGCTGCAGAAGCACGCGCATTCGGCATGAGGGCTGCCGAGCCGTTCTTCAAATTGATGAATATGCGCCAGGTAACCATCGCTGCTGTCAATGGATTTGCACTTGGCGGCGGATGTGAAATCGCAATGGCATGCGATATCCGGATCGCTTCTGACAACGCAACATTTGCACAGCCAGAAACCGGGCTTGGCATTATCCCAGGCTTTGGCGGAACCCAGAGGCTTGCCCGCTTAGTTGGCATGGGACGCGCAAAGGAATTAATCTTTACTTGCGACAGCATCAACGCAGAAGAGGCTTACCGGATTGGCCTTGTAAATAAGGTTGTAGCGAAGGAAGAATTGATGGAAACCGCTAAGAAAATGGCGTCTAAGATTATTTCTAAGGGAAGCTATGCCGTTTCTATCGCAAAGGCTGCCATTAACAACGGCTACGATATGGATATCAAAAACGCGGTTGAAATGGAAGCAAATTTATTCGGCATCACCTGCTCTACACATGACAAGACCGAAGGCATGACGGCTTTCTTAGAGAGAAGGGCTGCTGATCTGACTGATTTCTAAACAGAAGGCATTCTGTCAGACATGATAGCGGGCTGCTGCGCAAAGGGGAACCACAGGATTGGCGTCCTTATCCACTCAGACGTTCCATTCCTTACCCGCCCCTCTATGCAGCAGCCTTTTTATGATCCGGCGCTATACGCCGCCTGTAAGATACAAAGCCCTTTGCGGCAATCAGGCGCTAGCGCCGCCTGTAAGATACAAAGCCCTTTGCAGCAATCAGGCGCTCCCGGACAGGAAGGCCTATGCTGGTAAGGCTTTATTTAACCTCTATAGATTTTGCCATAAAAACAGACAGGAGAATTACGGCTTATGGAAAAGACAATTGGATTTATTGGCGGCGGAAGCATGGGCAGCGCCATGATTGGAGGCATCCTTCAGTCAGGCCTTGTGCCAAAAGAACAGATAATCGCCGCAGACAAAAACGAACCGGCGCTGCTTTCCTTACAGGAACGCTTCGGCATCCGCACGACGCAGAGCAACGCCGTTGCCGCCGCGCAGGCAGATATTGTAATCCTGGCGGTAAAACCGCATATCCTCGCCGAAGCCATACCGGAGATTTCCGGGCAGATCCAGGCGGATACCCTGGTCATTTCTATTGCGGCAGGGCAAGCCATTGCGGCAATCGAAGCTCTCTTTGGCAAAGATATCAAATTAATCCGCGCAATGCCAAATACGCCTGCGCTGGTAGGCGAAGCCATGAGCGCGCTCTGCGGCAACCCAAACGTTACCCAGGACGATCTGCAAGAAGCCTGCGCCTTATTCCAAAGCTTTGGGAAATGTGAAATCGTTACGGAACATATGATAGATACCGTAGTCGGCGTTTCCGGCTCTTCCCCGGCATACGTCTATCTGTTGATCGAAGCAATGGCAGACGCAGCCGTTGCAGACGGTATGCCGCGGGCACAGGCATACAAATTCGCCGCCCAGTCTGTGCTTGGCTCCGCCAAAATGGTGCTGGAGACGGGAACGCATCCTGGCGCGCTCAAAGACGCCGTGTGTTCCCCAGGCGGGACGACGATTGAAGCCGTTGCAATGTTAGAAGAAGCCGGGATGCGCAGCGCTATTATCCGCGCACAGCGCGCCTGCGTCCAGAAATCAAAGGATATGGGGAAAACAGGCTGACGCCGTACCAAGCAAGCTGACGGAGCATGTCAACTTAACCTATTTATAGCAATCCCGCCCTCTGGGGCGGGGTATTTGCATCCAAAGGGCGCCTACTCTCGCGTCATTCACCAAATTATCGATGCATGCCGCCAAGACAATTGCATTTTCCTCTCACCCTTCCGCCAGAAAATAAACCAATTCCTCTTCGTCCAACGCTGGCTCATGTGCAATGCGGCGTAATTCTTCGTTGATCTTCTCCAAAAAGCCATGCTCATGCGCTACGGCGTCCAAATTCTCCCGCAGTACCCAATTGGTACGCTTATAGCAACTCCATTCGTCCATCTTACTGCCAAAAAGCGCTTCCCATGCCTGGCTGCCCAGGGCGGCTTCACTGTCAAACGCCATAGGATTGGCCGGCAGGATCATATCAGCATCACGCATCTCCACCCTCAAACCCAGCATACTGCTTCCAAAACATGAAGAAATCTCACATCTGCAGTAAGAACCCTCTATCGGCCCTATCCCCATATAGAACACATCTGCAATATCTATGGAACGATCCGCCAACGCACACTTCGCATAGCGCAGCCATGGCTCTGCACGCTGAGAAACTCCCAAATCCACAGCGTCTGGATGCCCTGCCAGCCACGTCCTGGCCAGGGAAATATATGCCATTAACAATGCTTCCTCCGTTTCCCCCGCGATAATTTGCAGTTCATATGTTTTACAGCGCCAGCCTTCCGTTTGCCCAGGCTCCTCCCAATACTCTGTTTCCATTTTCACTATGCTATATAACATTAGCATCCTCCTTTCCCTATAAAACCAATAGGCGATTGCAAAACGCCCTTTCTAGAAACAGCGGATGTACAATCTGTACAAAAAAAGGGCGACTTGCGACGGCATCTGGAGCCCGCTTTTGTATGGATTGTACAGACGCGTCTGTCCCAGAGAGGGTTTCGCAATTACCTATAAAACCAATAGGCGTTTGCAAAACTCAAATCTAGGAACAATCGCGTCTGTTACAGAAAACGTTTCGCAATTACCTATAAAACCAATGTACAACGAAGGCCTGGCGCGTGATAAACAGAACTGCCCTACGCTCCCATCAAAATTTTGTAACATCCTCCATTGCCATTCCTTCGTTTTCTTCTTATAATAAGAGTATCTTGTTTTATTCGTACAAACCAAACCTTGTCCGGAATAGTGACGAGATGATCTATTACCATCATTCTATGATACCATAAAGCAACAGAAAGGAGCATATTAATTATGTGGGCATATGAAAGTGTTTTTTATCAGATTTATCCTCTGGGGTTCTGCGGCGCGCCCTTTGAAAACGACGGGGTTGCAAAAGACCGCATCTTAAAGGTGAAGGACTGGATCCCCCATCTGGAAAAATTAGGGGTAAACGCCATTTATTTCTCCCCTTTGTTTGAATCCGACACCCATGGGTACAACGCCAGGGATTACCGTAAAATCGACATAAGGCTCGGCGCCAACGAGGATTTCAAGGAAGTCTGCGACGCACTCCACAAGGCTGGCATCCGTGTCGTATTAGACGGCGTGTTCAACCATGCAGGACGCGGCTTCTTCGCATTCCAGGACGTATTGCAAAACCGGGAAAACTCCCGTTACAAGGATTGGTTCCACATCAACTTCGGCGGGAACTCAGGCTATAACGACGGGCTGTGGTACGAAGGCTGGGAAGGCAATTACGACTTGGTGAAGCTGAACCTTCGGAACGAAGAAGTCATCCAGTATCTCTTAGAGAGCGTCAGCTTCTGGGTAAAGGAGTGGGATATCGACGGCCTGCGCCTGGATGTGGCTTACTGCCTGGATCATGACTTCGTACGCAGGCTCCGCAGCCATTGCGACAGCCTGAAAGAAGAGTTCTTCTTGGTGGGTGAAATGCTGCACGGGGATTACAACCAGTTGATGAATGATTCCATGCTCCATTCTGCTACAAACTACGAATGCTACAAGGGGCTTCACTCCAGCTTCAATTCCATGAATATGTTTGAAATCATCCATTCCCTGCTGCGCCAGTTTGGTCCGGAAAACTGGACGCTTTACCGTGGGAAACATCTGCTTAGCTTCGTGGACAACCATGACGTTTCCCGTATCGCCACTATCCTTAAGACGCCAGGGCATCTGCCGCTGATTTACGCGCTAAGCTTTGGAATGCCTGGGATCCCCTGCGTATACTATGGAAGCGAATGGGGCGTTACCGGAGACAAGTCAAATGGGGATCCTTCCTTGCGTCCTAGCTTTGAAACGCCTAGCTGGAACGAACTGACCGATTGGATCGCACAGCTTACCGCAGCTAAGAAAGAATCCGAGGCTCTGAACTACGGAAGCTTCCGCTCTGTGGTTCTGACGAACAAGCAATGTATTTTTGAACGGAAAAGCGAAAACGAACGCGTGCTGGTTGCCATCAATGCAGACAGCGAACCGTATACTGCACACTTCGACGCTGGATGCGGCAAGGCTATTGATTTAATTACGAATACAGAACATGACTTCGGCGGCGGGAGCGAGCTTCCTCCCTACAGCGCCTACTTCTGGAAATGCGAGCATTAAGATAAGGCGTCCTGCCTTATTTCCTTAACTGGGCTGCAAGCTTCCCTAACTGGTTAAACCACGTCTGGGGAAGCAGCAGCCCAAAAATCATGCCTAGTACAATGGCCCCGGCAATTTTCAGGGTTTCCGTACCCTTCGCCATAAACTGGACCAAATCACCCAGGATTAAGTAATACGAGGTATAGTAAAGCCCAGAACCGGGCACCAGAGAGAAAATGCCTGTCATCAGAAATATGGTGCTGGGCATTTTCCTGATTGCGGACAACGCCCTTGCCACTAAAGTCAGCGACAGGGAAGCCCAGATAGAGGCCGTAGGCGCCCCCGCCCCATAAGAAATACAAAGGGAATACACCATCCATCCCACGGCGCCGTTGCCTGCACAGTACAGATACTCGCTCTTATGCACATGGAACAGCACAGCAAACGCCATTGTGGCAGCCATAGATACTAAAATCTGCGTTACCACCAGAATCACACCTCCCAAATTACCCGACAGATTCATTCACAGCAGCAAGACGCCGCCGCCCAGCCATTGGAACGCCTTAATCGCCGCCCCGACCCCAATTGCAATGCACATACCTGCTAACAGCGCATCCATCAGGCGGATGCTGCCAGACAAGTAGTCCCCGCTGAACAAGTCCCGGATCGCCGTGGTCAGGGCCACCCCTGGAAGAAGCGGGATAATCCCCCCAATAATCACGCGGTCGAACAAAATCCCCGTACCAGCTACATATAAGACCAGGCTGCACGACGTCACCAAGGCGCTCCCAATAATATTTACAATGAACTTGGACGCATTGTGCTTCGCGGTCAGAAGCAAAAACAATTCCAGCAGCATTCCTAAGAAAAACGAATAGATGCTGTCGTACGGCCGACCGCCCATCAGGTAGCCAAACCCTGCGCACCCTACCCCGCAGGAGAGGATAAGCGCCAGGTTCCCAGGTCCCGATGGCATATTACACTGTTTTAACCTTCCATAAGCCTGCGTTATGCTTAAGCTGCCCTGGGAAATCTCCCTGGACAATTGGTTTATCTCCGCCACCTTGCGCAAATCCACATCGCCAATCGGCACATACCGCACCATGCTCCCGGCGTCTTCCCTGCGCTCATGGACAGTTGCAAAAATCCCGTTTGTAATCACAAATACGTGGTAATCCTGTATGCCGTATGCCTCTAACACATGGCTTACCGTTTCCTGCACACGGTAAATCTCCCCGCCGCTTTGCAGCATGGTCTCCCCAATGGAAACGGCAAGATCCAAAACCTCTTTACTGTCTGGCATCCTCTGTCACCTTCCCCATACGCCATCCATCCCATAAATATGTATCACAGACCGCCAGACTTCTGCAGCAATTCCTCTTCCTCCCGTGCCTGTAGGATTGCTTCATTTAAGGAAAGCATCTTCGCATCCAGCTTCGACACAATCTCCGCGCATTCCCTTAAATCACGGCTGATATAACCTGGCGCGTTGCCTTCAAATTTGTAATATATCTTATGTTCCAGGCTTGCCCAGAAGTCCATGGCAATCGTACGGATCTGGATCTCGACCTTTGTATCCTCTATCCCTTTTGACAGGAAAATAGGGACTGTCACTAACATATGGTAGCTTTTATACCCGCTGTCTTTCGGGTGCTTGATATAATCCTTCACCGACACGACGGTAAGGTCGTTCTGCTTGCCTATCATCTCTGCCAACCGGTAAATATCAGATGTAAAAGAACAAACCACACGGATTCCAGCAATATCGTTGACATGGCTTACCATATTGCTGATCGTGCTCTCATATCCATTGCGTTTCAGCTTCTTCACAATGCTCTCAGGCGTCTTAATCCGGTATTTGATATACTCAATCGGATTGTACCTGTGTATATGGCGGAATTCATCATTTAAAATCTCAAGCTTTGTATTTACTTCCTTCAGCGCTGAATTGTACAAGAAAATAACCGTTTCCCAGCTATTCACACCCTCACTGTATTTCGTAGATAAATCCATCCTGTTCCCTTCTTTCCATCTATTGGCCTGCACGTTCTGGTATTTGCGCCGCTCCCCATCACAACCGCAGCGTTTGTGGTCAGTATACCACATTTTAGCCAAAAAATACCGGATTTTACAAAAATTTTATGATATTTTGCAACAAACAGAGCCTCTATGCTCTTTCTCTTACTATTTTATCTATGCTCACCAGCTTGACACAGATTACAAAAATATCGGTCGCAATCTTCAAGTCATCTAAGGTCGGATAAGTCGGGGCAATCCGGATGGTTGCATCCTTTGGATCTTTCCCATATGGATACGGCGCGCCAGCAGGCGTCATAGTGACCCCAGCGTTTTTGGCCCTTGCAACGATTGCCTTCGCACACCCTTCTAAAGCCTCAAACGCGATGAAATAACCACCCTTTGGCGCAATCCAGGTCCCTATCCCGCATCCATCCAGTTCCCGCTCAAAGGTATTGATAATCATTTCGAACTTCGGCCGCAGGATCTCGGCATGCTTTCTCATATGCTCCGTCATTCCATAGATATCCTTGAAGAAACGTACGTGGCGGAGCTGGTTCACCTTATCATGGCCGATGGTCGCAACCCGCATCTGTTCCCGGATCTCCACTAAATTGTTGGCAGACGCTGCGATTGCCGCAACACCAGAGCCTGGGAAGCTGATCTTAGACGTCGAACAGAATTTATACGCCAGATCTGGGTTCCCTGCCCGCTTGCACTCTGCTAAGATTTCTACTAGGTTATCCTGATCGATGTCATAAAGATGATGTACGCCATACGCATTATCCCAGTAAATCCGGAAGTCTTTTGCCGCAGGCTTTAACCGCGCAAAACGGCGGACCGTCTCATCGGAATACGTAATCCCCTGGGGATTGGAATACTTCGGCACGCACCAGATCCCCTTTATCGCTTCATCCTTGCTCACCAGATCTTCTACGATATCCATATCCGGCCCTGTAGGCAGCATCGGCACTTGGATCATCTCTATCCCAAAATATTCCGTTATGGTAAAATGCCTGTCATACCCTGGAACCGGGCATAGGAACTTGACCTTATCCAGCTTGCACCATGGGGTATTCCCCATCACCCCATGCGTCATGGAGCGCGACACAGTATCGTACATAATATTCAAACTGGAATTGCCATAAATGATAATATTATCTGGATGGCATTCGATCATATCGCCAAGAAGCACCTTAGCTTCCCAAATTCCATCCAGCACGCCGTAATTCCGGCAATCCGTCCCATCCTCGCAATTCAAGTCCGCGCCGCCGCCTAAAACATCCATCATCCCCATGGACAGATCCAACTGCTCCGCGGAAGGCTTGCCCCTGGACATGTCCAGCTTCAGCCCGCTGTTCGCATATTTCTTATACGCTGCCTCCAGGTGCTTTTTCTCCTGTAATAACTCTTCCCTGCTCATCTCCTGATATGACTGCATGTTAACATCCTCCTGAATCTCTTATCTAACGGCCTGTTCCAATGGAATCATTGGCCTCTTCTCATTTTAGCCTTCCTTATTATGCACGATCCCATACCGATTGTAAAGCATTTTCTTTCACAAAGTTACATTTGTCCGTGTATCAAAGACTTTTTGTGTCAAATTACGGTTCTTGTCCTTCTTTCAAATACGCAAGACGTGATTTGATCTCCTTTTCATAGCCGTTTTCTGAAGGCTCATAAAATTTCATGCCAGTAAGCCCGTCCGGTAGGTACTGCTGTTTTACGTAATGGTTTGGGAACTCGTGGGCATACAGATACCCTTCCCCACGCCCTAGCTTCCGCGCGCCTTGGTAATGGGAATCCCGCAGATGCGCAGGCACTGGGGCTGTCTTCGTGGACTTC
Source organism: uncultured Eubacterium sp. (assembly GCA_948470065.1). Taxonomy (GTDB): domain Bacteria; phylum Bacillota; class Clostridia; order Lachnospirales; family Lachnospiraceae; genus Petralouisia. Next base: position 1,733 of record CAOKNO010000101.1, on the reverse strand, counting down.
ACCGTTTCCATAGCGCGGCTGATGGCGTTCACGGCGGCATTGCTCTTTGGCGCGCACGCTACATACGCCGCCGCCTGGGATAGGATAATCTGGGCTTCCGGCATCCCAACGCGCTCTACAGCCTGCGCTGCGCTTACCGCTACCATAATCGCATGGGGATCTGCATTCCCAACGTCTTCAGAAGCGCAGATCATAATACGCCTTGCAATAAATTTGATATCCTCCCCAGCGTACAGCATCTTTGCCAGATAATACACAGCCGCATCCGGATCCGTCCCACGCATGCTTTTGATAAACGCAGATACCGTATCGTAATGGTTATCCCCATCCTTATCATAGCGCACCACGCGTTTCTGGATGCATTCCGACGCCACATCCAACGTAATCCTTATCTTCCCATCCGTCCCGCGCGGCGTCGTCAGCACGCCTAATTCAACCGCTGTCAACGCAGCCCTGGCATCCCCGTTCGCCACATCCGCCAAAAATTCCAATGCATCGTCCTCTAGGGCTGCATCGTAACTCCCCATCCCTTTCTCCTTGTCCGTAACTGCACGCACTAGGATCTTTTTGATATCCTCTTTTTCCAACGGCAGCAATTCAAACACGACCGAGCGTGACAGCAACGCCCCATTCACTTCAAAATAAGGGTTCTCTGTCGTCGCCCCAACCAAAACTACCGTGCCATCCTCGACAAAGGGCAGTAGGTAGTCCTGCTGCCCCTTGTTGAAACGGTGGATTTCATCAATAAACAGGATGGTCTTCTTCCCATACATCCCCTGGCTGTCCTTCGCCTGCTGCACAACCGCTTCCATGTCCTTCTTCCCGGCTGCAGTTGCATTGATCTGGGTAAACTCTGCACGCGTCGTATGGGCAATCACCTTTGCCAGCGTCGTCTTCCCTGTCCCCGGCGGTCCGTAAAAAATAATGGAACTTAGCTTATCTGCCTGGATCGCCCGGTACAAAAGCTTATCTTTCCCAATGATATGCTGCTGCCCCACCACCTCTTCTAGCCGGACCGGGCGCAGGCGGCTCGCCAAAGGGGCTTCCTTCTCCTGGCGCTGTCCCCGCATATAATCAAATAAATCCAAAAAACTGCCTCCTTTCCAAATATCACAGCAGAGGTAATTGCGAAACGCTCTCTGCAACAGACGCGTTTGTCCCATCCATACAAAAGCGGGCTCCAGATGCCGTCGCAAGTCGCCCTTCTTTTGTATGGATGAAACAAACGCTGTTCTTAGATATTGAGTTTCTTAAACGCCTATATCACAGCAAATGCAAAGGCGGCAGCTAGACCAAACAGTTGTGAAACTGCATTTCTTACAAAAATATAAGTTCATCTACTGTGACAAATTCATAGCCCTGTTTTTTTAACGTATCTATAATCTCCATGGCTGCCGTTACCGATGTTTCATATCCATCATGCATTAGGATAATATCATTTTCCTGGACATCCTTCAATGCTTTCTTTACAATCTTTGCATGATCCTGGACAGACCAGTCCCTTGTATCATCATTTGATATAGAAGTAAAGAAAAATTTTCGTCTGGATTGATTTTATTTCCTAATACAATCCCATATATGACAGAAATAGCAATAAAAACAGAGCTTCATTTATCAGTCGGTTAAAAAATGAACTCTGTTTTTATGTCTTTTCTCATCACCCTTTTCTATACAAACTGGAATTTGTTTCAAGCATTGAAATACATATCATAAACAATATATCCCTTTATATT
>CAOKNO010000100.1 GCA_948470065.1 uncultured Eubacterium sp. | reverse complement strand
GGCTATATAAGGCCTGTGGGGATTTTTTGAAATATTAAACTGTCAAACTCCCGGGCAACCCGCCGCCCAGATCGCACTTTTTTTAATATCCCTGTTGACAAATAATATTATACGTTGTATAGTATTGAATATAAAATAGTAATGCATGGAAAATAATATTTTCATAGAGCAGAGAAAAGGAGTGATGGCATGGTATTCAATACAGGTGCAGCTCTTCTGGATGCAATTGTTTTAGCCGTTGTGTGCAAGGAGGAAGAGGGCACATATGGTTATAAGATTACACAAGATGTACGCAAGGCCATTGACGTGTCGGAATCCACATTGTATCCGGTGCTGCGTCGCCTACAAAAAGACAATTGCCTGGAGGTTTATGATGTGGAATGCGGTGGGAGGAACCGGAGGTACTATAAGATTACGGAACAAGGAAGGCTACAGTTGAATTTGTACCAGTCAGAATGGGTAAATTATTCTTCTAAAATTACAATGTTATTTTCGGGAGGAGAATTGGCATGAGAAGAGAAGATTTTATGAGGCAGCTAGAAGCGCTGTTGGCGGATGTATCACAGGAAGAGAAAGAGGAAGCCCTGTCTTATTACCAAGGATATTTTGAAGATGCAGGGGTGGAGAATGAAGAACGTATCTTAAGGGAATTAGAATCCCCAGCGAAAGTCGCTGCGACCATCAAGGCGGATTTGAACGGAGGGCAAGGCGGGGCTGGGGAATATACAGAGCATGGGTTTACGGACAGCAGGTTTGAGCAAAGGCAGGAAATAGATATCAGCCGCAGCCAGCCAGAGCCAGCCATGTGGGGAGCGGGCGATATCCCTAAGGAAACCGGCCAGCCAAGCAAGGATGCGTCCTTTCCAGGAAGCGGGACGTATCAGAATGGAAGCAGCGCATACCAAAGCGGCGGGACGTATCAAAATGGAAGCGGCGCATACCAAAGCGGGAGCGGTACATACCAGGATACGGTTTACCGCGATTCTGGAAGCCGTTCTACTTACCGTGGCGATCATGCCTTGAAAATCATAGCGGTCATAGCGGTTGCTGTAATAACAAGCCCAATTTGGCTGGGGTTTGTGACAGGCGCGGCAGGAACCGTGCTGGGAATTGCAATCTCCGCTGTATGTGTGGCAGGGGCGTTTTATATCGCGGGTATCGCGATGTTTGGCGTTGGGATTGCCCAGGCGGCAGTAGGGAACCTGGCCGTTGGGTTTGGGGTGACGGGCGCTGGCTTGCTGGTGTTGGCGCTTGCCGTTTTAGCAACGCTGCTTAGCGTCTGGATTTGGGGAAAATTGATTCCCTGGATGGTCCGTGCGGCTGTTGGGTTATGTAGGGGCTTTTTTTCCAGAAAGGAGCAGGAGGTATGAAGAATTTTACGAAAATAGCATTGATTATTACCTTAATCCTGGTTGTGCTTGGGAGCGCGTTTTGCGCCGTAGGGATTGGGATTGGCTTTCGTTTCCCAGAATTTTGGGAAGAGGTTGAATTAGGCAAGTATTCCATAGATCCAGATGGCTTCCCGCTATTTCGGCGTAACGAGGCAACCTGGGTCGAAGAAGGTACGGATCATGGGTATTATGAAGAGGCCGAAGCACTTGAAGGAGAGGCAGGTGTTTCTGAAGATATAGCAGAGGAACAAGTGATAGAAGAGAGCTGGTATCAGTCTGCTCCAATTGGGCAGAGCAGCGAAGACGCCAGTTCGCAGACTATGAGTTTCCAATGGGAGGATTTGAAGAAAATTGATGTAGAAATCCATGCAGGATCTCTATTCCTTTTAAAGAGCACGTATGAAGATCAAGATAAGATCTATGTTACCGTGGAGGACTGGAATAACAGTGGATACCATGCCAATGTATATGCCGATGGCAAAACGCTGAAAATAAAAGGGGATAAGAAACTCCTTAACAAAGAGAATGACGGTCCTCAGATTACCATTTGGCTTCCGGATAAGATTATGGAAGAATGCTGGCTGGATAAGATAGAGCTGGAACAAGGCAACGGCAGTATTTTTATTGATACGCCGTTGATAGCAGGAAAAATCAGCGTTGCGGAGAACGCAGGCGAATGCGTTGTATCGCAGAAGCTGACAGCTACGGATAAACTGGATATTGTAATGAGCGCCGGGGCGTTGACCTTAAGTGATGTAGAAACGGCAAAGCTAAAATTATCCACAGGGGTTGGAGAAATAGTCGCTGACCGGATACAATCGGAAAAGGCTGACATAGAATGTGGTATGGGGACTGTTAGCGCAGTATTTGAAGGCCAGGAATCCGACTACAGTTATGATGTGGAATGCGCTATGGGAACCATTGATATTGGAGCTATCCACTTTGCCGGCCTTGCGGGAGAACGGGAAATCAAAAACCCAGGAAGCAAGAAGATGGATATTGAATGCGGCATGGGCTCCATTATAATCTCATTTACCAAAGACACAGAAGTTTAGATTATAGTTGTATTAATTTGCTAAGAAGAGTAAAATAGAACAGTAGGAACCAAAAGCTAGAGTAGAATAAGGAAAAGAATCATAATATTGCGCAGATTGGAGGAAACTATGGGTTCAAAACGATTGGTAAAATCTAGTACAAACCGGGTGATATGCGGCGTATGCGGAGGGATAGGCGAATACTTGAATGTGGATCCTACGATTATCCGCTTGCTGGCCGTCCTGCTTGGCTGCACGACGACAGGGATTATCGTATATCTGGTGGCAGCGGTCATTATGCCAGAGGTGTAAGCGCGATTTCGGGCATAATCCATACGATTGTATAGAACGGTAACAGTATGAGAAATGATACAAGATATAGATGTTCATATCTTAAGAATATCTATATCTTGTATTTTTCGTCTTTGAAGGAGATAGTAGGATGAAACTGGATGTGAAAGCCCTGATTGTATCGTTTCGGGAATTGGATATTGCTAGGGAAAAGGATCCCGAACGCTTTGTGATGGAAGACGCCTTGACCGAGCTTCTAGATGGCATATACAAGTATGGGATCCAAATCATCAACCTGGACATTTTCCATGCCGATACTGAGGAGAAGCTTTCGGTTGTACTTAGCCTACATAACATCCTGCCTAAGAATTGCCTATGTATTGGGGCAAGGGACGAGACGCTTGCGATGGCGTCTGGGCTTGGCATAGCGTCCGTCGGCTACCCCAACCCGGCGATCCCAGGCCAGGGGCTGTACCAGGCGGATTTTGTGGTAGAAGGGTTTGAGGAGGTAGACGTTGCCTTCTTAAAGCGCGTACACCAGCGCAGGCATGGGATTCCCTGGACGGTTGCCGAAACCAGGAGGTGTATCTTACGGGAAATCGCCCTAGAGGATTTAGACGCACTGTACGGGCTGTACCAGGACGAGGCGTCCGCCCGTTATGTGGAAGGGATGCAAAAAGACAGGGAAGCGGAAATGGAAGTTACCAAGGCTTATATCCGTAATATGTATGGCTTTTATGGATATGGGATGTGGGCGGCCATAGAAAAATCCACGGGAGATATCATTGGGAAAGTAGGGCTGGAAGGTTGTACCTTACATGGGGAGCCTGCCCTGCAGCTGGGGTATCTGGTTGGGAAACCCTACCAAAACAAAGGGTACGCAACGGAATTGTGCCAGGCAGCACTTGCGTTTGCAGCAGAGGAAACGGGCTTTGAGGAAATCAATTGCCTGATCCAAAAAGAGAACGCGGTTTCCATCCATCTGGCGGAGAAATTAGGTTTTTCCTGGCAGGAGGAAGTTGAAATTCAGGGAAAAACCATGCAAAGATACAAGAAATTATTGCATTTTCCTAGGAATATGGATATAATGTATCCTACCGAAAGAAAAAACAGAAGATTGTCTTAAGTTCTTTCGATAAAATGGGATTAAGGCTGTGGCAAGTAGTTGTTCAGATGGTAATGGTACAAAAGGGAAGGTATGGAGAACAGTGGGAAATCTATAAGATGGAGAAATGCATATGGAAGATAGGAAAAGGATTCAAGAGGAACAGGAAAAGATAGCCATGCAGTCGGATCATATTAAGCCAACGAAGGAATTTGCAACCCCAGAGAGCTTATACGACGAAGTGATTGCAAGTGTGAAACGGTATCATCCATCCACGGATATTTCTTTGATTGAAAAGGCATATCGCATTGCGGATGCGGCGCATAAGGGACAGGTACGGAAGTCTGGGGAAGCTTATATCATCCACCCTCTGTGCGTAGCGATTATCCTTGCAGAGCTTGAACTGGACAAGGAAACCATTGTAGCAGGGATCCTCCATGATGTTGTAGAAGATACGGTTATGACATATGAAGAGATTTCTAAGGAGTTCAGCGAGGAAATCGCCCTTCTGGTGGACGGGGTCACGAAGCTGGGGCAGCTTTCTTATAAGGCGGATAAGGTAGAGGTCCAGGCGGAGAATTTACGGAAAATGTTCCTTGCTATGGCGAAGGATATCCGGGTCATCCTGATCAAGCTTGCCGACCGCCTTCATAATATGCGTACCCTGAAGTATATGAAGCCAGAGAAGCAGAAGGAAAAAGCCCGGGAAACCATGGATATCTATGCCCCGATTGCCCAGCGGCTTGGCATCTCCAAGGTAAAGATTGAACTGGATGATCTGTCTTTGAAGTACTTAGAGCCGGAAGCGTATTACGATCTGGTGGAAAAGGTCGCGTTGCGCAAAAGCGCGCGGGAAGAGCATATCGCCCAATTGGTGGAGGAGGTGAAGCAGTACGTCAAGCGGGCTGGGATTAAGGCGTCGATTGACGGGCGTGCAAAGCACTTTTTCAGTATCTACAAGAAAATGGTGAACCAGGATAAGACGTTAGATCAGATTTATGACTTATTTGCGATCCGTGTGATTGTAAGTTCTGTAAGGGACTGTTATGCTGTCCTTGGCGTCATCCATGAAATGTATAAGCCGATTCCTGGCCGTTTTAAGGATTACATTGCCATGCCGAAGCCAAATATGTACCAGTCGCTTCATACGACTCTGATTGGGCCTTCCGGACAGCCGTTTGAGATCCAGATCCGTACGTATGACATGCACCGTACGGCAGAATATGGGATTGCGGCCCATTGGAAATACAAGGAGGCTTCGAACGGGAATAGCAGCAGGGGGACGGGCAAGGATCAGGAAGAGGAGAAATTAAGCTGGCTGCGCCAGATTTTGGAATGGCAGCGTGATATGTCTGACAACCGGGAGTTTATGAGCCTGCTGAAAAGCGATCTGGATCTGTTTTCCGATACGGTATTCTGTTTTACGCCTTCTGGGGATGTGAAGAACCTGCCGAACGGCTCTACGCCGATAGATTTTGCTTACAGCATCCATTCGGCGGTAGGCAATAAGATGATTGGCGCGAAGGCAAACGGCAGGCTGGTGAACATTGATTATATCATCCAAAATGGGGATCGGATTGAGATCTTGGTTTCCCAGAACTCCAAAGGCCCGAGCCGCGACTGGCTGAATACGGTTAAGAGCACCCAGGCAAAGAATAAGATCAACCAATGGTTCCGGAGCCAGTTCAAGGAAGAGAACATCTCAAGGGGGAAGGAACTGCTGGCGCAATACTGTAAGGCAAAGAGCATTAATTGGCCGGATCTGAACCAGCTCTCTTACCAGAGCCGCATTATGTCTAAATATGGGTTCCGGGATTGGGAATCGGTCTTGGCGGCGATTGGCCATGGGGGATTAAAAGAAGGCCAGATTATCAATAAGATGCAGGAGTATTACCGTAAGGATCATATGCGCAGCATGACGGATGAGGATATCTTGGCGCAGGCAGCGGACGGCGGGCTGGGCAACGGGCCTTCTTATGGGAGCCAGAGAGGGAAGGACGGGAGCAAACGGGCAAAGAGCGGGATTATCGTAAGGGGAGTAGACGATTTAGCGGTGCGTTTTTCCCGATGCTGCGCCCCAGTGCCAGGGGACGAGATTGTCGGCTTTGTCACGCGTGGACGAGGGATTTCCATCCACCGTACCGACTGTATCAATGTCATCAATTTATCCGAGATTGACCGCGCCAGGCTGATGGATGCAGAATGGCAGAAGATAGAAGGGGAAACTGCCCAATATATGGCAGAAATCAAAGTTTATGGGAATAACCGTACAGGTCTTTTGGTGGACGTCTCAAAGGTGCTTTCCGAACGCCAGATTGACATCAATTCGATCAATTCCAATACGAATAAGCAAGAAATAGCGACGATAACGCTTTCCTTCCGGATCAAGGGGAAAGAGGAATTGGCAAGCCTGGTAGATAAGATCCGCCAGGTAGAAAGTGTGATTGATATTGAACGGACAAGGGGATAATAAAAGACGGAGCTGCCATGGCAAGGGAGGGAAGCAAGGAATGCTATCCCCGGCCGTGACAGCCCCGTTTTTATCTGGTGCATCGTTGATAGATTACTTCATCTCATATAAGAAAAAACCGATCGCACTGCGGCGGTTACTATTTGCGCAACTGGAACATGTCGATCAAGTTCTTCAGTATGCTTGCCTGGGAATCTAATTCCTGGCTGGTAGCGGCGCTTTCTTCCGCCGTGGCAGAGTTGGTCTGGACTACGGTAGAAATCTGCGTAATCTGGTTCTCTACCAGGGAAACGGACTCCGCCTGCGATTTGGCGGCGTTCGCGATTAAGTTTGTAGCGTCAACGACTTCCATTGTGCCTGTGACTACGGAAGCAAGCTGTTCTGCCGTTTCGTGGGCAATCTTTGTGCCGCGTTTTACGGCTGTGATGGAATGCTGGATCAATTCCGCTGTTGTCTTAGAGGCCTGCGAACTCCTTCCAGCCAGCGTCTGCACTTCTTTGGCAACGACGGCAAAGCCCTTCCCGGCTTCTCCGGCACGTGCGGCTTCTACGGCGGAGTTCAATGCAAGGATGTTCGTCTGCAGGGCGATATTCTCAATGGTCTTGATGATATTGCCGATTTCATTGGAACGCTGGTTGATCTCTTCCATAGCTAAGATCATTTCCTGCATTTTCTGGTTGCTCTCTTGAAGCTGTGTATTGACCGTATCGACTTTTTCACTTGCGAGCTGTGCGTTTCCAGCAGTATGCGTTACCTGTTGGGAAATATCCTGGATTGTCCCTTCTAATTCTTCTACTGCGCTGGACTGTTCTACCGCCCCCTGGCTTAACGCCTGCGCGCCCATCGACATCTGGTTCGAGCCGTTGGAAACGTATATAGAACTCTCAGAAATCTGGGACATGGTGTCGTTTAGCCGGTTCAGGATGTTGTCTAACGAAACTTTAATCGAAGAGAAATCCCCAATGTAATCCTGCTGTGTTTCCAACGCCAGGTTGCCTTCCGAAACAGATTCTAAAATGGTGGAGATTTCTCCTATGTATGCCTTCAGACGGTTGATGGTATCTTCAAAAATATGTGCCAAAAGCCCGATTTCATCACGGGAATGGACGTTTGCCGTCAGGGTTTCGTGGCTTTCTAAACCAAGGTTTCCTTTTTCCATGGTCTGGGCCAGCTTGGTAAGCCGGGAAAGCGGCCGTGAAATTACAATCGTCGTGTAGACGGTCATCAAGAGGATTGCCAGCAAAGTTAAGGCCACGCCTGCTATAATAGAGATAATTACCGTCCGGTTGATCTGTTCTGAAACATCCGTCATTGAAATACTTGCACAGATCAGGCCGTCCACCTTCCCATTTTCATCTCGTGTCGGGACATAGGAGCAGAGATGCTCTTCATCTACGATGGCTGCTACCCCGACGTAGGATTCCCCATGTTCCAAGATTCGGTCGGCTAATTCCTCAGACAATTCTGTCCCAACGACACGTTCCCCATTCCTCATGTTTGTGGTAAAAGCCCGTATGTTCCCATCAAAAATCGTAAATTCGCACCGCATCTGTTCTTTCAGATCGTCTAGAAGCTGGTTCTTATCTTCCGGATTGTAGTGCTCTAGCTGGTAGGCCAGCATATTCGTACCGTTCACGCAGCGATCCTGCAACATCTTCCGGCATTGGCTCCGCAGCATTGTGACGCAGATAAGCACAACGATGGTAATGCTTGCGACCAGCAAGACTGCGACTAAGGTATTAACCTTGCGGCCCAGGGAGTGCAGCTTGTTATTTTTGGTGTGTTTCCCTTTTGATGATAAAAGATTGCTTTTCATATCCTTCTCCTTCATATCATTAGTTTTACTAGAAAATATTTTATATGTTATTTCGCTAAAATGCAAGGCAAAATAAGAAAATATTTCAAGTGTTATAAAAAATCTCTGGTCAATTTTTCTGGTTAAGGTTATAATAAAGGGACTGTTACAAGGCTCTAGCGTTGCAGGCAGGAGCCAAAAGCCAGAAAAGCGTGCAGAATGGAGGAGATTATGAAGATTGAGCAGTATTGTGTAGGCCAAGTTGGGACGAATTGTTATTTTGCCATCAACGAAGCCTGTAACGAGGTTCTGATAGTGGATCCAGGGGATTCTGCCGGGATGCTGGCAGAAAAGATCCGCCAGGAAGGGCTTTTGCCCCGAGCCATCCTTTTAACCCATGGTCATTTTGATCATGCAATGGCAGCGGAGGAACTGGCAGGGATGTTTGGGGTAAAGATCTATGCCCACGAAGCAGAGCAAGAGGTCTTGCGCCAGCCGCGCCTGAACGTGTCCGCTATGATTGGCAGGCGTGATACGTACCATGCGGATATATTTGTGAAAGACGGCGAGGAATTGGAGCTGGCAGGGATGCCGTGCAAGGTCTTACACACGCCGGGGCATACGGCGGGCGGCTGCTGTTACTATTTTGAACAGGACAAAACGTTGTTTAGCGGGGATACGCTGTTCTGCCAGTCTGTCGGGAGGACGGATTTCCCTGGGGGGAGCATGGCTCAGATTGTGCGGTCAATCAAGGAGAAGCTTTTGACGCTTCCAGATGATGTAAGGGTGTACCCTGGGCATATGGATGCGACTACCATTGGATTCGAACGCGTCCAAAACCCATTTATTGTATAGATGGCGTTAGGAAGTGGCAGAAATGATAACAATATCTTTGAATGAAGCGAATTTTGAATATGATATCCATTCCCTGGCCAAGTCGTTCTTTCCCAAGGAAGAGGTGAAGGTGTCTGCGGATAAGGGACGGCTACAGAAGCTAGAAGAAGGGGAGGCGCCGTTTCTTCGGATGGAAATTACGTACCGCCGCCCAGAAGAAGGGGAGCCTGTGGAGGTCCCTTTGGATGGTCCTGGCGCGCATAGGGGCAGTCCAGGGGAGATTGGGATCCGGCTGTATGGCGGGGAAGCGGACGCCAGCCCCATAGCGCAGGAAACCGTACCAGTGGATTTCTGGGACCGCAAGGACACAAAGGATCGGCTGAAACGCTGCCTGTACCAGATGCTGTCGCAATACACCGGGCAAAAGCTGCCTTGGGGGACGCTTACTGGCATACGCCCAACGAAAATCCCGACGTCTCTGTTCGGACGTGGGATAGGGGAAGAAGAGATCCGGGAGTATATGGCAGATACTTACCTTGCCACAGAGGCGAAGATAAACTTAAGTATTGAAATTGCAAAGCAGGAGATAAAGCTGCTGCGCGGGGTGGATTATAAGGACGGCTATAGCCTTTACATTGGAATCCCATTCTGCCCAAGCATCTGTTCTTACTGTTCGTTTTCATCTTCGCCGATTGGCCTGTGGGAAGGACGCGTAGAAGCGTATTTAGAAGCGTTGGGGAAGGAACTGGACTTCACGTCCAAAGCGTGCAGAGATAAAAAGTTAAATTCTGTTTATATTGGAGGCGGGACGCCGACCACGTTATCGCCCAATCAATTGGACCGGCTGCTTACAAAAGTTGAAAGTAAATTTAATTTATCGAATTTAGCGGAATATACGGTAGAAGCTGGAAGACCAGATAGCATTACCAAAGAAAAATTAAAGACGTTGCGCAGCCATGGGATTTCCCGCATTTCGATTAATCCACAGACCATGAAACAGGAAACCTTAGATATCATCGGAAGGCGCCATACCGTAGCGCAGGCCATAGAAAGCTTTTGGCTTGCCCGGGAGATGGGGTTTGGCAATATCAATATGGATCTGATTGTGGGGCTGCCTGGGGAACGGACGGAGGATGTGGCAAATACGTTACGGCAGATAGAGGAGCTGTCCCCAGACAGTTTGACGGTGCATTCGCTTGCTATCAAACGCGCGGCAAAGCTTAAGATGTTTGCTGAGGATTATGCGGGGCTTACGATGGAGAGCAGTTGGGAACAGATGGATATGGCGTCCCGTTGCGCCAAGTCATTGGGGATGCTTCCATATTATTTGTACCGCCAGAAAAATATGGCGGGGAATTTTGAGAACGTTGGGTACGCCAGGCCTGGGAAGGCAGGGATTTATAATATCTTAATGATGGAGGAGAAACAGTCTATCGTGGCTTGCGGAGCCGGGAGCGTATCGAAACGGGTGTACCCGGACGGGCGGATTGAGCGATGCGAGAATGTGAAGGATGTGGCTTCTTTCATAGAAAGAATCGACGAGATGATTGAGAGAAAACGGAAGCTTCTTGAGGATTGAAAAGAGGTTGGATAGGTTACAATAAACTGGACAGATTTTTTAAGGTCATATAGTATAAAACCA
>CAOKNO010000099.1 GCA_948470065.1 uncultured Eubacterium sp. | reverse complement strand
GCGGATTGGGGACTTTCACCCGTTAGAACGTATGCCCACCGGGCACACCAAAAACGCCCCTATGCTTAATTGCATAGGGACGAAATGAACCGCGGTACCACCCTGATTTCCTAGGATTCCTACCATCCCAGGACACTTTCTCCTGACTAACGCGCAGGTCACGTCATACCTTACACAGAATCCCAAACCTACTGCCTTCCCCGGGGAGCAGAACGCTTCCTGCCTACGGCACGGCAAACGGGATTGGGAAAAACATCCTTCTGGTATGCGGCTTTGGTGGGAAATTCAAATACTGCCTTTTCTTAAGGGGGCTTACAGCCTATGGCCTCCTCTCTCTGGAAGCAGCACAGTATCCTACTTAGCACCTTCCTTGCCTTTCCTTATTCTACATGGGTAATATTCTAACACGCGTTTCCAAAAACTGCAAGTGTTTTTTACATTCCACTGTTTTATAAGGTGCTCCTGCACAGTTTGCGAGGGTATGCGCATATCATCGGGACCATGTTTTCTTCATAGCCCAATGCTCTTCATACATATCGTTTAATTCCGCGCACACCAACAGGATGTAGATGCCAAAATACAGCCAAAGCATTACCAGAATCATCGTCGTAAGGCTGCCATACATGGAAAACCCATGGAAGTAATCTACATAGACCGAAATCCCAAACGACAAAAGCGACCACCCTACTGCCGCTAAGATGCTGCCTGGAAGCTGGCACCGGAACACGGCGTTCCGATTGGGCAGCATCTGGAACAGCATGGCAAAAAACAGCATCAGCACAGCTAAAAGGATCAAGGATCGCAGCCTTAATATCCCTTGCGTGATTTCTGCTACGATTGGCAGGTATTCTGCAATCAGACGCTGCAGGCTGTTCCCAAAGACCATCAGCGTCAAGGACACGACAATTGTAACGAGAAGCATCAGCGTATACAACACAGCCCTTAGCCGCAGGAACAGCCAATTCCTGGTTTCTTCGATATCATAGACCTTATTCAGCCCATTGGTCAGGTATTGGATCCCTTTGGCGGCAGACCACATCGCCGCCACAGCGGCCGCAGACACAATCCCAACCGAATTGCTGTACATCTCATGGATAATCCCGATTAGGAATGGCGAGATATAGTCTGGCATAATCCGGTTGATACTATCCATAATCATGCTTTCTGTCACTGGCGTATACTGCACCAGGGAGATAAACAGCATGACAAACGGGATCAACGACAATACGATAAAAAACGCCGATTGCGCAGCATATGCGCTAATGTCGTCCTCCTTGCATTTCCTTATAAATGTCCGAAACCCTGCCATTACCTTCCATGCCATACTGTTACCCTCGCTTATTCGCTTCCATTGTATATATTTTCAATCGTGATGCCCTGGTAAAACTTCATTAAGATCTCCACATAGCCCATGCCTGCCTTCGCCATACCATCGGCTCCATTCTGGCACATCCCAAGTCCATGCCCGTAACCACCCCCGTATACCATATAACCGCCTTCTACTGGCTCTGCAATGCAGTAAGCGCTTGGGAGCATCGTCATATCCACAGGATTCCCCTCTTGATCGGCGACTTCTGTAGCTGCCGCTCCAAGTACCTGCCGTACATTCAGTTCTGTCAAAAGGTGGACGCTGCCTTTCTCGTAAGAAATACATAAGTCACGGACCGCGCCGCCTGTATCGCGTTTCTCAGCCACAATCCCTGTCACTTGGCCAAACCCAGCCAAATCCTCGAAAGATCCTGGCGTCCCGTCCGCTTTTTGGATCTGTACATTTTCTGCATTGGCCTGGAAACGGGCGGCAATCACCCCGTTCATATCCCCAAGCTTCCCAGCTACATCCAATTTTGCCTGCCAGCGGAAATATGGGCTGCTGCCATCGTAAGATTCTATATCCCTATCCTTGATAAACGCCGCAAATTCCTCTTCTGGAATCCCTTCGCTGCTTCCTTCGGCTCCTGATTCTTTTGTTTCCTGCCCTTCTTCTGTTCCCTGCCCTTCTTCTGTTCCCTGCTCTTCTTCTGTATTACCTTGCGGTTCCTTGGTTCCTTTGGCTCCCGCTTCCTGCTCTTTGGCCTTCTCTTTGCCAGAAAGCAGGCAGATACTCTTTAAATAGGCGTTCGCCCCGTCCTGGGGCAGGTTCCAGACGCCAGGGCTTCCTGTATAGCCGCAAGATGTGGAGAAGAAATATGCCTCCGCCACCTCCCCCTGGTACTTGATCACTTCCCCTACCGTATCGTCTACCGCAAGGTTTGTCTGTGGGTTTTCCGTCTGTTTATTGTACACCTGAAAATTCGTGCTGTCATCCACATGCGCCCCATAAGCGGCATACCCATTCCGCATCAAATGGATATAAGCATAGCTTCTGGCACAGACTGCCTGGACGCAAAGAGCCGCACGTTCATAGGAAGCTGGCATTTCGCTTGGTACGACGCCATACAAGTATTGTTCCAAAGGCAGCTCATTGACAATCCCATATCCTTCCGGGTACTTGCGTATTTCAAATGTCCCCCGGTATCCCAGGGAAATATGCTCCTTCGCTTCATTGGCAAAATAGATCCTCCCACTCTTTTTCTTCAAGGAAATCTTCACATAATCATCTTCCCCAGAAAAAAACTCTGACGCACGGATCAGACGGTCTTTTTTTAATTTCTTCTTCTTATTGCCAACGGTAATCGTGCTGCCTGCGTCCGCTACAAAAACAGGATCCGCATGATAAATGCCATTTTCCTGGTTCAGGAGCAGCACCCGTATATTTTCAACGGAAGCAGGCTTCTTCAAAATAATGCCGCAGACGTCCTTCTTTGCCACAACAAAATCCGCTTGCAGGTTCCCAATCACAAGCTTTGACTCATCCAGTTCTTCCACTGTCCCATACGTCTTATATATCTTCAAATTCCCGCTGTGGTGCAGCGCGCCATAACCAGAGATCTCTATTTTCTCCTCGTTAAAGCTTAACACCTTCCCGGAAATAATATCTTCCTTCTTATAAATGGCAGATACCTTGCGGTCTTTCCAGACAACATCGCAGATGGTATCTGTAATTTCCTCAGATAGCCCAGGAATTAACAACGTGAGGTTCTGGCGTTCATACAGAAATTCTGCCGCCCCCTCCCGGGCAGTATGTACAAACACATTTTCCCAAGTAACCGTATCCTTACATTCCCCTGCAATCCCAATGATACGCCCATCCATAACATACGCTTGATACATATCATACTGCTTAAAGTAAGGGATCCCCTCTGGCGCTTCCAAGCTCCCATCCTGGGTTAAGACGTTAAGGCTTCCTTCCCCGGTTTCCTCTGCGCCTTCGGATAAGATAACCAAATCCTTGGCGGATACCCGCTCCTGGGCGTCCAACAAGTCCAACGCCTGCTGGTACACCTCATCCCACACTTTCCTTGGGACGTCCTTCCATGATGCTTCTGCTTCATACGCCACATACTCCTGCAGCGAAAGCTGGCGCAGCACTTCCTTCAATTTCCCATACGTCAGTTTTCCGTCCAAGCTTCCTTTCGGATTGATTTCCTTTAACTTGTCTTTCCATCCGTCCTCATCATAATAGGCAAACCCCAACTGGGAAGGCAGCTCCGCCATTGCCACATACGCGTCGCTGTATTCCAGGATTACTTTTTCCTTAGAGATCCCCCGTATCAGCACAGCAACAAACAGCAACGTCAAAAGCAGGAACACACCAATTACATAATTCCTTTTTTCTGATAAAAATTTTCGTTCCATCCAATCAATCCCTGTCCCTTTTCTATTTTCCCGCAAGCTTATCTCAGGCAGCCACCACCAGATCGGGCAGCAGACGGGCTATTCCCCATATGTATGCCAAACCCAGATAAAATATTCCTGTCCTATCCTGATCCAAAAAAGCAAGCGTTTATTTTAACATCAAGGAACGCTTTCGTTTTTTCAATTGAAAAGGCTGCCTTTTACAAAGCAGCCTTTCCTCTTTTGTAATTAAATTCCGTACTATTCTTCTGTTCTTCCAAATGGCTTTCGTACCTTACAATGTCTTCTTTTGAAACTTATGCGCAAGCCATCTTTTGTAAAGTCTTCTGTATTGCGTCGCTTTTTCTTAAAGTAAACCCAAAATGCCGTTTCCTGCAATTTTGACTCCTAGCCCATGCTAGGTGGGTAACCGCAACCGCTCTTCTGCCTTCCGCTGCGTTATGACGGCCTGGCATCCAATTGGCAATATAGGAATCCCATAAAAGTAAATGTAGGTTCAAAATAGCAGGGTATCGAACATCCCAGGAATCACTTTTACAAATTCGCTTTACATGACTGATTATACTCTATTATGCCTTTATTATCAACTATAAATTAATGTTAATTTATAGTTTCCATCCAGGCGGGGCTATCAGCAAGGTTACTCCTTCCCGCTAACTTCCGTAGGTATCTCCCCTGTTTCCTACTTATTGGCCCCTTCTGCTGCTTCTATAGTCTCTTGCGCTTCTTTAGCGCCCTTTTGCCGCTTCTCCTACGCTTTCTGCTTCTTGAATGCCTTCCGCCGCTTCTCCTACGCCTTCTGCTTCTTTTGTGCCTTCTGTTGCTTCATTAGCGGTTTCTGTTGCTACTTTTGCGCCTTCTGTTTCTTCTACTGTCCCTTCCTGGCCCTGGCTATCTGGATCTCCCATATTATCTGTGTAGTCTACGGCTTCCACAACCTCTAAGGTAAATTCCACAGTTTTCACCATAGCTGCATTGTCTGGGTTTACCGCCTTGAATACAATCTTATACGTCCCGACGGTATGGAAGCTTACCTTACCTTCCCCGTCTATTTCCGGGATATCCAAAATTTCCTGTCCAGCCGCGTCCACTCCGGTGATCTCTGCCGTCACCTGGACTGTGTCCTGGCCGACAACCGCCGTTACGCCTGCGAATACATCGTATGGAGCGTCTTTGTCTACGGTAGCTGCTTTTGCACTGTCAATAGTAAGCTCTGGCATTTCCTGGCTTTCGCTTACTACGACCTTCATGCCCACCTTCGTGACAGCAGACGCTTTCTCTGGGTTCGCTGCTGAATATTCCACGGTATAGGCGCCTGCCTGTGTAAAGGTGTACTCCTTCCCTTCTAATGCAACTGCTGTACCGTCTGGAGCTGTGATTACAACTGTGATGCTGGATGTGATATCCTTACCAGATACCAATGCCGCCGTTACGCCTGCGCGCAGATCCAAACATTCCCCAACGGCCGCCTCTTTATCGCTGACACCCTGGATCACAGGAGCTTTCGTATCTACAACCGTGACTGCCATTACTTTCTTCCCGACTGCCTTTGCATTGTTCGGGTTTGCAACGGAATATTCCACAGTGTAGACGCCTGTTGCATTGAATGTGTAACTCTTGCTTGCCGTGCTGCTCAGCTTCGTAAATGAAGATGCCCCTGGCTTCTTAACCTTTATGGCAATCTTAGACGTCATGCTCTTACCAGACACCAGTTTTGCGGTAATGCCAGAAGTCAAGTTGAACGTGGTATTGTATTCCACGGTCTTCTTCGAAGCAACGCCGGAAATCTTAGGAGCCTTTGTATCCTTTACGATATATTTTGTAACCTTCTTTGCAACCGCTTTCTTATTGTACGGATTTGCCACGGAGTATTCCACGCGGTATGTCCCTGTCTTAGTAAACTTATACTTCTTATACTTTGATGCGGAAAGCTTGGTATATTTCTTCTTCCCCGGCGCCTTTACTTTTACTACAATCTTAGACGTCATGTTCTTACCTGATACCAGCTTCGCCTTTACCCCGGACTTCAGGTTCTTTTTGGAATTATACTCTACGGTCTTACTTGAGGAAACGCCGGTAAGCTTCGGCTTCTTCGTATCTCTTACCGTTACCTTGCAAGTCACCTTTGTGACAGCCTTATTGTTTGGGTTCGTCACATAATAATTAATCCGGTACGTGCCAAGCTTTTTCAGCTTCAGCTTCTTCCCTTTAAAGGTCTTTTCTTTGCTGCTGCCTGGGTAAATTACCTTTACCTTAATCTTCTTCGTGAGGTTTGTCCCCGTCACATTATATGCTTTCACATTTGACCTTACTTTAAGCGTGGAATTATATTCCTTTTTTAATTTTTTCTTCACACCTGAGATAATGGCCGGCTGGGTATCTGCAACAGTATAGACCACATCGGCGTACGCCGTCCTGCCAAGTGCGTCCGTAACACGGTATGTAATCCGGTAAGACCCCAAACGGCTGGTATCGACCGCTCCTGCATAAGCCATACGGCTTGTGATATCGTTGCCCAGGGAATCCCTTGCCACAATCCCAGAGAACGGGTTGAACGCCGAACCGAACGGGATAGTCGTAGACGCACGGCTGGTATCAATGGACGGCATTTTCTTGCTGTATGGGTTGGACGGATGCGGATCGGTCGGATCCCAGCCCTCCCTTACATTTGGGACTTTAATCGCTGCCGGTTTCCCAAGCGGGTCGTTGGCAGAAGAGCCATAAATGATCTTTACGGTCGTCCCCAATGGGCAGTTGTCATAAATCCATTTCGCATCTGCTACAGTCAGACGCACACAACCATGGGAACACGTTGTCCCCAGCTTGTTAAACTCCCGGTAAGACTGGGACGCATAATCCCCGTTCCGGTAGTACCATACAGAATGGAACAGCACCCCGCCGACGATACGGGTGCAATACTGTCCCCAGCTTGGCCCCATCAGTTCATGCCACCTTAACTTCTGGCTGGTATTAAACGTCCCGATAGGCGTATCGCTGCCAGTAGAGCAGATAAACGCACGTTCCGCCGTGCCATTGGTACGGAACACGGTAACGACGTTCGTGCCCTTGTTTATCTGCAACACATAATTCCCTGCTGCCTTGGCTTCGCTTTTCCAAAAGAACACCGAAACCGCCAACAAAAAACAAAACATTATAGAAGCGACTATTTTTCTCTTTTTCATATTTATCCTCTCAACTCAAATTCTTTACAATTCCATTACAAAAATCCTAATACGCATACTCCCACAGGATACAAGTATCCTGTGGGAGGAATATGCTCTTTCTATATTACAATTACAATGTATTTGCCTGGTCTACTACTTTCTTGATTGCAGCAGCAGCATCTTCTGGCAATTTATTGAAGCCGCCTTCTGCTTCGTCCAAATTGGTCACATAATTAAGCCTGTCTGTCATACGTGCTTTTAACTGTTCCACGTACTCTTTGTCGTTTAAGTCTGGAACAAAGCCTTCCCAATCAAAGATTTCAATATCAGTAAACGGTCCCCACTGTTTGAAATCAGCTTTCTTCTCTACAATCGCTTCTAACACGCCCAGGGTATCCTTCGGCTGTACCTTCTTGCCCATAAATTCCCCAGTGTTGATAATGTAGCAGTCTACGTTCTTAGACTCAACGAGCGTCTTGAACTTCTCATAATCGTTCACCAGCGGATACGTACGGAATGGGTTTGCATAAGGCTCTACAACCAATGCGTTCGGGTCAACCCCTGCCGCAAGCCTTTCAGCCGTGGAACGCTTTGTCGCCAACGTTGCGCCCATAACGGAAGCCAGGGAAGCGCCTTTCAGCTTCACTACCGGCGGAATGGTCGGGTCTTTCATAATCCAGAAAATAGCGTTTACCGGAGCCTCAATCTTATCCACACGGTTCGGGGACCATAATTTAGACTTAATCGCACGGCCGTTCCCGTTGCGGACGTCCTCTGTTACCAGTACAACCTTCCCATCTTCATCTAATGTTGCGGAACAGTTCTGTGCTGTCAATAAGAACTTGTTGTCCTCACAAGCCGTCGGATAATCTGCCGTCTTGTCAAAGTAAGTCGGCTCTAATGCTACAGAAGCACATGTTTCAGCATTGATAACAAACGCATCGTCATGGAGCACCTTAATGGAAGGATATTTGTTGTTATGTTTTGCATGTGTCAAAGTGGATTTCCCGGATCCAGATAACCCAAATACAGCAGCAACATATTTGGAACCATCTTCCAATGTATATTCCTTCTGACCGCCATGGCAGGAAGCGTATCCATTCCTGTTTGCCAAAGCCCATGCCAGGGTAAGCGTCCCCTTCTTGTGCTCGCCGAAATACCGCATACCTAAAATCCCTGCACAGTTGGTATCTGTATTGAAATAGCACAGGCAGTTCGGGTCTGAGATATCTGTCTTATCCGTCCCTGTCCACTGAGGATCTGAGAAAATATAAATATCCGGCTCATTCTCGTACAGCTTAGACGACTTGTACATCTTTACATAGTTGTCAGACATATACTGGAAGTTCAGCATCCAGGAATACAGGATATTCTCTTCGCCTTCTGGGATTAAGAGATGCGCTTTTACCATAAATTCCGGATCCAGGCCGATGAAAACTTCTGCATGATACATGGTCTTCCACCTGGAATCATAGACTGCATCCATCAGAATCTTATCCAGTTCCGTAGTGTTAACGCCCGGCTTGCCAGTAATCCTTCTAGCCGGCGCATAACGTCCCGTAATTGAGCCGTCATTGAACAAGAGCACTTTCGCATCTGGCTCCAAGCCAAATTCTTCCCCACGGTATACCGGCATGTCTGTTACAACAGTGCCTGGGGAGTTCTTTGCCAATTCATACGCTTCCTTTAAGGTGTTAACCTTTACTACGTTGTTGCCATAGAATGCAGCCTCGATAATGGAACGGGTCTTAGCGAACCCTACCTTTTTGGGCCCAATCTCTGTCCTTGGATAATATGCCTTTGTTGCCATTGTTTATTTTCCTCCTTAAATAATTAAACTTTACTGTTCTTAGGATATCCTTTTGCTAATTTTTTGTCAATCACTTTTTGTAAATTTATTGCAAGCCTGTTACTGCCTAGACGATAACCGCACACTTGACGCGCAGCCCACATCCAGTAACATCCGTTCTCTATTTTAAACGATTTCCATTAAAAAATCTACGAAAATATCTGTAAAAAAACTATAAAAATTTTATAAAAAACAAAGCTTTTTGAATAAAATATGAACATTTCATGAAATATACTCATTTTCCTTGTGCTTCGATCTTGATATATGGTATATTTAAACAATAACTACATAAAAATGAATTTAAGGGGGCTTACTTTATGAATCCAAACCAATTTTATGAAACCACACCAGAAATCGAACGCATGGCGGAACTGAGCAGACAGGCTGCGACCATCGATCCTGCGCTTTTTACAGAATACGACGTAAAAAGAGGGCTGCGTGACATAAACGGGAAAGGCGTACTGGTAGGCCTCACAGAAATTTCTGACGTGTGCTCCACAAAAATCGTCGATGGGGAGGCAGTCCCTGCGCCTGGCGAGCTTTATTACCGCGGATATAATGTAAAAGACTTAATCCAGGGGCTATCCGACAATTCCCATTTTGGCTTTGAAGAATGCACCTACCTACTATTGTTTGGGAAACTCCCGAACGCCGAAGAACTGGACATGTTCTGTGCGCAGCTTGCCAAATACCGTTCCCTTCCCACCAGCTTTGTCCGCGATATTATCATGAAGGCTCCAAGCCAGGATATGATGAACACATTAGCGCGCAGCGTCCTTACCTTATATTCGTATGACAGCTACGCTGAAAATATTTCCATCCCGAACGTCCTGCGCCAATGCCTGCAATTAATCAGCCTGTTCCCGCTGCTGTCGGTTTACGGATACCAGGCTTACCGCCATTACCACGACGGCGCCAGCCTCTTTATCCACGCCCCAGAACCGGAATTATCCACCGCTGAGACCATCCTGCATATCCTGCGCCCAGACAGCAAGTATACCCCGCTAGAAGCTAAGCTTTTGGATATCGCTTTGATCTTACATACCGAGCATGGCGGCGGAAACAATTCTACGTTCACCACACATCTGGTATCCTCCTCCGGGACTGATACTTATTCTGTAATCGCAGCGTCCTTAGGCTCTTTAAAAGGCCCGAAGCACGGCGGCGCAAATATTAAGGTCGTACAGATGTTTGAAGATATGAAGAACCACTTAAACGATTGGAAGGATGAAGAGGAAATCAGCGCCTACCTGACCGCCTTGTTACATAAGGAAGCCTTTGACCGCGCCGGGCTGATCTATGGGATGGGGCATGCTGTATACTCCTTGTCCGATCCCAGGGCGGAACTGTTCCGCTCTTTCGTAGGACGCCTTTCAAAAGAAAAAGGGCGTGAAGAAGAATTTGCGCTCTATTCCACAGTAGAACGCCTTGCCCCGCAGATAATCGCCAAAGAACGCAAGATCTACAAAGGCGTAAGCCCAAACGTAGACTTTTTCTCAGGGTTTGCCTATAGTATGCTGAACCTGCCGCTGGAGCTGTATACCCCGATCTTTGCAATTGCAAGGATTTCCGGTTGGAGCGCACATCGGCTAGAAGAGCTTAGCTACAACGGCAAGATTATGCGCCCCGCATACAAAAACGTGCAGCCACACAGGACTTACATCCCTATGGACAGACGGTAAACAGCAGGCGCTGTTTACCAGAACATCTGTTTCGCTTTCCGGATACTGAAATAGAACCAGATCGTCACGGTCAAAAACAACAGCATCATGCCCTGGATCACCTCAGTAATCTGTGCTACCAGGTCATTGTAGAAGCCTGCGGCCGCAAACAGGATCGCTACGGCTCCCATGACGATAATCCTAGTATAGACATAATTGATGTATCCACGCACATCCCGGATAGATGCAGCAGTTTCATTTCCCATCAGCCAACTGCTTAACTGCTGCGTCTGTTTCATCTTTACAGAAGAATAAATCGTATAAACCCCGTACAGCAAAAGGATCACATCTAAAACGATTAACATAATCTCTCCTTTCTCCCAAGAATAACATTAGGTAATTGCGAAAACCTCTCTGGGACAGACGCGTCTGTCCAATCCA
>CAOKNO010000098.1 GCA_948470065.1 uncultured Eubacterium sp. | reverse complement strand
CAGAGAAGCTGGAGCAGGGAAGCTACACGCAGGCAAGCTGGGAAGCCTTCCAGGCGGCATTGGATGCAGCGAAGGCGGTAGCGGCAAAGGCAGACGCGACAGCCGAAGAGCTAGCCGAAGCGGTAACGTCTATAGATACAGCCATTGGCAACCTGTCACAGTCCGATAAAGGTGGGCTTGCGCAGAAGATAGCGGAAGCAGAAGCGTTGAATGAGGCAGATTATACGAAGGCAAGCTTTGCAGCCCTTACGGAAGCAGTGCAGGCAGCGAAGGAAGTCCTTGCAGACGAAGGCGCGACAGAAGCAGAGATCACAGGAGCGATCGAAAGCATACAGGAAGGCATGGCAGGCCTTGTAAGTATCAAGGCTCTGAAGGAAGCCATTGCAGATGCTGCAACGCTTATAGAAGCAGATTATACGAAGGCAAGCTGGAGCGCAATGCAGGTGAAGTTAGAAGCAGCGCAGGCAGCGGCAGCGAAGGAAGACGCGACGAAGGAAGAGGTTGCCCAGGCAGAAGAAGGCTTGACGGCGGCAGTAGAAGCCCTTGTAAGGATCCAGAAAGACGCGCTTTTGGCGAAGATCGCGGAAGCAGAGGGATTGGAGGAATCCCATTATACGAGCGGAAGCTGGGCAAGGCTTGCATTGGCATTGAGCGAAGCAGAAACGGTAAATGTTAACCCGAGCGTAGATCAGGCGGACGTAGATACGGCAGTAGAAAGCCTTGACAATGCGATAAAGGCATTGGTAAGCACGGTAGCAATCAATGAAAAGATCGCGGAAGCAGAGAAGCTGGAGCAGGGAAGCTACACGCAGGCAAGCTGGGAAGCCTTCCAGGCGGCATTGGATGCAGCGAAGGCGGTAGCGGCGAAGGCGGATGCGACAGCTGAAGAGCTAGCAGAAGCAGTAACGTCGATTGACACAGCCATCGGCAACCTGACACAGTCCGATAAAGGCGGGCTTGCGCAGAAGATAGCGGAAGCAGAAGCGCTGAATGGCGCGGATTATACGGCGTCAAGCTTCGCAGCCCTTGCGGATGCAGTACAGGCAGCGAAGGAAGTCCTTGCAGACGAAGGCGCGTCAGAAGCAGACATCACAGGAGCAATCGGAAGCATACAGGAAGGCATGGCAGGCCTTGTAAGTATCAAGGCTCTGAAGGAAGCCATTGCAGATGCTGCAACGCTTATAGAAGCAGATTATACGAAGGCAAGCTGGAGCGCAATGCAGGTGAAGTTAGAAGCAGCGCAGGCAGCGGCAGCGAAGGAAGACGCGACGAAGGAAGAGGTTGCCCAGGCAGAAGAAGGCTTGACGGCGGCAGTAGAAGCCCTGGTAAGGATCCAGAAAGAAGCGCTTTTGGCGAAGATAGCGGAAGCAGGGAAGTTGAAGGAAGGCAATTATACAAGCGGAAGCTGGGCAAGGCTTGCATTGGCATTGGGCGAAGCGGAAACAGTAAACGCCAACCCAAGCGTAGAGCAGGCTGACGTAGATGAAGCAGTAGAAAACCTTGACAATGCGATTCAGGCATTGGTAGATGTGACGGCATTGAACGACGTCCTTGCAGAGGCGGAAAAAATCAACAAAGACAATTATACGGCTGAGAGCTGGGAAGCATTTGAGGCCGTATGGAACCGTGCGCAAGCAGTATTAGACAAAGGGAATGCATCTGAGAAGGAAATCGCAGACGCAGCCAGCGGGCTTCAGGCAGCCATCCAGGCATTGACGTCCAGCAATAAGGGCGAGTTGGGCAGCCTGGTGGAAGAAATAGAAGCAAAAGGCTATCTTGCAGGCGATTATACAAAGGCAAGCTGGCAGGCATTCCAGGATGCCTTGACAGCGGCAAAAGAGTTAGGGGACGTTTCCCAAGCAGAGATTGATGCGGCAAAGGATGCATTACTATCGGCGGAAGCAGGCCTGGTAAGCATCAAAGCGTTAAAGGCGAAGATTTCAGAGGCAGAAAAGATTGAAGCAGACGGTTATTCTGGAGCAAGCTGGAAATCCTTCCAGGATGCGTTAGAGCTGGCGCAGGCTATCAGCAGCAAAGAGGATGCGACGAAAGCAGAAGTTATGGCGGCGCGTACGCACCTCGAAGCGAGCATAGATGCGTTGTACCGTCCAGAAAGCCTGGCGGCGTTAGTGGAACAGGCAAAGGGTATCAAGGAAGACGGGTATACAAAGGCAAGCTGGCAGGTATTCCAGGCGGCGTTATCAGACGCCCAGAAGGCTCTTTCATCCGGTACGGAAGAAGAGTTAAAGGCGGCTGAGAAGGCGTTGCAGAAGGCTTTGGATAGCCTTGCAAAATTGCCAGACAAGTCCGGGTTAGGAGCAGCCATTGCAAACGCAGGCATGCTGAAGCAGGAAGATTATACGGAAGCAAGCTGGACCGCGCTTCAAACGGTACTTGCACAAGCAAGGATCGTATATCAAGACAAAGACAGCAGCGAAATTGATATCAAGGTTGCGGAAAATGATTTGAACTATGCCATCAGGCAGCTTGTGCCAAAGCCGCCGAAGGTAGATTTGGATGAACTCAACGCTATTATTACAGAAATTGAACGTCTGGATGCGTCGAGCTATACCAAGGTTAGCTGGCTGGAGATCCAGGTAGCCTTGACGAATGCGAAATCCATCAAGTCAGACAACAACGCGACGCAAGAAGATATCAACCGCGCCAAAGCAGATCTTTGGACGGCAAAGGATAGCCTGGTAGACATTTCTGGCTTGCAGGCAGCAATTGAAGAAGCAGGGAAATTGGATCCGGCAGAATACACAGATACGACATGGACAGGATACCAGGCAGCTTTGGCGTCCGCTGTCCAGACCGTAGGGAACGATTATGCAACCCAGGCGGATGTTACCCGCGCACTTGCAGAAATCCAAGATGCGAAGGCAAGCTTGGCAAAACGTGCGGATACGACGGAACTGCAGCAGCTGATCCATATGGTATATGGGCTTGTATTCTCAGATTACACGGAGAGCACATGGGTAAGGCTTACGGCTGCGCTGGCAGAAGCAGAGCGTATGGCGGCGAATGGGGATGCAACCCAGGAACAAGTAGACGAAGCAAGGGATGCTTTGAAAGCAGCAAAAGGCGCATTAATCCAACGCGCGGATAAGACCAGCTTAGACGAACGGATTGCAGAGGTGGAAAGCGTAATGCGTACCGAAGGGGAAATGGAAAAATACACCACGGACACTTGGAACGCATTGGAGGCGGCATGGAACGAAGCAAAAGCTGTTTCAGAGGATGTGAATGCAGCAAATGCAGATGTCGCAGCCGTATTGGCCAAACTGGATAACGCCTTTGGCAAGCTGCAGGTACGCGGCGACAAGCAGTCATTGAGGAACCTTCTGGAACTGGTGAAGGCATTGGATCCGGCAGATTATACGGTAGAAAGCTGGGCTGCGGTAGAAGAAGCATTAAAGACGGCGGAAGCGGTTGCAACAGATAGGCCAGACGCACTCCAGGCAGAAGTCAATGAAGCGGCGGAAGCATTAAAGAGGGCGAAGGACGCGCTTGTTGTTGTGGTATATACCGTTACCTTTGATACAGCGGACGGAAGCCAGGCGCTTACCTACGTTGTGACACGTGGGCAGCAGGCAGTACGGCCGAACGATCCGGTAAGGGCAGGATATACCTTTGCAGGATGGTTTGCAGACGGGAAGGCATTTGACTTTGCAACGCCTATTACATCAGATGTTGTATTGACTGCAAAATGGAACGCAATGCCGTCCATCAGCAAAGCGTCGGTAACGGTTGCCAAAGCAACATACAGCGGCAAGGCGTTGACGCCGAAGGTAACAGTGAAGTTAAACGGCAACACATTGAAGTTAAACAAGGATTACACCTTGAAGTATTCCAACAATAAAAAGGTTGGCCAAGGAACCGTTGTTGTAACTGGGATTGGCAGCTATACCGGAAGCAAAACCGTGAAGTTCCAAATTGTGCCGAAGAAAGTCAAGATCCGTAAGATCACGAATAAGAAGGGCAAGAAGGTTGTGGTGAAATTCAGCAAATCCGCAGGTGTAAAAGGATACGAAATTACGTATGCGACAAATAAAAACTTCAAATCTGCGAAGAAGAAAACCACAACGGGAACAAGCATAACCTTAAGCGGGCTGAAGAAAAACAAGACGTATTACGTAAAGGTACGCGCTTATACGACAATTGGAGGAAAGCGTGTCTACGGCCTGAATAGCCCGAAGAAGAAAATTAAAATCAAGAAATAAGCGGTTGGGAAGATAGCAAAAGGGAGCCGTTGCAAAATAGATGGACGATCATCTATGGAGCAACGGCTCCCTGTTACCGTAGACGGGTATTTTCGTATTTTTGGAAGGTACGGATACAACGCTTTAGTTCTTCGTACCGCTGTTCCAAGGGACCTTCATTGATCACGACGTCAAGTACGACTGCCATATTATTGATCATACGGTCTGTCACATCGTCTTCCATTCCCAGAAGGATTTGATATTTCTCTTCCATAGAATCCGCATCAAAAAACGCCATAAGCTTTTCTTCCGCTGGTACGTGCCCGTTCCCGTCAGCCGTTGGGGCGGTGAGTTGGAACAGATAACGTTGTTCTGTTTTCGGATAGGAGCCAGGATCGATCTGGCTGGTAAATTGGGCCTCTGGCCTTGCATACGTTTGGAACGGCGGGTACAACGCCTGGTAGATCACAAGGGTTTCGCCTGTGTCTGCGTGTTCGGCAGAAGTGACGATCTGGTATAGCCCGCCTTTTACATGTGTATAAAGTTCCCCGGTTTTTGGATTTCCCTGTGGCATATGATTTCCCCTTTCTGTTTACAGCCTTTTTAAGATACGGTCAATATCAGCCTTTTTCCCAATTAACATTAGATGCTCTTCTTTCTGGAACACATGGTCGGCGTCTGGCAGCATTTCGGTTTCTCCATGCTGTTTAATCCCAAGGATATTTGCATTGTATTTTACCCGGAAATTCATTTCCCGGATGGATTTCCCTACCCACTCGTCTAAAGGCTGGATTTCATAAATAGAGTAATCCCCTAATTCCAGGTAATCGTATACATGGTTTGCGCTTACCTTGATGGCAATCCGTTTGGCGATGTCCCGGTCAGGGTATACGACCTCGTCCGCCCCGTTTTTTAGCAGGAATTTTGCTTGTATGTCGCGCGTGGCCTTGCTGATAACATAAGGCGCGCCTAGATCCTTGAGCAGGCTGGTCACTTCCAGGCTGCTCTGGAAATTTGTCCCGATACATACGAAGCAAATG
The DNA here is from genome assembly GCA_948470065.1 of uncultured Eubacterium sp. Taxonomy (GTDB): domain Bacteria; phylum Bacillota; class Clostridia; order Lachnospirales; family Lachnospiraceae; genus Petralouisia. The sequence continues at coordinate 5,783 of CAOKNO010000098.1, read as the reverse complement.
TCAAAGTTCCGTACGCCGAAGCTTTTCAATACGTCTTCCTTCGTGCAGTCCCCAATTTTGGCGCTTGTAACGACTGGCAGCAAATCTTCTAAATTCTCTTCGTTTTCATCTACAGCCATAACATCATTGCCGTTCTCGGCCAAATCTATACATAAATGCCGCCCGAACCTTCCTATCCCAATGACTAGAATTGATTTCATGCTTTCCTCCAATCTGTCTTACCCAATGGTAATGCGCTCAATGGGCAGCTTTACCAAAGAACCTTGTTTTTTCTCTGTAAAGGACAGGGCAAACGACATGCTCCCGATCCTTCCGCTATACATCAATAAAATCAGCAGGCATTTTGAAGCCATGCTAAGGCTGCGCGTAATACCGGTCGAAATGCCGACAGTCCCGATGGCGGAAAATGTTTCCATAAAAATGTCGGACATGGGGAGCGCAGGCTCTAAGCCGCACATAAGCAGCGCGCTTGAAGAGGCCAGCAGCAGGTTGATGAAAAATACGGTGCTGGCTTTTTTGATGGAGTCCTCGTCTAGCCGCCTGCCAAAGATATTCAATCCGCGTTTGTTCCGCAGGCTGGACCAGATGTATAAAAGGATTACCATTAAGGTTGTCGTCTTCACCCCGCCCGCAGTCGACCCAGGGCTTCCGCCAATAAACATCAGAAGTACCGTAAGAAGCCTGGCGCCTTCTGTATAAGCGCCTGTATCTGTGGTATTGAATCCGGCTGTCCTTGGAGTGACTGCTCCAAACAGAGAGGACAAAAGCTGCCCCTTGAAATCCATGCCGGCCAAGAGGTTCTCTCTTTCAAAAATATAAAAACACAATGCGCCGCCCAGGATCAGGCCAGCCGTAACCGTGAGTACGATTTTGGTATGAAGCAGGTATTTCCGGAAATGGAATTTGTGCACGGAAAGATCGTCCCATACAATAAACCCAAGGCCGCCCAACAGGATCAATGCCATAATCACAAGGTTGACTAGTACGTCGTCGTAATACTGGACCAAAGAACAGTATGGCTCAAATTGCCCCATCAGATCAAAGCCTGCGTTGCAGAATGCGGAAATAGAATGGAATATGCCATACCAAATCCCTTTTGGCCAGCCAAACTGCGGGATAAAGCGCAGCATGAGTAAAACGGCTCCCGTCCCTTCGATAATGGCTGTATAGCGCACGATTTTTTGTACCAGGCGCACCGTTCCGCCAATCTGAAGCGTATTGACGCTTTCTTGGATTAAGTTACGTTCCTTTAGCCCGATCTTACGTTTTAAAAAGATTGCAAAAAATACGCTGATTGTAATAAAGCCTAACCCCCCGATCTGGATTAAGGCAAGGATGACAGCCTGCCCAAAGAAGCTCCAGTTCGTATAAGTATCCACGACCACAAGGCCCGTCACGCAGGTACTGCTGGTAGAGGTGAACAACGCGTGGAAAAAGCCCGCGCTCTGGCCGTTCCTAGAAGCAGCCGGCAACATTAAGAGCAAGGTCCCAAGCAAGATAATCAACAAAAAACCAAGAGCAATGGTCTGCACCCTGCTCAACCTATGTTTCATAACAGCATCTCCTTTCAGCTTTTGCATCATAGGCGTTTGCGAAACTCAATATCTAGGAACAGCGTTTGTTTCATCCATACAAAATAAGGGCGACTTGCGACGGCATCTGGAGCCCGCTTTTGTATGGATGAAACAAACGCGTCTGTTGCAGAGAACGTTTCGCAATTCCCTATTTGCATCATATAGGCGATTGCAAAACGCCCTTTCTAGGACAGACGCGTCTGTCCTAGAGAAGGTTTCGCAGGTACGTTGCTTACAGAGGATGTTTCACAATTGTCTATATGCGTTTGCCAAAGTTATTATACAGAAATTCCAGGTATCTGTAAAGGAAAGGTTTCGAAGCTTGTTTCTTGGCACAAAAAGTATTATAATAGAGCGGGATGATGCCGGATATGAAGTAAAATGGGGAAAACAGCCCATAACAGAAAGTGAAAGGAGAAGGATATGGGTGATGAGAAGACATATGCATTGCTGATTGATGCAGATAATGTATCTTCGAAATATATCGACATTGTAACGAAAGAGGCGAAGAGCCTGGGGACTGTGACTATACGGAGGATATATGGGGACTGGACGTCTAGTTCCAAAAATTCCTGGCGGGAATTGTTGCTGGAAAATTCTTTGATTCCAGTACAGCAGTACAATTACACCGTTGGGAAGAACGCTTCTGATTCCGCAATGATTATTGATGCGATGGATATCTTGTATACGAATGATGTAGATGGGTTTATCATCGTTTCTTCTGACAGTGATTTTACAAGGCTGGCTACGCGCCTGCGAGAATCCGGCAAACGTGTGATTGGGATGGGGGAGAGCAAGACCCCGACGCCGTTTGTCCGGGCATGCGAGAAGTTTAAGACCTTGGACGTACTGTATAAGAATAACCGGACAGAGCCGAAGAACAATGCCCAGGAACGTGGGCGCAAACCTGGGCCGCGGAATACGGAGCCTGAGAAGATCCAGCCCAAAGACGCCGAGCCGATTACAAACTTAAAAGAAATCAAAGCGACAGTCGTATCGTTACTGGATGAAAATTCCGATGAAGATGGATGGATGTATCTGTCAGAATTGGGCAATATGATCCAAAGGCTATATTCTGATTTTGACTGTAGGAATTATGGATACCATAAATTTGGGAAGCTGATCGAATCATTCCCGGAACTGCAGATGAGGAAAGATGATTCCAGCAATGGAATCACGAAGATTGTATTGGTGAGGAAACGCGAAGACTAGAAAGGGGCGAGGGCTGCCGCAGGAAAGAACGGTTAAGGATGTTCCTTGACGGGGCAGCCCCAGAAGCTGTAGCGCCATTGCATGGGCCAGCCGCAATGAAACAGACAGGGGGAATCAGTTTTTCATCCGGTTGATATGTACGAGGTTCCAGATGGTGTCATGCATCCATTCAACGGTTTCGCTCAACTTCCGGTTTTCTTCGTGTAATTTAATGTTTTCTTCCTTTAATTTTTCCAATAATTCCAAAGTGTTGCTTTCCTGTATGCTATTAATTACCATCTTTGACCTCCTACTATTTGCCTTTGTTGTTATAGTTCCGATTCGGTAGGCGGGATTCTGTTTCTGGGTTGGGAAGATAACTCTATTATAGCAGATGGATGAGGAAGCGGGCGCTAAGATACCGGAAAGAAATGGCAGCAACCAGGCTACTGCCCATAGGGCGGCATAAAATCATAAGGAGCGAGCAGAATGAAGACATATGATTATTTGATTGTAGGGGCAGGGTTATTCGGCGCGGTGTTTGCAAGGGAAGCAAAACAAGCCGGGAAGAAATGCCTTGTGATAGAAAAAAGGGATCACATTGCTGGGAATATTTATACCCAGGAAACCGAAGGGATCCAAGTCCATGTGTATGGCGCGCATATTTTCCACACATCCAACCGGGAAGTCTGGGATTATGTCCGGCAGTTTGCAGAATTTAACCGCTATACCAATATGCCGGTGGCAAATTACAAAGGCGAGATTTATAATTTGCCGTTTAATATGAATACGTTCCACAAGCTATGGGGGGTAGCGACGCCTAAGGAGGCAAAAGAAAAGATTGAGGAGCAGAAGAGGGAATGCGCTGTAGGACATCCCCAAAACTTAGAAGAGCAGGCGCTGAACCTGGTAGGGCGCGACGTCTACGAACGTCTGGTCAAGGGCTATACGGAAAAGCAATGGGGCCGGCGAGCCACAGAACTTCCGGCATTTATCATCCGGCGGCTCCCGGTACGCTTTACGTATGACAATAATTATTTCGACGACGCCTACCAGGGCATCCCGGTCGGCGGGTATACGAAGATGGTTGAAAAGCTTTTCGAAGGGATAGAAGTAAGGCTGGGGGAAGATTTCCTGGAAAACAGGGAATACTATAAGGGCCTGGCGGATCAGGTAATTTATACGGGTATGATCGATGCTTACTTTGATTACTGTTTCGGCGCGCTTGAATACCGTTCGCTCAGGTTTGAAACAGAAATCCTAGACGAAGAAAACCATCAGGGGAATGCGGTTGTGAATTATACCGAATACGAAGTTCCGTATACCAGGATTATTGAACATAAGCATTTTGAATACGGCACGCAGCCGAAAACGGTAATAACCAGGGAATACCCGAAGGCATGGACGATAGGGGACGAACCTTATTATCCGATGAACGATGCAAAAAATGCAGCATTGTACCAGAAATACCAGGAAGCCGCCAGGAAAGAAGGGAATGTAGCCTTTGGAGGCAGGCTTGGCCAATACCGTTACTTCGATATGGACGATACGGTAGCGTCTGCGTTAGCATATGCAAAGGAAATGCTGAAGAATTAACAAGTAATAAGGAAGAAGCAGGAAAACAGGAATCGTGGAAGGAAGCCAGAAGGAATAAGGAAGAAATTCCGAAAAGAATTAGTTTAGGAAGGAATAAGATATGAAAAAGCTAGAAGAATACGTAAGGAGCATACCAGATTTCCCGGAGCCAGGCATTATTTTCCGGGATATTACCAGTATCCTGCAAGATGCAGACGGCTTGCATTTGGCGATAGAACAGTTATTGCATAGCCTGGATGGATTGGAATTTGACGTTGTGGTTGGGCCAGAGTCCCGCGGGTTTATTTTTGGGGTTCCGATTGCATATGAAATGAACAAAGGGTTTGTGCCTGTCCGTAAGAAAGGCAAGCTGCCTTGTGAAACCATTGCAGCAGAATACGATTTGGAATATGGCAGCGCTGTCATTGAAATGCACAAGGACGCCATCCAGCCTGGCCAGAAGGTAGTGATTGTAGACGATCTGATTGCAACCGGAGGGACAATCGAAGCCATTATCAGGCTGGTAGAGCAATTGGGCGGCCAGGTAGTAAAAATCTGTTTTGTAATGGAACTTGCCGGGTTAAAGGGCAGGGAAAAACTCTCTGGCTACGAGATGGAAAGCCTGATTACTTACGAGGGCAAGTAAGCAGTAAGGCATGGGTACAGCGCATAGATTGGAACGGTACATAGAGGGGGCAAAGGAGCGCGTATGAGAATTGGTATAGGTTATGACGTCCACAAGCTTACAGAAGGACGGAAATTGATTTTAGGAGGCGTGGAAATCCCACATCACATGGGATTGGAAGGCCATTCGGATGCAGATGTTCTGGTACATGCAATTATGGACGCCCTGTTAGGCGCGGCTGCGCTGGGGGATATCGGAAAGCGCTTTCCTGATACAGATGATTCCTACCGAGGGATCTCAAGCCTTAAGCTGCTCTCTGAGGTAGGCAGCCTGCTGGGGCAAGAAGGTCATGCCATTGGGAATATTGACGCTACGGTTATCGCACAGAAGCCAAAGCTGCGCCCTTATATTCCACAAATGGAAGCAAACGTGGCGCAAACGCTTGGGATATCCAGCAGCCAGATCAATATTAAGGCTACGACAGAAGAGGGTCTGGGCTTCACCGGGCGCAAAGAAGGCATCTCTGCCCAGGCCGTATGTATCCTGACAGGGCTTTATGAAGAAAGCATGGCTGTTTATGACAGCGGGCAGGATGGCGTACCAGGCCATAGCGGAAACATAAATGCTGATGAGCCATTTCAGGAATGTAAAAGCTGTAGCGGTTGCTGTAGGAAATAAGAGGGGACAATAGCCATCAATGTTTGTAGCGGCTGTTGTTTGGAAGTAAAAAAGAACAATAGACTGCTATCCTATTCTGGAATGTATAATAGGCGATTGCAAAACTCCCTTTCTAGAAACAGCGGATGTACAATCTGTAC
>CAOKNO010000097.1 GCA_948470065.1 uncultured Eubacterium sp. | reverse complement strand
CCAGCGTTTCGCAAATACGGGCAAGTGTGTCCATGCTGATATGTTTCCCTTCTTTGCCCATGTTGGCTATCATATTTGTGGTCAGGCCAGCGGCAAGCCTTAAATCCTCTTTCCTCATGTTGCGCTCTATCAGTGTGTGCCAGAGCGGTTTGTAGCTGATGTGCATTTTTCTCCCTGCCTTTCTGCCCCGGATGGGCGTTTGTACCCATTATATCAGGATTCTTGCTAACTCACAAATATTTCTTGACGGTATCGCCGGTTCCGTCTGGATTGTGCTTTTCCTTTCCTCTTTTGATTACCTCTAATTAGCCATGACCTGGTTCACGCGGAGCGTTTTTGTTTCATAGGGCGTGCTTTCCTATGAAACAAACAAATCCCCGAACCTTACGAAATCTACGGTTCAGGGATTTGTTCCTTTGTATCTATGGACTTATTACAGCTTTGTTACCTTTATCTTCTTCCCAGCGCCTTTTGCTTTGAACATCGCTTTGTAAGAAGATACCTTTTTCGATGGGACTTTGAACTTACAAGATGCCTTGATCCCGCGGAACGCGTTTGCGCCCATCTTCCCTTTTGTCAGTTTTGAAGTCTTAAGTGAGATTGCCCCTAGCTTTTTATCGCCATAAAACGCCTGCTTCCCAATCGTCGAAAGCTTTGTGGACTTAGCCGTAAAGCTTGTAAGGGAAGTACAGCTTGCAAACGCGCCGTTTCCGATTTTTGTCAGCACGCCGGACGTCAGGTTCACTTTTTTAAGGGACTTACAGCCGGAAAAGGCGCTTGCCCCTATGCTTTTAACGCTTGCCAGGCTGACTGACCCATTGCTGTTGCCCACCGTCTTCAGCTTTGTGCAATTGAAAAATGCTTTCTCCCCAACAGTTGCAGCCTTTGCGCAGCCTTTTACGGCGGACAGCTTCTTACAGCCAGAAAACGCCTGCTTCCCAATGGTCTGCACATTCGCGCAGCCGTTCACAGAGGACAATGCGCTGCATCCATAAAACGCCCCGTTCCCAATGGATGCGACGTATTTCCCAATGCTTACAGACCGAAGCGCCTTTGCATTTTTGCATACGCCGCCGGAAATGGCTGTTACCTGGTAGGATTCGTCCCCAATCTTTATGGTATCTGGGATTACCAGGGACGCAGGGGCATTTTTCACACCGGTAAGCGCAACCGCCCTGGACTTACCTGTCTTTGTCACAGTATAAACAAGGGAACCTTGCGTCACAGTATCCTTTACAGCTACCGGCTTCTTTGCGACTGCCCCGCGGACAGGATCCCCAATCACCCAGCAGACCGTCCCAGAAGGAACCTTATCGCTCTTATAAACCGCCTGGAAAATGCTAACCCTAAAATCCTCTGATTTTTTAATTCCTCCTATAGCCTTCAACACCCCATTAGAGGTAAGTTCAACAACATCCTTCCCGCCTACGGTCGAGCATCTTACATCCGCCTTGCTCCAGTCAATCCAGGAAGTAATTTCCTTTACATCCTTACCATAAGGATCTGCAACGGTAAAATGTTTTGCATACACCTTTAATGTCTGTGATTTCCCTTCCTGGATTTCAATTTTGGGGTTGCACTGTTCTGTTACAAGGTAAAACTCTTTTCTAACCTCTCCTCCTCCAGAAGACAGCCCGCTTTCCACTTCCTGGTATTCCACGCCCTCGCTTACATAACCTGTATAGGAAAAAGCCAATTCAACAGAAAAAGAATCCTGATCTCCGCTTTCTATCTTAACCCATACGGCGTCTCCCTCTGTCTTCACCAGGGAAACCCCTTTCTTAGCGTTCCATTCATACTTCAACCCGATCACCCGGTCTATCTTAACACTGTTAGACAACTGCAGAACAGACGTCTGGAACTTATGCTCGCTTCCTGGGATAAAATAATAGCTGCCCAATTCCGGCGAGCCGCATGGACAATCCTTTGCATGATCCACTTTCATTTCAACAGTCCCTGTATAATGGGCATATGCTGTTTCCGTCTGCCCATACCATACAGCCGCCCCAAACCCCAGCGCTAAGAATAAGGACGCCAAAAAAATACGTGCCGCACTACTCCCTGGTTTCCTACCTGTCCTTCTGGATACTCTTTTTTTCGTTTCCATATACAATCCTCTCTTTCTGAGAAATGCTTTCCCTAATTCCTGTAAACTACTGTTCCCTTTTCCCTAGTCACTTACTTCTCTCCATTCCCCAATTAATTTTCTATTGGCTCCTTATTTCTCCCCATTCCCCAATCATTTTTCCACTGGCTCCTTACCGCTCCCCATCCTTTTTTACATTCTATCGGCCTTCTGTACGTCCTTTCGCCTGTCCTATTTTCCAATTCAAAGAAGCTTCGCCGTGTTACTGATTGTTTCTTACAGCTATCTCCTTGCCTTCTGGTCACTGTTTCTCATGTCCTGCCATCTTCTTTTCTTCTAGCCACTGTTTCTCATATTCTGACAGTTCCGCCTTTTCTAGCAGATCCGGCCGCCGCTCAAAGGTCCGCTGCAAGGACTGTTCCCTGCGCCATGCCGCTATATTCTTATGATGCCCGGATAAAAGGACGTCCGGCACTTTCTTCCCATGCCATTCTTCTGGCCTGGAATACTGTGGATATTCCAATAAGCTTCCCTCAAAGGATTCCGCCGATCCGGATTCCTGGTTTGTCAGCACGCCTGGAACCATGCGGGAAATGGCGTCTACCAATACCATAGCCGGAAGCTCGCCGCCTGTCAGCACATAATCTCCAATGGAAATATAATCCGTCGCGATTTCTTCTAGCGCCCGCTCGTCAATCCCTTCGTAATGGCCGCACAGCAAAATCAGATCGGATTCTTCTGCAAATGCTTTCGCATCCTCCTGCCGGAACGTCCTACCCTGCGGCGTAACATAGACACAGCGCGGCTTTTTGCCAATTTTACTTACAACAGACTGCCATGCATCGTACACGGGCTGAGCCTGCATCAGCATCCCTGCCCCTCCTCCGTATGGGTAGTCGTCTACCTTGTGGTGCTTATTTGCAGAATACGCCCGGATATCGACGGCCTCTAGATGCAACAGCCCGGCTGCGGACGCCCTGCCGATAATGCTCGTATTCAGCCCATGCATTACCATTTCAGGAAATAAGGTCAATATATAGAAATTCATTGCTGTTTCCTTTCTCTGTGCATCCTTTCGCCTGCGCGGCAAAAAGGCCTGCTTCATCCCTCTGGCTCTAGCAGCCCTTCCATCAGATGTACGGTTATCCGCCCAGCAGGCACATCCACATCCAAAATACATTCCTTGATGGCCGGAAGAAGCAGCTCTTTGTTCTTCCCGGGAACCCTGGACACATAAGGGGATGTTTCCAAAACCTGCACCACATAGACGTCGTTCGCCCCGGTCTGTATCACATCCGCCACCCGTCCTAAGAGCAAGCCATCCTCGTCCACAGCTTCCATGCCGATCAGGTCTGCAATATAATATTCGCCTTCCTTGCACTCCACGGCATGTTCCCGCGTTACAAAAAGCCCATTCCCTCGGAACCCCTGCACATCTTCGATCCGATCCTTGCCTTGGAACTTTAAAATCACCATCTGCTTGGAGAACCTGGCCTGGGCAACCTTTAATGGGATTTTCCCAGCTTTGGTTTCCAAAAAGACTTCTTCAAGCTTTTTAAAACGTTTCGCATCATCCGTTGTCGGGAATACCTTTACCTCCCCATGTAGCCCATGGGTGTTTGTAACAATCCCGATTTGGAACCAATCTTCCATATCTTCCTCTTCCTTATCCCAGTCCAAAAAATCACAGTGTCCTTCCACTGTGATTTTACTGGTTGCTTATTGCATAATATCTACAATTACTTTTTTCTCACTCTTTGCTGCCGCTGCTTTCACAACTGCACGTATGGCTTTTGCAATGCGTCCCTGTTTGCCAATTACTTTTCCCATGTCGGACTGGGCGACGTGCAGTTCCAGCACGATCGCCTTTTCGCTCTCTGTTTCCGTAACGGCAACCTCCGCAGGATTGTCCACAAGCGCCTTCGCAATCACCTCTACTAATTCTTTCATGACATCACCTCATATAAGGTTATTTCTCAACCCCGGCAAGCTTGAAGATTTTCCCTACGACTTCGGTAGGCTGGGCGCCATTTGCCAACCATTTCTTCGCCAATTCCTCATTGATATGAAATTCACTCGGATCCTTGGTCGGATCGTATGTCCCGATTTCCTCAATAAACCTGCCGTCCCTTGGGGATCTGGAATCAGCTACGACAATCCGGTAGAACGGAGCCTTCTTCTGTCCCATCCTCTTTAACCTAATCTTTACCATTTTATTTCACCTCCTGTCATTATTCCTTTGAGTGTTCTATGGTAATCAGGGAGATTCCCCTGTTACTAACGTCTTCTCTCAGAAGCCAAATGGATTCCGAAATCTCCCGCGGCGCTTCCCTTTGCCGCCCATCATGCCGGGAAGCTGCTTCATCATCTTCCTGGACTGCTCAAACTGTTTCACCAGGCGGTTCACTTCACTGATATCCACCCCGGCTCCTTTTGCGATCCTTCGTTTCCTGCTGGGATTCAAGATGGATGGGTTCGAGCGTTCCTTCGGCGTCATGGAATAAATAATCCCTTCGATGCGCGCCATCTTTTTCTCATCCATAGCATTCTCAATCTCAGCAATCTGGGAACTGTCAAAGCCTGGCATCATCTGCAGCATACTGGCAATCCCGCCTAATTTCTTCATCTGGCTCATAGATTCCAAATAGTCGTCAAAGCCAAACTCGGCTTTGATCATCTTCTGTTCTAATTCCTTGGCTTTTTCTTCATCAATCGTTTCCTGGGCTTTCTCAATCAAGGTCAGTACATCGCCCATACCAAGGATCCGGTTCGCCATACGCTCCGGGTAGAACTGTTCCAAATCAGATAACTTCTCGCCCATGCCGACATATAAGATTGGCTTCCCGGTGACTGCGCGGATGGACAATGCCGCCCCGCCCCTGGTGTCGCCGTCTAGCTTCGTAAGGATCACGCCGTCTATCCCAATCTTCTCTTGGAACGTGGACGCCACATTCACAGCGTCCTGCCCAGTCATAGCGTCTACGACCAGGATGGTCTGATCTACCTCGATCTCTGCTTTGATCTCCTGTAACTCTTCCATCATCCCTTCGTCAATATGGAGCCGCCCCGCGGTATCCAAAATCACCACCTGGAACCCATTTGCCTTTGCATGCTCCATAGCGGCCTTGGCAATGTTCACCGGCTTATGGCTGTCGCCCATGGAAAATACTTCCACCCCTTGCTTCTTCCCATTGATCTGGAGCTGTTGGATTGCCGCCGGACGGTATACGTCGCATGCGACAAGCAAAGGCTTCTTGCCCTTCTGCTTCAGCTTCCCTGCAATCTTCGCCGTCGTCGTAGTCTTACCTGCCCCTTGCAAGCCCGCCATCAGGATAACGGTAATCCCGCCGCCTGACCGAAGCGCAAGCTCTGTCGTTTCCGAACCCATCAATGCGACAAGCTCTTCATTTACAATCTTAATCACCATCTGGCCTGGGTTCAGGCCGTTCATCACATCCTGGCCTACGGCGCGTTCCTGTACGGACTTCACGAACTGTTTTACAACTTTGAAGTTGACATCTGCCTCTAACAATGCAAGCTTTACTTCCTTCAAGGCTGTCTTTACATCCTCTTCCGTCAAAAGCCCCTTGCTCCGCAAAGACTTGAACACATTCTGCAATTTTTCAGATAAGCTGTCAAATGCCATACTTCACCTCTTATAGTTCATTCAAAACTTCCTCGGAAATAGCCAAAATCTCAGCCATTGCTTCGAACCCCTGGTTGCCGCAGCCTTTGGCGATTGCCTGGATCCGGCTGATCTGTTCCTTTGTCTTTAAAAAACGCTCCAAAAGATGCAGCTTCTCTTCATAACCGCCTAAAATCTTATCGCAGCGCCTGACCAAATCATAAACGCCCTGGCGGCTGATCCCGGCTTCTTGTGCAATCTCACTCAGCGAGAAATCATTCAAGACAAAATCTTCATAAATATTCCTCTGATGCTCTGTCAGCAGTTCGCCATAGAAATCATAAAGATATGTCTGCATCACCTTTTTCTCCATTCCAATCACCTTTGCTATCTTACTACAAAAGAAAAATAGTGTCAAGTCTTTTTTCTTTACGAACTAACGTTCTCATTTCTCCATCTTATTTATTACTCTTTATCCCAATACTGCCGCTCTGATTTTCATTGACAGCTTTACTCTCTGCCATGCTTTTCCGAATGCCTAGGAAACAACATACCCAGCTTTTTTCAACTCATTTGCCATTGCGCAAACTACCTTTCTTAATATAGAAAAAAAGAGAGGCGATTGCAAAACGCCCTTTCTAGAAACAGCGGCTGTACAATCTGTACAAAAAAGGGCGACTTGCGACGGCATCTGGAGCCCGCTTTTGTATGGATTGGACAGACGCGTCTGTCCTAGAAATTGCTTTATGTTATCCCTTATCTGCAAGGTGCATCTTTGCCAGACGAGACACCAAATAGTGAAACTTTAGAAGCTATGACAGAGGTTCAGGCAATGATTGAAACTGGCGCAGGAGAACACTTTGACGGCTCTACTTCTGATTTCTTTGCTATGCTGTCAGAAGAATAAGTCATGTTAAAATTAAATACCTCTTCCAAATTCAAGAGAGATTATAAGCTGTGTTTAAAGCGTGGGTATAATATGGAACTGCTTCAATCTATCATTGATACCTTGCGTATTCCTGCATCATTACCAGTAAAAAACCGTGACCATAACCTATCCGGCAATCATGCTGGAGAAAGAGAGCGCCATATTGCCCCTGACTGGCTCTTGTACCTTATCCGTACTGGGACGCACGCTGACCTACTCAATATGTGACATCAGAATATATTGAGCGCTTTCTTCTGCTCGTTCTATCCGCGCAGCCGTTCCACGACAGTCTGTTTCATTGCCTTGCGGTAAACCACAAGCGGGATCGAGCATGAGAGGGACAGCAATACTGGGATGCAGGCTGCAACTGGCATTACCGTGAAATGGCTTTTATAAAACCATGCAATCCCGTCCGTGCTCAGTAATGTTGCGTTCACTCCTGCGCTGACGGCCAAGGAACAAAGGGCTACCAGCGCTGCATAGATCCCCCCTTCCCAAGCAAGCATTGCTTTCAATTGCTTCCTGGTCATCCCTACAGCCTCCATCATTGCAAGTTCTCTCTTCCTTGCCAGGATCCCCGTCACCATTCCATTTGTAAAATTCAAAATCCCAATCATGGCAAGCAGGACGCTCAGGCTGCCGCCTACAACCCAATACGTCTGTATATACCCCTGCAATTCTTTTTCATAGAATTTCTTAGATCTGTACAGTAATGAGGGGCATTCCTCCTCTATGTATTGCTCCAAGGACTGTTCCATTGCTTCCTCCTGCCCCTTTTCTGCTACCAGCGTCTGGAACAACGCCCCGGTTTCCTCCGTATGTGCTAGAAATTCCTGTTCTGGCAAAACCGCCAGAGTCTGCAGGTAATACGAAACCCGGCTGGTCATAGCATATGGGATATCCCCGATTGCCATGACCTTATACTCCTTGACGCTCCCATCTGGCAGCTCGATGGAAACCGTATCCCCTACGTCAGCGTACATGCCCATCAATGGATCGCCTTCCCTGCCCATGCCAATGGTATTTAAGATAATATAATCCCCTGTCTTAAATTTTTCCAAATCAATACTGCCTTTTTCCACCATTACCTGGGAAAGCCCCCATTCATCCAGCCCATACAATTGGCAGCACAGCAACCCTTCGCTTAAAAAAAGCTGCAATATGGCGTCATCTTTTCCCTCTTCTAGATATGCGGTTTCTTCTTGTATTGCCGTTAATACCCGTTCTTTGCCTACAGCATCGAACTTCAAATAAGGATCTGCACTGTTGTAGATCCGATGGCTTTCCGCCACCCCTAAAAGCTGCGCCAGCCCTTTTTGCATTTCCTCTGCCACGCCGGCAGTATCCCCTTCTGAAACGGCAGGCTGGAAAACCGAAGCATCCGATACCATTGCGTCCCCAACAATCGAACGCGAAACATACTGACCCATATCAAACCCACGGATCAGCGCATAAACAGAATTGAGCAATACCAGGCTCATGGACAGGGAAACGACTACTACCGCTACTTTCTTAGGGCTGCGCCTTATATTTGCTAAAGCAAACGATGCAGCCGTCAGCTTACGCTTCCTTTTCTGCTTGCCAGTCCTCGTAATATCCAAGTAACGGGCCGCCTCGACGGGGGATACCTTCGCAGCCAGCCTGCACGGCTTCCTACAGCTTATCCATACCGTTGCAAAAGAAAAACAGGACGCTCCCAAAAATAGGAACGGATGCAACGAAACCCCAATGTCCATGCCTTCCGAAAAATTCTTTCCCACAGCAGGCAGAAGGCATTTCCCAAGCAACGCCCCAAGGATCAGGCCGCCCGGGATACCCACGGCCGACAAGAGCAGCGCCTGGCAGCGCACCAGCCGTTTTAACTGCCTTCCTGTGGTTCCAACCGTTTTCAACAGCCCATAGCTTTGGATATCCCCTACCACATTTAACGCAAAAATATTATAAATTATCAGGTAGCCTGACGCCATAATCAAGCATAACAGGCCCACTACCATACCTAACGTCCCAACGTCTATGCCGACGACTCCATAGGCATAGTTGACAGAAGCGGCAACCTTACTGATATCATAACCGTTTCTTATAAGCAAAGCGCTTGTTCTGCCTTCCAGATCCCAGGCGTTTGCAAAATCAAAATCCACCATCCAATAACCTGCATACCGTATCCCTCCTGTTTCATAGAAGGAATGCTCCGGCGCAGGCGCCATTTCCTCACAATACTCCTTGGAAACCCAGCTCTGCTGCGCAGCAGCCACCGGATCCCCCTTCCAATATCCCGAAAGGATAAACGTTTCCTGCACCTTCTTCCCATCCATGTCAATGGTCATAGGAACCGTTTCCCCAATCCTGGCCGGCACGCCCAGAGCGTCCAGCACTAGCGTACTTGTGGCAATTTCAAGCCTTCCCTCTGGCATCCTCCCTTCCGTCGGGATGCAGAACATAGAATCCGCTTCTTCTGCCGTTGCATAACTTACCTCTGTGCTTAATTTATACAACGTTTCATCTGCCGCACGCCCCAGAAGGATACGGTATCTTGCGCAGCGCACGGACGGGTCGCTAGAGAGCCTCTTATAATCCTCTTCACGGACAAATTTCACCCCTGCCATAGCCTTGCTGCCCATCTGCCGCATAGCCGCATCCCGGTATGCATCCAGCAAGCTTCCGCCAATGGTAAATAACGCCGTAAATAACATCGTGGTCAGCAATATGGCAAATGCCCCAGGCAGGCATTTTTGCTTCCCTTCAAGGAGCATCCGCAAAGAAAGGCGGCAGATCGCCTTTTTATTCCTCACCTTTATCATACCCCTTCTCCCCCTTCTGCCTGGCGCCCTCCGTTCGCTTGTACGATTTTCCCATCCTCGATACGTACCACCCTGTCCGCCATCTGGGCAATCGCCTCGTCGTGGGTAATCATCACAATGGTCTGGTGGAATTTCTGCCCTGTCACCTTCAGCAGGCTAACCACATTCAGGCTAGTACGGGAATCCAAATTCCCGGTCGGCTCATCGGTAAACTGTACCCCTATCCCCTTATGCCTTGAAAATAGAGGCTTTAACTGTATGCACACTTGTGTACTGTGTGTTATTTTCCATAAGAAGAGCTAGTAGTAAAGTCTCAGCCCTCCACTACTAGCTTTTCTCTCTTTTTCTATTCTTCTGTTACTGTTTTCATATAAAGTGCTTGCATGTTCTGTTCCCGAACACTCATTCCTGCATGTTTAAATTTATATCGTAGCAATGCTGCTTTTGCCTCCTCATGCGTAGACAATACAATTTGCCCTATTCCCTGCTGTGTCAACAAATCCGCAAGCGAAATTGCACTAATATCATCAATTGTTTGAAGTGGATCATCTATCAGTAAAATGTCTAACCCTTTCGTATCACCATACACATTTTTTATTGAAAGTAAAAGCGCAATCGAAAGACCATTCAATTGTCCTGTACTTAAAATATTATAAACATCACTTCCACTCTTAGAAGCTGCTTCAAATACTAACTGATTGGTTTTAATGACTGCTCTAATTCCCAACCCTAACGGATAATTTTGTATAATCCTTCCACTATACACCATTAAAGGAATTTTAATTGCATTAAGAAGCTGTGTTTGATATTCTTTATTCGCATCTTCATATTTACCAACCAATACTTTTATTGCATCTGTCATATCCTTTGTTTTATTCTTGTATTCCTCATAATCTCTTTTTAGTTTTCTTAGTCGGGCCTCTTCCGTAGAAAGCTGCTGAGAAAGATTATCATTAAATAACTTCGCAACATATTGTTCCTTGCTTTGTAACTCTCCCACTGTGTGATACGGTTTTTCATTATGATAATAGGTATTGTGAATGGATTTATACAATTCAACCTGCTTTTCTTGAAAAATAATTTTATTTGGAACTTCCTTTTCTTGAAGTTCTTTCAATAAGTTTTCATATTGTTGAGAAAATTCTTCAATATCAAATTTTTCTATTCCCTGAGATTTAAACTCTGATATTTTTACCTTATCCAACAACTGCTGTAATTTCTCCACCGCTAGATTCTTACATCCTGATAAAGTATCATCCATTTTTATTAGTACTTTATTTTCCTCAAGAAACACTTTCAACACAGGAATAATTTCTTTTTGAAATAAATTTGTTATTTGTGTCTCAATATCTTCTATTATTTTTATCCCATCTGTATGAATATTTTTTATAAATTGTTCTGTTTCTATAATAGCTGAATCTATATCCGTAAAATCCGTTCCACACAATGGGCATTTGTTTTTATCAAACTTTCCAGACTCCGCAGCATTATAAAATTCTTTAATAAGTCCCCTTCGTGCCTTTGTCATCTGTGCCAGAACCTTATCAGCATCATCCAATTGACTTTGTTCTTTTTTCTGGTTCAATAATAATGTTTTTATTTGTGCTACACCACTTTACAAGTTTTTGCATAAAAAATGCCGTATGAGATACTTAGGTGTA